>JAITLI010000067.1 GCA_031277975.1 Azoarcus sp.
CGTATAGCCGTAGTCGATGGTGCCGTAGATGGTCACGTTCGACTGCGCGAAAGCCGGGGCGGACACGAGGCCAGCGACAGCCAGCGCGATCAGTTTCTTTTGCATGTATTTCTCCTCAAGTTGAAGCGGCGCTCCCGCGACGGCAAGAGCCCAACTGGACCTCTCGGGCGAGAAGTTGGCGGCAATTGTGCAAAGCCGGCAAGGGTTCGCGCAAGTCCGGCAGCGAAAACAGGCGTGAACCCGCACTTTTCCTGTTGTTCCCGTGCAACACGTGCCGGACGGATCAAACGCCCGCGCCGTCGCCGACATAGGGATTGCGCGCCCGCTCCCTGCCGAAGGTCGACATCGGCCCATGGCCGGGAATGAAGCTGACGTCGTCGCCGAGCGGAAACAGGCGTTCGCGGATGGAACGGATGAGGGCCGCGTGGTCGCCGCGCGGGAAATCGGTGCGCCCGATCGAGTCCCGGAAAAGGACATCGCCCACCTGCGCCAGCCTCGCGCCCGCATGGAAATAGACGACGTGCCCCGGCGTGTGGCCGGGCGCGTGGATGACGTGCAAGGTTTCGTCGCCAAAATGTATTTCATCGCCATCGTCCAGCCAGCGTGCGGGCGTGAAACCCTCGACAAGAGGCAAACCGAACATCCCGCATTGCCGGGCAAGGTACGCGCCCTCGATCAGGAAGCCATCTTCCCGATGCGGCCCTTCGATGGGCGCGGCCAGCGCGGCGGAGAGCGCCGCCGCACCGCCGACATGGTCGATGTGGCCGTGCGTGAGCAGGATGCGCTCGACGGAAAGATTCAATTTGTCGATGGCGGCGCGGATGCGTTCAATCTCGCCGCCCGGATCGACCACGACCGCCTTGCGGGTCTTGCCGCACCACAGCAGGGTACAGTTCTGCTGGAACGGGGTCACGGGGATGATATGGAGGGTTTCGATCATGGCGCGCTTCCGGACAAGAGAATAAAGATGGGCAATGATAAACGCAGTGCGACGGCGTCCGCCGTGCGCGGCAGCGCGTTTTGCCGCCCCGGCGGACGAGAGCCGCGTCATGGGCCGCCGCGCATTGGCATCGGCAAGCCTGTTGTGCTCATGCAACGGCGGCGCCGATCCGGATCACGGGGCGGAATGCCCGGCGTCTTCGCGGACAGGATTCCCGCGACATGATCGCCCACCCGATTTGACACGGCGGGCAAAATCTGGTCGTATATACGCTTGTTCATGTTCAACTACCCGGAGATTTCCATGTCTTTGTTCACATTCCCTTCCCTCTTCACGAGTATCAGCCAGGCCATCACGGGGCTTGTCAGCGCGGCGGCGACGCTGCTGTCGGTCCCGAGCCTCATCACCGGACTCTCCAACCTGGCCCAGAGGCTTCTGGACGCGCTCTTTCCCGCGGACGAACAGGCCCCGCCCGACACCGTGGATAACCTGCCCGTGTCCGATCCAGCGGAGCCTTCGCCTGAAGAAACCCCTGCCGATACAAATCCGGCCAGCGATGACGGCGACAGTCTCGACCTGAGCATCAATATCGACAACGATTCGGGCGCGCTCGCGTTTGGCGCCGGAATCGCCCCTGAGGATGTGCACGTCTCCCAGACCGAAACCGATCTCATCCTGACCATCGGCGACAATGGCAACGAAATCACCGTCAACAATGACGCCATCGACGAAATCCATTTCGTTGGCGGCACGGTCTGGACGACGGACGATATTGCGGCGCTGCTCTGATCGGTTGCGCCGCGCACCGTATGGCATGAAAACGATCTGCTCGAACTGATCGGTCTCGACGCCGCTTTATGAAGAAAAAGACTGACCCTCTTGCCCTGCCGGCAAGAGGGTTTTGTTTTTGCTTCGCAAGACCGGCGGCTCACGGGCCGTAACCGCCCGCCCTTGGGATTTGCCCGCGAAATTCGATGAGCGATGAGAGTTGCGTCCAACGGATAAAGATATATCATACGCCCGGTCGATGAAGAGGAGACTGATATGGCGCTGAAACTGAAGCAGTATCGGGTGCATGCCGGATTGACCCAGGCAAGGCTTGCCAAGGCGGCGGGAGTTTCGCTGCCGGATTACCGGCAATGGGAGTCGGGCGCGGTTCCGGTTCCGGAAAAGAAGCTGAAGAAGCTGGCCAAGGTGCTGGACACGAGCGCGGAGGCGTTGATGGGCAGGCATCCCCCGGTCGAAGCCAGACTTTACGACAAATCCGTGGGAGAAGACCTGAACTACTACGGCGAGGTGGCGATCCACTTCCGCGGCGGCGGAAAATCCCTGTTGCTCTCGATCTCGGATGGCGCTTTTGAACGCCTGCATCAAGATCTCCTGGACAATCCTCCATTCGTGATTGTCCAGAGCCTGGCGAACCAGACCTTGATCCTCCGGACGCGGGCAATCGCCGATTTGTACTTTTCCAGCGAAGCCTATGACGATTTTGGACCGGAGCATGAGACTTACGATGGTTTCCAGATTCTGCTTCCTGATCCGCGCGACTGGGAAATCGTGGAAGCGCTTGCCTGCGACGGTGAGGGCCTGGACGAATTCGCGCCGGAAGACGTACAGCGCGTTTCCAAACGGGTCATGATTACGGACGAGCAGTACGAAACGCTTGTGGCCGAAGGGAAAATCAGCCCTGACGAACTGGAACGGGAAAAGGAAAAAAACCAGGAAAAAACCGACCGCATTTTCGATCTGGCCGTGAAGACCACGTATCAATTGTCCTCGGGTCAGTTGCGAAGCATCAGTAGCATTGATCCGGCAACGTTGTTCGAGGCGTTCCGCGAGTTCGTGGATTTCGATGGGGACATGGATGTCGATGAGGAAATGGCGGAGGGCTTGCTGTGCCTGCCCGCCGCGGGATGGCATCGAACCATCTTCATCAACAAGGATGCGCTGGATTACGTCATACTGCCCACGCATGGCCTTGAGCAGGGACGCATCGAATCCGAGGCTGAAATGCTTGAAGAAGAACAGGAATAGCGCCGGGCGCGGCACCGTTTGCCCGCCTCATGCCTTGCCGCCTGGGGTCGCGATGAAACAGGCATGAAGCTCGAACCGCCACTGATTTTTCGCCGCGGCGGGAAAGGGACGGACGTTCCATTTTCTTCTGCCCTCTTTTTCGATCAGCGGCGCTTCGCGCCGCATGGAACGATCTGGATTGCCACGTCGCTGCGCGCCTTGCAATGACTGTACAGCGGGAGAGGGCTTTGTTCCATCCGGCGCGTGGGCGCCGCGGATTGGAAAGGGGAGGGCGGAGCGGGGCGCCTGTTCACGTCCCCTCGCCGCAAAGCATCGACGCGGGGCGCGATGGTCTGAAATGCGGTGCGCGGAGGCGCCAACGCGCAGGGCGGGGGTAGCAACGCGCAACGCGGAGGCGCCAACGCGCAGTGCGGGGGTACCAACGCGCAGGGCGGGGGTACCAACGCGCAGCGCGGGGGTACCAACGCGCAACGCGGAGGTACCAACGCGCTGCACGGGGGCGCCATCGCGCGGCGTGTTCCATGGAACGCGCGGCGGGTTGGCGTGGATCGTGTCATGGCGGTGTTCTTTTCCGGCGGCGATGCCATGTGGAAGGCGCGCGGGGCGGGATGCGCGGGGCGGGTATATGCGCGGCATCGGGTCGTCGACAGGGTTTCGATGATGCGCCGCGGCCGCTCCGGCTCGCCGCCGTCCCTGTCATCGGCTACAATCCTTCGCTTGTGCATCATGCGGGGCAGGCCGGGGGAAATGCCGAGAGCCGAGGTAGCGATTGTCAACAAGCTGGGGCTGCATGCGCGCGCTTCGGCCAGGCTGGCACAATTGGCGGGCGGTTTTGCCGCCGAGGTCTGGCTCGAACGCAATGGCCGCCGGGTCAATGCCCGAAGTATCATGGGGCTGATGATGCTCGCCGCCGCCCAGGGTGCTTCGATTGTCATCGAGACGGCGGGCGAGGAGGCCGATGTGGCGCTGGCGCGCGTCGCCGAGCTGGTCGCCAATCGTTTCGGCGAGGATGAGTGACGAGGAGCGCCCGCGATGAGTTTTACTGTACACGGCCTGCCGGTGTCGCAGGGCATCGCCATCGGCCATGCGCATCTGGTCTCGCACGCGCTCTTCGAGATCAACCGTTATCACATCGCGCCGCGCCACATCGCCGCCGAGCTGGAGCGCTTCGATAATGCGGTGGCCAGCGTGGAGGGGGAGTTGCTGGGCCTCAAGGCCGCCGCCACCGCGGCGCAGCCTCACAGCGAGGTCGGCGCGTTCATCGATCTGCAACGGATGATGCTGGAGGATCCGGTGCTGGTGGAGGCGGCGCGGGCGCGGATCGGGGAGCACCATTGCAACGCCGAATGGGCGCTGGTGCAGCAAATGGAGATGGTGGTCGAGCAGTTCCGCCAGATCGAGGATCCTTATTTGCGCGAGCGCCAGGCCGATGTGGTGCAGGTGGTCGAGCGCCTGGTGAAGACGCTGCTCGGCGATCCCGGCCATTTGCCGCCCCGGCGCAAGGACGGGCTGGGGACGGTGGTGGTCGCCCACGATCTGTCGCCCGCCGATACGATCGGCTTCCGCGATCATATCGCCGGCTTCGTCACGGACATCGGCGGCCCTACCAGCCATACCGCCATCGTCGCCCGCAATCTGGGCATTCCGGCGGTGGTCGGCCTGCACCATATTCGCGATCTGCTGCACAACAACGAACTCATCATCGTCGACGGCACGCGCGGCATCGCCATCATCGATCCCGACGAGAGTATCGTCGAAGAATATTTGCTGCGCCGTGCGGCGCTGGAGCTGGAGCGCTCCAAGCTCAAGCGCCTGCGCGATACGCCGGCGGCCACCCTCGGCGGCGAGCTGATCCAGCTATACGCCAATATCAGCGGCCCGCAGGATATGGGGCAGATCAGGGAAACCAATGCCGACGGCGTGGGCCTGTTCCGCACCGAGTTCCTGTTCATCGACCGCGACACCCTGCCCGACGAGGACGAGCAGTACGAGATCTACCGCGCCGTGCTCAAGGCCGCCGCCGGCAAGCCCGTGACCGCCCGCACGTTCGACATCGGCGCCGACAAGACGCTTGCCAACAGCGCCCGCGATGAGCCCAATCCGGCGCTCGGCCTGCGCGCGATCCGGTATTCGCTGGCCGAACCCAAGCTGTTCCTGACCCAGTTGCGCGCGCTGCTGCGCGCCTCGGCGCATGGCAGGCTCCAGATCATGGTGCCGATGCTGGCGCACGCCGACGAGATCGAGCAGACGCTGGTGCTGGTCGAGAAGGCGCGCGAGGAGTTGCGCGAGGAGAAGATCAAGTTCGACGAGGCCTTGCCGGTCGGGGGCATGATCGAAGTCCCCGCCGCCGCGCTGGCGCTCGGCATGTTCGCGCGCCGTCTCGATTTTCTCTCGATCGGCACCAATGATCTCATCCAATACACGCTGGCGGTCGATCGCGGCAACGAAGCGGTCGTGCACCTCTACGATCCGCTCCACCCCGCCGTGCTGCGGCTCATCTCCGGCGTCATCCAGGGCAGCGCCCGCGCGGGCCTGCCGGTGTCGCTCTGCGGCGAGATGGCGGGCACGCCCGCCTATACGCCATTGCTGCTCGGGATGGGCCTGCGCGCCTTCTCGATGCACCCGGCCCACATCTTCGGCATCAAGCAGCAAGTCCTGCGCGCCGACCTCGCCGATCTCGCCCCCAAGGTGCAGCGCATCCTCAAGCTCGACGAACCCGCGCGCATCCGCGAGGCGGTGGGAAAGCTGGCGGGCGCGTGAAAAGCGGCGCTTCGCGCCGGTTGGAACGACGCCCTCTCCCGCCCTCCGGGCATCCTCCCCCGTCAGGCGGGCATAGGTATCTGCATGTGTAGTTCCGTCCGACTGCATCCCGAGCCGTGGCTGGCCTGTGTTTCGTACAGAAGTTATCCCGCGGTCAATGATCGGATCACATCAGCACCAGGAGTCCGACGCATGAGTCACCTCCTTCACAGTCTGACGCGAACCACCCCGGAGGCGCGCGCGGTTCTCCGGCGGCGCGCGATCATGCCCATGATGCCGATCCCGCCCAGCAGCAAGGCGCCGATTCCCGGCTCGGGGATCGGCAGCGCTGTCGCGGTAAAACTGAGCACATTGAACGCAAGCCCATCCGTTACGCCATCGCCTTCCACGTAAAAGTGGATGGTGTTCAAACCGTCGACAAAACCACTCGACACCGAGAACGGAACAAAGCCGAAAGGCGGATTCGTATTGGACAACGGGTTTGTGAGCTGCCCGCCATTCAGGCTGAACCCATTGAAGAGGTTATCCCACGCCACCTCGAAACTCAGTTGCGCAGTCGTGGGATCATAGCCAGTCAGGTCGAACGTCTGGTAGAAATGGAAGGAGGTCGGATTATCGTTATTGGTCGCCGACGGTATATTGGAAATCCACTCGACATTGGTCGCCCATACGGTCGGCTGCTCGGCGACACTGACGGCTGTCGTGGAAACTCCGGAATTATTGATCTCGACCTGCCAATGGGAGGGATCTGCGGTCGAATGGATCGTGGGCGCGGCCATGGCGGCGCTGGAAGCCGCGCACAGCGCCAAGGATGCGGTCAAACGGAACAACATGGTTTTCTTCATGGTTTTCTCCTCTTGGACAGGACGACAGGCTGTCCGCGCAGATACTTTAGCAAGTAAGATGCCAGCTCATTAAGTCGTTGAAATTCATCCAACTTGCTTGACGTGTTCATGAAAATGTAAACACCATCGACAACGCTTCGACATCAATCCTCTGGATCTTTAATCATAAAACCGTCCAGCCATGAAATATGGCTACCACCGCGAAAGCCGGAGACGGGTTTCTGCACATACCGTTCCGCCGACATCATGACGACCACAGCAAAACATGAAATGCCCCGGCTCGAAGGGCTGCCTCCCATTTTTGACGCCGGCGCCCGCTGCCTGATCCTGGGCAGCTTTCCATCGCCGGCATCGCTCGCGGCACAGCAGTATTACGGGCACCGGCAAAATCACTTCTGGAAACTCCTGGGCGCGATCCTCGGCGAGCCGCTTTACGATCTGCCATATCCCGAGCGCGCCCGGTGTGTGCGCGCCCGCCATATCGGCATCTGGGACGTTTATCGCACCTGCATCCGCCCCGGCGCGCTGGACGCCGATATCCGCGCGGGAGAAGCCAACGATTTCGCCGCCCTGCTCGCCCGCGCCCCCGCGCTCGTCCGCGTTTGCTTCAACGGACGCACGGCGGCGAAGTTCGCGCCCCGGCTCGCGCGCTTCGGGCTGGAAACCCGCGCGCTGCCTTCTTCCAGCCCCGCCTATACCCTGCCTTTCGCAAGCAAGCTCGAATGCTGGCGGGAGGCGCTTCTCCTGGACAGTCAATGAATGTCCCTGGAATGGCGGCGCCGGACAGGGCATTTCGCCGCGGCCTCCGCCGGAAGCCGCCGTTCGCGCAATGGTTCCGGTCCGCCGGACAACAGGCTGACACCGCCATGCGAGACGCGGCACAATGCGATCCCGCGCCAGAATTACAGTACGCCCCCTCTCAAGCCATCATGCCCGAATCCGATACCAGCACGCGCTCCAGTCTGTCCGCCGATCTGTGCCAACTTGGCCGCATCCTGCTCCTGCGCCGGACGCGGCCCGGCGGGCTGGCTCCAGACTTGGGCAAGTTACCTGCGCTGGCTTTGCTTTACTGCCTGTTCGCGCTCGGACTGAGCATCGCACTGAATGGCCGCGATGACGGCGAGATTATCCTTGCCCCTTCTCTGCTCGCGCCGTTCGGCGCCGTGGCCATCATCGCCGGGGCGCTGAAATGGATCGACCGCCGCCTGGACGCGGGCCGTCTCTGGATGGTCTTCAGCCTGCTGCTGCTCATGTTGCCCGCCGCCGCTTTCATCGCCGCCCAGGTATGGCCGGCGCTGGCGGAGCGGGATTATTTCGCCGGGCACCTCATGTTCGCCGGAGTGTTGCCGCACGGCATCGCCATCCTGCCCCATTTGTGGCTGGCGCTGGCCGGGGCGTGCTTCGCCGCGCGCGCGCCGCGCGCTGGCGGCTGGCGGCGCGGTCTGTACGCTCCACTGTGCGCGCTGGCGCTGGCCGCCATCTTCACCGCCACCGACCCGCTCGCCATCTGGCAGATCGTCATCCCCTTCACGGATGAGACCCCCGCGTTCGTTCCCGGCGAGGATGTGCTTTATGACCAGCCCCGCCTTCTCGATGAGCGCCTCGCCGCCCTCGAAGCAGGCCAGCGCGGCAAGCCCGAAATCTTTTTCCTCGGCATCGCCGGCAGCGAAGAAGGCGTGTTCATGCGCGAAGCCATCGCCGTCGAACAATTACTCAAGGATCGCTACGCCACCGCCGGCCATTCCCTACTCCTGATCAACAATCCGGCCACGGCGCGCGAATTCCCCTTCGCCAACCGCGAAACCCTCGCGCGCGCCTTGCGCCGCATTGGTGAGCGGATGAACGGCGAGGAGGATCTGCTCTTTTTGTTTCTCACCTCGCACGGCGCTTCCGACGAGCGTTTTTCCATCAGACTGCGGCCATTCGCGTTCCTCGATTTCACGCCGCGGATGCTGCGCGCGGCGCTCGACGAGGCGCATATCGCGCGCAGAGTGATCGTCATATCGTCTTGTTATTCGGGCGCTTTCATCCCCGCGCTCGCGGATGCGAACACGCTGGTCATCACGGCGGCGGCAGCCGACCGCAACTCCTTTGGCTGCAACGCGGACAATGATCTCACCGATTTCGGCCGCGCCTATTTCGACGAAGCGCTGCGCGAGACGCGCTCTTTCACCGAGGCGTTCGAGCGCGCCCGCGCCGCCATCGCCCGCCGCGAAATGGCGGAGGGTATCCCCCCCTCCCTGCCGCAGATCGCGGGCGGCGGCGCGTTGCGTGCGCAACTGGACTGGTTCGCCCGCGCCCCGGCGGAGGCCCCCGGCGCGGCGGAACCCGCGCGCAAGCCCGCGGGAAAATAGCATCCGGCTGACGCGAACGGAGCGCGAACATCATGCAAAAGCCAATACGCAAGAATCCGATGCGCATCGGAAACCGGAAAACGCGCGCCTTCCTGTACCTGTCCGCCTTGCTGACGGCCTGCGCGTTTTTTTCCGCGCTCGCGCGGGCCGAGCCGGACAAGCGCGCGCTGGCGCTGATCGAAGCGGCGCGCGCGCAGATCGGCGTCACCCGCATCTACGACGGCGGCTACCAGCGGCTTGCCTGGCCGAATGGCGATGTCGACATGGCGCGCGGCGTTTGCAGCGATGTCGTGATCCGCGCCTACCGCCGGGCGTTCCGGCACGATTTGCAGGTCGCCGTGCATCAGGACATGAAAAAGGCGTTTTCCGCCTATCCGAAACTCTGGGGATTGAAAAATCCCGATCCCAATATCGACCATCGCCGTGTTCCCAATTTGCGGGTCTTTTTCGCGCGGCGCGGCGCCGAATCGCAGGGAAAGGATTTCCAGCCCGGCGATCTGGTGACGCAAAACGTCGCCGGACGCCTGCCGCACATCGCCATCGTTTCGGACAAGCGCAGCAAGGACGGCAAACGTTATTTGGTCATCCACAACATCGGCGCGGGAACGCAGGAAGAGGATTCCCTGAGCGCATATCCCGTCACTGGACATTACCGTTACTTTCCGTAACTTCCGAAGAAAAACGCCGCCGGATCGAAACGATCCAGAATCCGCCAGCGTTGTGCGGCAATACCCATGAAGGTTTGCCGATAGCGCGGCGCGTTTTCGTCTTCGCCGCTCACGTTGCGGATATAGATGGCGATGATCTGTTCGGGATGCCCGCGCGCGAAATCGGCATAGATTTCCGGGTCGCTTTCGCCCGAATCGCCAATCAGGATGAATCGGCGCCTGGGAAACGCCGCCGCGAGACGATCCAGGACGCCTGTCTTGTGCGCCATGCTGTCTTGCCGGTTGGCGTACAGGGCGCGCCAGGTCGTGGATTCGCGCAGGTGCATAGTGCCCGCCGGAAAATCCTCTTCCCGCAAAAACGCCGACAGGGCCGGATAAAGTTCCAGAGGCGAAGCGGAAAGATAATGAAAGAACGCTCCGGGTTCGTGCCCGGCCATTTCCCGATACCAATCCGCCATGCCGGGAACCGCCTGGAACGGTGCCAGGAAGGTATTGCGCAGCAAGGCTTTCTTATCGCGGACATTGGAGTGCTTGATCGTATCGTCGATATCGCTGACAACGAAAACGCCCTCCTCCGGCAAAACCCATGCGTATCCCTCCAGACCGTGCATGGCGTGGCCGGGGGCTTCCAGCGCATAAACGACGCGGCCAACGCCATCATCGCGCCACCGCACCAGATCGCCGCCCACTCTGATTTCCCCGTGCGTGCGTCCGGCGGAATTGGTCGCGGGCAATGAAACCACTTTATCCCCGATACGCACGAAGATGGTTTCATCGCGCTCGGAATCGGTATGGAAATAGCGCATCCTTTTCTCGAACAGCGCCCGGCTTTCCGGCGCTTGCTCATCGAGATCGACGCCCATATACGAAGTCAGCGCAAAATCAAGGACGCGCTGTCTTTCTTCCTGGAAGACCCACGCCTCGATATTGACCGTGATCGAACCGTCGGCCCGCGCCCGGGCAATCGCCGGAAAGAACATGACCGACTCATCCGCGTCCAGCGTGTCCCGCTCCGCCGCCCACAACGGGTTCACCAACAGCAGGAACGGCAAGAAGCCGGATAGCCATGCCCGCAGCCGTATCCACATCCGCATCCCTGGCTTCGCCTTTTCCTTTCGCGGGCGGGCCGGGGGCGCGGGCGGGCATTGCGCGCCCGTTCTGGAGAGGCGTCCGGAAGCGGCGGGAAACATCAACCGTTCCGCACCACGATATGCGGAAACTTGTCCGACATATCGCGTCCCATGGCCGCAATGGCGACCGCCGTCTTGCGCGCGATTTCGCGGTAGATCGCGGCGGCGCGGCCTGCCGGGCTGGCAATCACGCTGGGCGCGCCGGAATCGGCCTCCTCGCGGATCCTGAGATCGAGCGGCAGGGCGCCGAGAAAAGCCACGCCATAATCATCACAAATCCGCTGGCCGCCGCCCGCGCCGAAAACATGTTCCTCGTGGCCGCAGTTCGGACAAATATGGATGCTCATATTCTCGACCACGCCGAGGATGGGAACATTGACCTTCTCGAACATCCTCAGCCCTTTTTTCGCGTCGATGAGGGCAATATCCTGCGGAGTGGTGACGATCACCGCGCCGGTCACGGGCACGCTCTGCGCCAGCGTGAGCTGGATATCGCCGGTACCCGGCGGCATATCGACCACGAGATAGTCGAGATCGCGCCAGCGCGTCTCGGTCAACAACTGGGTGAGCGCCCGCGTCGCCAGCGGGCCGCGCCACACCATCGGCGTATCGTCGGCGATCAGCAAGCCGATCGACATCACTTGCAGGCCATGGGTCTCGATCGGCTCCATCATCCTGCCGTCGGCCGATTCCGGCCTTTGCGCGCCGATACCGAGCATCTGCGGCTGCGAAGGGCCGTAAATATCGGCATCGAGCACGCCGACCCGCGCCCCTTCGGCCGCCAGCGCCAGCGCCAGATTGGCCGCGGTCGTACTCTTGCCCACCCCGCCCTTGCCCGAAGCCACGGCGACGACGTTCTTCACGCCGGGCAGCAATTTCACGCCGTTCTTCACCGCGTGCGCCACGATCCTGTCGCTCAGGCCAATCTCCACGTGCTCGACGCCGGGCAGGGCGAGCACGGCGGCGGCGAGCATATCGCGGATCGCGCCGTGCTGGCTCGAAGCCGGATAACCGAGTTCGACCTCGAAGCGCACCGCGCCGCCTTCGACCGCGAGGTCGCGGACACAACGGGAAGAGACGAAATCCTTGCCGGTATTGGGATCGACCACCGCTTGCAGCGCATCGGACACATCCTGGGCGGAAAGCATTGGCGAAAGGGGATGGGCGGAATTCATGACAGATCCTTCATCGGCGGAGAAAGCGCACGCCAGGCGGCGGAAAGCGGGAATCATACCGGAAGCGGCACGGGCGAGCACCCGCCTTTGCTTCCCGGCATGGCAAGCACATGAACCTGCGACGGTTTTCTTCTCCCGAGGGCGGACGGAAACGCCGCCTGAAACCAGGGCCGGAACATAAACCCCCCTTGAGAATCATCAGCGTACAACAAAGGCTTGTAGTGATTGC
>JAITLI010000074.1 GCA_031277975.1 Azoarcus sp.
CCCCTTCGGCCCGCGCGCGCAGCCATTCCTGCACGACAATGACGATGAACGGCAGGGCGAAGAGACCCGAGGCGACGAGCACCTCCCAGATGCCGTTGTGCACGATCCAGGCGGCAAGCGTCAGGTAATACTCGAGGTAGCCGGTGGTGATGAGCGTCATGTCCGTTCCATCAGGATTGCGGAAAGCGCGAGGCTTCGAGCGCGATGAAGGCGAGCGCCGCCGCGATTTCCACGCGCCGCAGGCGCCGGCGCACATCGGCCCCCGGCTCGCGCGCCAGCAGGCGGCCCCGCATCCACCACCAGCCACGGGCAAGGCCCGCGTAGAGCAGCAGACGCCAGACAAAAAACACCTTCGCGTTCGCCGCCATCCAGCCCGCCCAGGCGTCGATGCCGCCCAGGAAATGAATGCCCGCGAGATTGACGGCGATGGCAAGAAGCAGGACGGCTCCGGCCCAAAGCAGGGCGCGGCCAAGGCGGATGAACCCGCGCGACATCCTCATGGCGTTGCACCCGCGGCGGGACGTTGCAGGGCGTCGAGCCGGTTCCGAACCGGATCACCTTCGTATATCCCGCGTGAGCCGCCCGCGCGCGCGGCGTGGCGCTGGACGATGGCGAGCGCGGCATTGCCCGTGAGCGCGCGGCGCAATTCGAGTTCGGTCTTGAGACTGTCGATCTCCCGCGCCAGCACATCGATCTCCTGGTCGATCGCCTGCACGGCCAGATCATTGGCGGCCACGTTCGGCTCCTTCCTGCCCGCCAGCAGCGTGCGCTGCAACAGCAACGCCTTCTCCAGCACGTTGGCCAGGGCCGCCTCGGAGGCCAGCCGTTCGGTGAGCACCTCCCGGTCGGGTTCGTCGCGCAGCGCCTCGATCACGCCGCGGGTGACCGGCAGGTAACGGCTGCCCGCGGCCTCGAGCCTCTCCGCCGTCGTCGTCTCTCCCTGCACCAGTTCGCGCAGCGCCTGCAATTTGTCATCGAACGCTTGCTGGATGAGCGGCATCAGCCCCACTCCCGGCGTGGTCTGCGTCTTCGTGCATGTGTCGCAGGTGCGCTGTTCGCGCTCGCCCAGCACGCGGGTCGCCCAGGCGGAAGCCGCGCCAGGCGAGGGCCACGCCCGGCAGATCAGATTGGTGCAGGCGCCGCCGGACATCGCGCCGGTCTCGGTGGCCGCGCGCCCGTTGAGCAGGTTGTAGCCCGCCCGCGTCGTATCGCCCACCACCCTGACCGGCGGCTGGTTCTCCCCGCCCGCGTTGTCGCCCCCGACCCAGGTCACGCCGTTGTTGCCCTTGTCGCCTTCCGCCTCTTCCACGGCGGCGACCGCGTCGTCGTTGCCCGAGGAGACCGCGTTCTTCAGCGTGAAACCTTCCGAGAGCTGCCCCCAGCCCGCCTGTCCGCCCGCCGCGTCCGCCATTTTTTCGGCGATGGCGCGGCAGGTGAGCTTCGAGCGGTCGAAATCGAGCCGCGCTTGCAGGACGCCGTTGGTGAGCAGGTTGTACAGCCCCGGATCGGCGCGCTGGATGATGAGCGCGGGGAGCGAGGCCACGGCCTGCGTCGCGTTCTGGATCACGCTCGACATGATGTTCTGGAACCCCTGGGTGATCCCGTTCAACTGGTTTTGCAACGTCGCCGTGATGCTCATGTCGCCGCAGATGAGATTCGAGTTCCAGCCCGCGCCGACGCCGATCGAATACATGCTGGAGGCGGGCGTCATCGTCACCGCCTGTCCGCCGCCGATCGAGTAGAGCACCTCGTCGCGGAGGCTGCCCTGATGCTGGAAGCCGTAGTTGTTGTCGGATTGCGCCTGTGCCTCGATGCCCAGGCCCATGGCGAGGGGAAGACAGAAATAAAAATGCCGGATAAGGCGTTTCACGAGAACCTCACTCGGAGTCGGTGTCGAAATCGACACTGCCCAAAAAGACCTGGCCCTTTCTCTCGCAGCAGGCGTAGGGCCGCCACAGCGCCCAGGCGTAGTCGCCCTTTTTGGCCTGTTCCCGCGTACCGGAATGGGGAAAGACGGCGCAGGTGTCAGAGCGCGTCGGGGTGAGTTCCTGCCACTTGCCGGTGCTGGCGTCACCCTCTTTCAATTCGCCCGCGGGCCAGTAGCCGTCCCTGGCGTCGGCCAGCAGCGGCCAATAGACGTGCGGCTGCCACCTGCGGGTGACGATGTCCCCGGCGCGTTGCGCGACCACGGCGGCGGCCTTGTAATCGTCGGTCTGATGCAGGAAGCCGCCGCGCGGATAGACATTGCCCCAGAGATCGTCCGAGGAACGGGAGCCGATCTCGCGCACCCCCAGCATCCGCGCCTCGTAATAGAACGACTCGGGCAGGTTGTGGCGCCAGGCGAGCGTATCCAGGGTACTCAACAGATACGGCATGAAGGCCGTGCCCGCGCCGGAGCAGGAGTAGCCGGATTGACCGGCGAATTCGGAGAACACGGCGGTGCCGGGATGCCCGACCGCATCCGCGTTCTTGAATTTGGCGAGATTATTCTCGTTGTCGTGATTGGTCGTGCCATCGCCGCCGCCCCGTGCATCATCCTCGGGCTGGCTCATGTCGCGCACGTCTTCCCAGGGGTTCTCGCCGGTGTTGGCGTAGCTGGAGACCACGGCGTCGGGCACGTAGTGGCGTACTTTTGTCGACGTCTCCACCGAGCACTCGTAGATCGAGCAGCGCAGCCAGAAGCAGATGCCGACCACCTTGTAATCGAGGCAATCCGTGGAGGCGACGGCATCGACGATGGCGGAGGTATCGAGCGCGAAGGCAGGGGAGGCCAGACAGGCGGCGGCGATCCCGGCGCGCAGGCATAAAGCATGGCGGCGGCGCGTCATGGCTGGCGGCTCCGGAAGGCCGCGATCCGGGCGGCGGCCTTTGCGACATCGGGCTCGCCGTAGACCACGTAACGCTCATCGGCCACCACGGCGGGCAGGCGGACGATGCCCAGCCGCCGGGCGTCGATGACCCCCTGCCAGGCGCGGGCAACGTCGCGTCGCAGGCGGAGGCCGCCCGCGCGCAGGCGTTCCTGGGCGATGGCTCCGGCGCGCCGGGCATCGGCGGGCAGCCCCGCGCTCAACGCCTGTTCGAGACGCCGGGGGGCGTCCAGGAGGACAACCTCCGCGCCCTGGGTGTTCCGGAGCGCGATCGTGCGATCCGTATAGACGCGGATGCTGGCAGCCCCGGCCTGGGCCGCGAAGGCGCAGCCCAGGGCGAAAGAGAGGGCAAGAAAGAGAAGACGGCGGTGCATGGGCTAACTCCTGAAGGCGGAAGGCTTTCGCCTTGCCCCGGAGTTAACCGTCAAAGAGAAAAACAGTCAGCAAACAATCGGGAATCCGCGCGCGCCGTATTCCGGGGCACGGGACACGGGACGCGCATCAAAGCGGTACCGCGCAAGTTCCGTTTTTCCGGTGCGTTTCGGGACGACATCTGATGTGCTTGTCTCTTGGAGGCCGCCCTCCCAAAAACCGGGATCGGCGCCCTGCAACCCCTTTGATATGAACACGAGGATGATGCAAATGCGCGGTATCGAAAAACTCTCCGTCCCGAAACTCGCCCGCCTCTCGATGCCGGGCCGCTACGGCGATGGCGGAGGACTCTATTTACAGATCACGAAACGCCTGACGAAGAGCTGGATATTTCGTTACCAGCGCCATGGCGTCGAACACTACATGGGTCTGGGGCCGCTCGGCGCGGTCGGCCTGGACGAAGCGCGTGCGGCGGCGCGGGAGGCGCGCGCGCTGCTCGCCCGGGGGGACGATCCCTTGCGGGCGCGCGCCGCACAAAAACAAACGGCGGGCCTGCGCGACAAGACCTTCGACGAATGCGCCGCCGC
>JAITLI010000180.1 GCA_031277975.1 Azoarcus sp.
CCGGCTGCGCCGGAGCCGCCTTTGCGCTGCGCGCAATCCTGTGGATGGCGGCTGCCCACAAGCTCCACAGCCTGTCATCATTATTTATGTTCATGGGGGGAAGATACAAGGGGAATTCATCGGAAGAACTCGTCATTGCGAGGCGCGTAGCGCCGTGGCAATCTGGCGGAACGCGACATTAGATACCTATGAATGACGAGGGGGAAGCCGCATCTCGCGATAACCGCGATTATTACGGAAACGTTTCCGCAACTGTGCTCTGGCGTCAACACGCAGAAGCGCCCTAAGAACCTGTTCATTGTCTCTGGTACTCCCCCGCTGATTGCCCCTACAGCGGTCTGAACACGTTCTGAAAGGCGGGGAATTCGTTTTGATATTCCCGATTCCGCTGATTGCAGGCGCGGTTTACCGCCATTCCCGGAGATAATGAACAGGTTCTAAGGTGTTGATTCAATAGTGGGCCCAGCAGGACTTGAACCTGCAACCAACGGATTATGAGTCCGCTGCTCTGACCAATTGAGCTATGGGCCCGGGAAAATAGGATGCGCTAGGCGTCGTTGTCGAGGAAGCTGCGCAGTTTTTCGGAACGGCTGGGGTGGCGCAGTTTGCGCAGCGCCTTGGCTTCGATCTGGCGGATGCGCTCGCGGGTGACGTCGAATTGCTTGCCGACTTCTTCCAAGGTGTGGTCGGTGTTCATTTCGATGCCGAAACGCATGCGCAATACTTTTGCTTCGCGCTGGGTGAGCGAGTCGAGCACTTCGGCGGTGGCGTCGCGCAGGCCGGCGTAGGTGGCGGCTTCGGCAGGAGCCAGGGTCGCGGTGTCTTCAATGAAGTCGCCCAGATGGGAATCGTCGTCGTCGCCGATCGGCGTCTCCATGGAAATCGGTTCCTTGGAGATTTTCATGATCTTGCGGATTTTTTCTTCGGGCATTTCCATGCGTTCGGCCAGGGTGGACGGGTCGGGTTCCTGTCCGGTTTCCTGGAGGATTTGCCGGCTGATGCGGTTCATCTTGTTGATGGTTTCGATCATGTGCACCGGGATGCGGATGGTGCGCGCCTGATCGGCGATCGAGCGGGTGATGGCTTGGCGAATCCACCACGTGGCATAAGTGGAAAATTTGTAGCCGCGCCGGTATTCGAATTTGTCGACCGCTTTCATCAGGCCGATGTTGCCTTCCTGGATGAGATCGAGGAATTGCAGGCCGCGGTTGGTGTATTTCTTGGCGATGGAGATGACCAGCCGCAGGTTGGCTTCGGTCATTTCGCGCTTGGCGCGGCGCATCTTGGCTTCGCCCGTGGACATCTGGCGGTTGATGTCCTTGAGTTCCTTGAGCGGAATGCCGAGTTTGTCCTGTAGCTCGATCAGTTGCCGCTGCTCTTCGAAAATGGCGGGATGCGCGCGCCCGAGCGCGAAGGCGTAGGGCTTGCTCAGGGCGATTTCGTTCGGCAGCCATTCGAGATCGGTTTCGTGGCCGGGGAAGGACTTGATGAAATGCGGGCGCGGCATACCGGAACGGTCGACGCACAGATGCAGGATTTGCCGCTCGTGCCCACGCACTTGATCGACCATCTGGCGCACGGAATCGCACAGGCGCTCGATCGCTTTGGCGGTGAAGCGGATGCCGAGCAATTCGTCGGAGATGGCGTGCTGGTGCTTGAGATAGGTTTTGTTCTGCGAGCCGCCCTTGGCGAGCGCCTTCATCATCTTCTTGTAGTGATCGTGGATGATGCTGAAGCGCGCGAGCGCGTCGGTCTTGAGTTGCGCCAGCGAGGCGGCGTTGGCGGCGGCCCCGCCGTCGTCGTTGGCGGCTTCGTCGCTGTCGTTTTCCTCGCTGCTGTCTTCGCTGGCTTCCGTTTCGGCGATCTTGCCGGCGGCGGCCTCCTCGGCGGCGGTTTCGGCGGTGCCGGTCGCCGTGTCGATGACCGCGTCGACGACTTCGTCGATCCGCATTTCGTCGCGCGTGATCTTGCCGGCGGTTTCCAGCATTTCGGCAATGGTGGTCGGGCAGGCGGAGATGGCCTGCACCATGTGTTTTAGACCTTCTTCGATGCGCTTGGCGATTTCGATTTCACCCTCGCGGGTGAGGAGTTCGACCGTGCCCATTTCGCGCATGTACATACGTACCGGGTCGGTGGTGCGTCCGAATTCGGAATCGACCGTGGAAAGCGCCTGCTCGGCTTCTTCTTCGGCGACATCCTCGTCGACCGGGCTGGCGACGTTGTCGGTCATGAGTAGGTCTTCGGTCGCGGGGGCGGCGTCATAGACCTGGATGCCCAGATTGTTGAAAGTGGAGATGATGTCTTCGATCTGCTCGGCATCGGCGACGTCGTCGGGCAGGTGGTCGCTGATTTCGGCGTAGGTCAGGTAGCCGCGTTCCTTGCCGAGCGTAATCAGCGTCTTGAGCTGCATGCGGCGGACTTCTGCGTCGATCTGCTGGGCGGCCTCGGTTGCCGGGGCGAGCAGCGCGATCCTGTCTTTCGCGTCCTTGGCTCTGGTGCTGCGTCCCTTGCCGCCAGTGCTGTTCTTGCGCGGCTCCTTGGCTTTTTCGCGTGCCATGGCACTCCTCGGTTAAGATCGGGAGAATGTATAGAACCCAGAATTCTACTACGAGTTCCCGGGAGAGGTGGAGGCGGTCAGTGTGTTTCTTTTCCTGCGCAGCTCTTCTTTTTCCTGGAGTAGTCCAGCCAGGCGGTGCGCCAAGTGGAGCCGTTCGTCGCCCGAGAGCGCCGCCACGCGTTTCTGGAGCATGGCTTGTTCCTGTTCGTTGGCGTCGATTTGCAGCCCGAGCAGGGTGTCCTCGAACTGGCGTTCGATCACGGCCGGATCGAATTCGGTGTCGAGGAATTCGGTGGCGACCCGCGCCAAAGTGTCGCCACAGGGGGATTCGCGGAACCGTTCGAGCAGGGCGCCGAGGCCGCCGAGAGATTCGCCCAGGCCGGCCAGGTCAATGATGGCGATCAGGGCGCGTCCTTCGGCGGTGTCGCCGGAAACCAGACCGATGGGCAGGCGCGCGGCCAGCGCCGGGTATTGCAGCACGAGGCGCAGCAGCGTCGAGATGGCCGAGGGCGGCGAACGCCGCGCGGGAAGGCGTTGCATGCCCGGACGGGCGGCGTTCCCGGATTGCGATGGCGCGCGCGCGTGCGCATATGGCGGCGGAGCAATGCCGAAGGCGTGTTCGGCTTCGGATTGGGTGAGGTGGCTCGCGCTGGCGATAGCCTTGACGAGTTGCAGGCGCAGGATCGCGGCCGCTTCCGGAATGCGGGTGATGAGCGGACGGGCCTCGTGTACCAGGCGGGCGCGGCCCTCGGCGCTGGCAAGATTGCAGTGTTGCCTGAGATTGTCGAGCAGGAAGTCCGCCAGCGGCGTGGCGTGCGCGGCGGCTGTGCGCATGGCGTCCGCACCGTTTTCGCGCACGAAGGTATCGGGGTCGTGCTCGGGGGGCAGGAACAGGAAGGCCAAGGTCACGTCGTCGCGCAACGCCGCGAGGGCGTTTTCGAGCGCCCGCCATGCGGCGCGCCGTCCGGCCTCGTCGCCATCGAAACAGAAGACGACGCGGTCGGTTTGTTTCAGGAGCATCTGGATGTGGTGGGGGGTGGTCGCGGTGCCGAGCGGGGCGACTGCGTTTTCCAGTCCGAATTGGGCCAGCGCCACGACATCCATGTAGCCTTCGACCACGAAAGCGAAACCGGCGCCGCGGATGGCTTTCTGGGCGAGGAGGAAGCCGTAGAGTTCGCGCCCTTTTTCGAACAGCGGGGTTTGCGGCGTGTTCAGGTATTTTGGCTTGCCGTCGTCGAGTACCCGGCCACCGAAAGCGATGGTGCGTCCTTGCCGGTCGTGGATCGGGAACATGATCCGGTGGAAGAAAAAATCGCGCCGTTTGCCATCGTCGCCGTCTTTCACCAGTCCGGCGGTGACGAGATGCTTTGCGGCGTAGTCGGGGAAGGCTTTGCGCAGCGCCTGCTGTTCGCCGGGGGCGTGGCCGATGCCGAAGCGCGCGGCGATTTCGTCCGAAAGGCCGCGCTGGCGCAGATAATTGATTGCCGCAGGCGATGCCTTGAGAGCGTTGCGGTAGAACTTCGCCGCCTTGTCCATCACGTCGAGAAGCTGCTGGCGCTCGTCCGTGCGCGCCGCGCCGCGGCGACCGTCGTCGGGCACCGGCACCCCGGCGGCGCGGGCAAGTTCTTCGATCGCCTCGGGGTAGGAAATACCGTTGTATTCCATCAGGAAGCCGATCGCGTTGCCGTGCGCGCCGCAACCGAAGCAATGATAGAACTGCTTGGAAGGACTGACGGAAAACGAGGCGGATTTCTCGTTGTGGAAGGGGCAGCGGGCGAAGTAGTTCGCCCCGCTTTTTTTGAGCGGCAGGTAACGCTCGACGACATCGACGATGTCGACACGGGCAAGCAAATCCTGGATGAAGGACTGTGGAATCATCGAACGCGAAAAACACCACACCGGGTGAGCATCTGGAGAATGCTCACCCGGCGTTGCCCGGACATGGACGGCGAACCGGCGTCCGCCGCGAGAATCGGTTGTTCAGTAGTACTTTGGCGGGAGCATCTGGCTGCGCAGGCGCTTGTGGTTGCGCTTGACCGCGGCGGCGAGCTTGCGCTTGCGTTCAGCGGTGGGCTTCTCGTAGAACTCGCGCGCGCGCAGTTCGGTGAGAACGCCAGTTTTTTCGATCGTGCGCTTGAAGCGGCGGATGGCGACCTCGAACGGCTCGTTTTCCTTGACGCGGATACCCGGCATGCCTGTTTCCTCTTCGTGTGTTCCGTAGGGTTCGGTAACGGTGAAAAAACGATAATTATATGCGGAACCGGGACGGCGGGCAAGATCTCCATAGACGCCTTTTGGCGCGGGCGAGTAAAATTCGGTGTTTGTCCGCGAGCGGCATGAACGAGCAATGAAAATATTGGGGATCGAATCATCGTGCGATGAAACCGGCGTCGCCATCTACGATAGCCGGGACGGGTTGCTCGCGCAAGCCCTGCACACGCAAGTCGATCTGCACGCGCTCTATGGCGGCGTCGTTCCAGAACTGGCTTCGCGCGACCATATCCGCCTTCTGCCCGCCCTGATCCGCCAGACCTTGGGCGCGGCGGCTCTCGCCGCCGCCGATCTCGACGCGATTGCCTATACCGCCGGGCCGGGCCTGGCCGGAGCGCTCCTGGTTGGCGCGAGCGTGGCCGAGGCGATGGCGCTGGCCGCCGGTATCCCGGCCCTGCCTGTGCACCACCTCGAAGGACACCTGCTCTCGCCGCTGCTCTCCGATGATCCGCCTGTTTTTCCATTCGCCGCCCTGCTGGTCTCGGGCGGGCATACCCAGTTGATGCGGGTTGCCGATGTGGGGGAATACGAACTGCTTGGCGAAACGCTGGATGACGCGGCCGGGGAGGCTTTCGATAAAACGGCCAAGATCTTGGGGCTTGCTTATCCGGGCGGGCCGCAACTGGCCGCGCTCGCCGCGCGCGGGCAAAGCGGGCGTTTCAGGTTGCCGCGTCCGATGTTGCATTCCGGCAATCTCGATTTCAGTTTCAGCGGCTTGAAAACGGCGGTGTCCAATATTGTCTTGTCGCCGGATTGGCAGGCGGAATGGGCCGCCGATCTGGCTGCCGATTTCCAGCGCGCGGCGATCGAGGTATTGACATCGAAAGCGCTGGCGGCGCTTGAACAGACCGGCATGCGCGCCTTGGTGGTGGCTGGAGGCGTGGGGGCCAATACGGCTTTGCGCGCCACGCTCGATGCCTCCTTGCGTCGTCTTGGCGCGCGGGCCTATTACCCGGCTCCGGCGCTGTGTACCGACAATGGCGTGATGATTGCTTTCGCGGGCGCGCAACGCCTGATGCGCGGGGAGATGCCGCGGGGCGGGGTGGGTATCCGGGTGAGACCGCGCTGGCCACTGGCCGAACTCGCCAGCCCGGCGGCGTCCGGCGCTTGATACCGTTTCGCCGCTAAATCCGTATCACGGCTTGCAGTTGCCGATTTTTCCCTCGGTGCCGGCCAGCAGGCGGCGGATGTTGGCGGCGTGCCGCCAGATCAGGATCGCGGCGATCGCTGTCATGACGCCGGCGAGCGCCATATCGCCGCTGCCGAGGCCGACGGCGATCGGCGCGGCCACTGCCGCCGCGAGTGCGGCCAGCGACGAATAGCGGCTCGCCGCCGCGCCCAGCAGCCAGATGCCGAGGCAGACGAGCGCGGCCATGGGAGCGATGCCGGTCAGCACGCCGAGCGCGGTGGCGACCCCCTTGCCGCCGTTGAAACGTAGGAAAACACTGAATACGTGGCCGAGGAAAGCGCCCAGTCCCGCCAGGGCGGCGGCGAGAGGATCGAAACCAAGCATGCCCGCGCCCCATACCGCCAGCCAGCCCTTGAGGCAATCGCCCGTCAGCGTCAGGGCGGCAGCGGCCTTGCTGCCGCTGCGTAGGACATTGGTGGCGCCGGGGTTGCCGGAACCGTAACTGCGGGGATCCTGGAGCTTGAACAGGCGGCTCGATACAATGGCAAATGGCACGGAACCGATGAGATAGGCTCCGCCAAGTAACAAAATAAAGGTCGGGATAGACATGGTTTCTCCGTGGGGTGCGCGCGTCGCCGGATAGGCAGCTAAAATCACGATTCTAATCGGGAGATATGATGAAATTCATTTTTATCGAAGGCTTGCGGCTGGACGCTTGGGTCGGGATTTATTCCCGCGAGCGCGTCGCGCCCCAGACGGTCGAATTCGATCTGAGCTTTGGCTTGCCGGAAACCGCCGCGGCGCAGGATGATATTGCCGATACTATCGACTACGCAAAAGTGATTGCGTATATGCGAGAAGAGCTTGCCGGGCGGCATTTCAATCTGATCGAGACGCTGGGGGAATTCGTCGTCGACCTGTTGTGCGAAAAGTTTGCCGCCCCCTGGGTCAGGATACGGATTGCAAAACTGGGCGTGATGGGAGGCGTGCGCCGGATCGGAGTTTGTATACAGCGCGGGAACACGAGTAGCGCTCCCGCCGGGGAAGTGGGAACGGAATACGGGTGACGTGGCGGGTGACACGGAAAGCAGTCCGATGGCATGGAGAAAATGAAAAAGCCCGGGGAACCGGGCTTTTTATTGTGGCGCGGGTGTTTCAGACCGCGAGCTTATCCAGCGTGCCGCCATTGGCGAGGTACTCGACAACCCAGCCCGGTTTGCGGCCGTGGCCCGTCCAGCCTTGGCCGGGATTGACCGGATTGCGGTATTTGATTACAGAGCCGGTACGGGAAATCGACGGCAATTCGCTCGACCCGCCCGCGACGGCGATCAGTTCGTTGAGCGACAGGCCCTGATCCGCGGCTAGTTTTTGTACGCGTTTGATCAGGCGTTGGGTTGCGGAACCGCGGCGGCGGATTTCCGTTTCGACTTGCGCCCGTAAAGTACGTAGCTCGGGCAGGGGCATCGTTTCGAGGTCGATCATATTGCTCTCCATGAGTTGTATGGAATTAACCATCGCTGAAAACGTCACTGCAATGACGTCACAGATACACGCCGAGTGCCGCCGTTCCTGAAACGCGAACACAACGACTCGCCGCTTGAAAGTATCTTGGGGAAGCATTCTGCCATTCTTTATTTCCAAATGCAAAACTTTTTGTTTCCAGATGTGGACGATGGTGGAATCCATCGTTGGCAACATGGGTAAAGAGATCGTTTTTCGTGGCGTGCATTTGGGAGTTGCGGGGCAAGGCTCGCTAGGATGGGCTTCATACGGTTTCACAATCAAAACGGTCGGCGCGTTTTCCCGCCTTGCCGTACAGTTTGTCCCGTCTGCGGTCTCGCGCCTCGTCCCCGTTTTGATTGCGGGCCTGCGTCGAAATGTGTATCGAATCGTGAGGATGGCGGCTGGCGGGATAATCGCGCCGGTCGCCGTCGATGTGAATCAGCGGCGGGTCGGAGATGGTTTTTTCGGTGAATCTTGCCCGGCGCTCGCCGGCATTGAGCCTGCGCGCCGCCGTGTTCTTCGCGTGTTCTTCGTATTCGTGGAGATGGTTCGAATAAGCAATTTGGCGCTGGCGTGGAAAGCGGGCGGCGGGTTCCCGTATCTGCCCATGCCGGAAAGGGTTTCGTCAGGCGCGCGGATGGTGTTCGTGATGCAACTGCTTGAGCCGTTCCCGGGCGATGTGGGTATAGACTTGGGTGGTCGAAATATCGGCGTGGCCCAGCAGCATTTGCACCACGCGCAAGTCCGCGCCGTGATTGAGTAAATGCGTGGCAAAAGCGTGGCGCAGCGTATGGGGCGAAATCAGCTTCGGGGCAATGCCGGCGGCGAGCGCGTACTGTTTGACGATGCTCCAGAATCTTTGCCGGGTCATTGCCGCGCCCAGGCGGGAAACGAACAGCGCATCATCGGCGCGTCCCGATAACAACAGCGGGCGCGCTTCGGCGAGGTAACGTTTTACCCAACCGGCGGCGATTTCGCCGAGCGGTACGAGCCGTTCTTTGTCGCCCTTGCCCAAGATGCGGACTACATTATCGTTGGTATCGAGCGCAAAGATTTTGAGAGTGGTCAATTCGGAGACGCGCAATCCGCTGGAGTACATCACTTCAAGCATGCAACGGTCGCGCAGACCGAACGCGGCGCTGGTATCGGGCGCGGCGAGAAGCGCTTCCACCTGGGCTTCGCTGAGCGTGCGCGGAAAACGCGGCACGGGCAGGGGCGAATCCAGTTTCAGGGTTGGATCTTCGCCGATGCGCCTGTTGAGCAGCAGATAACGGTAATAACGCCGCCATGCGGCCAGTAAACGGCGCTGGCTCGCCGTTTTGGACTGGCAACTGAATTCGGCGAGATAGGCGGAAAGATCGTCGCCCGCCGCCGTGTCAATGTTTTTGCCGCGCGCCGCGAGCCAGCGTCCGAAAAGCGTCAGATCGCTGCGGTAGCCGGCCAGGGTATTGCGCGCCAGGCCATGTTCGAGCCACATCGCATCAGAAAAAGAGTCGAGTTCGTCGCGCAGCGCGGCGGGTATTTCAGGCGCGGGAGGAAAGCGGCTCATCGTGCCTCGTGCGCGATGAGCCAGTATTTGGCGGCGATCGAATAGCCGTAGCCGGCGTGGGCGAAACCGCCGGACGGCGGATCGGGCACGGCATCGAACCCGGCGCCGATGCGCGGCGGTGTTGGCGGGTTTATGTGCATTGCCCTAGCGCCGGATTTCGCCGTTGCCGAACACGATCCATTTCTGACTGGTCAGTCCTTCGAGACCGACCGGGCCGCGTGCGTGAATCTTGTCGGTGGAGATGCCGATTTCGGCGCCGAGACCATATTCGAACCCATCGGCGAAACGGGTCGAAGCATTGATCATCACTGAAGAAGAATCCACTTCGCGCAAAAAGCGCATGGCGCGGGTATGATTCTCGGTGACGATGGCCTCGGTATGCGCCGAGCTGTAAGTATTGATATGGGCAATGGCCTCGTCGACTCCGGCGACGATTTTTATTGCGATGATCGGGGCCAAGTATTCCTCGCGCCAATCGCTTTCGTGCGCGGCGGCGAGCTTCGCGTTGGCGATGGCCGCTTTGCGCAGGATCGCCAGTGCTTCTTCGCAGCAGCGCATCTCCACGCCCTTGTCCGCCAGCATGGCGGCGATCGCGGGGAGCACCGAGTTCGCCGTCTTGCGCGCCACCAGCAAGGATTCGGCGGTATTGCAGGTCCCGTAGCGCTGCGTCTTGGCGTTTTCGACGATGGGTACGATCTTGGCCGGGTCGGCCTCATCGTCGATATAGACGTGGCAATTGCCGTCGAGGTGCTTGATGACCGGCGCCCGCGCTTCGTTCGAGATGCGTGCGATCAAGCCCTTGCCGCCGCGCGGGATAATAACATCGACGTATTCCGGCATGGTGATGAGCGCGCCGACGGCGGCGCGGTCGGTGGTATCGACCATCTGGACGATATTGGCGGGCAGTCCCGCCGCATCCAGACCGGCATGGACACAGGCGGCGATTTCACGATTGCTGCCGATGGCCTCGCTGCCGCCGCGCAGGATCGCGGCGTTGCCCGCCTTTAGGCACAGCGCGGCGGCATCGGCAGTCACATTGGGGCGGGCCTCGTAAATGATGCCGATGACCCCCAGCGGGACGCGCATCTTGCCGACCTGGATGCCCGAAGGACGGCGGCGGACATCGGTGATTTCGCCGACCGGATCGGGGAGCGAAGCAATCTGTTCGAGGCCGGCGGCCATCGCTTCGACGCCTTTTTCGCTCAAGGTCAGGCGATCGAGCAGCGCCGCTTCGAGTCCCGCTTCGCGCGCCGCGGCGAGGTCGCGGACGTTGGCGGCGATGAGCGCCTCGCGGCGGCGGCGGATTTCGCCCGCGATCGCGGCAAGCGCCGTATTCTTGGCTCCAGTGGAGGCCGCCGCCAAGATGCGCGAGGCCGCGCGCGCCTGACGGCCCAAGGTATGCATGTAATCCTGGATGTTCATCTGGAAAATCTTCGCGGACAAAAACGGGAACAGAATCAGAGCGGATTAAAGCACCGAATGCGGATGCTGTGTACGCGAAGCGCCGCCGGAAAAGACGCGATTATCTTTCCGTGTGCTTCTAAGAACCTATTCCAGCAGCCCCGCCGCCTGCCATGCAATAATGCCACAAGCAAAATGCACCATGGCCATGAGCGTCTCGGGAAGCTTCTCCCAACAAACGAGTATTCGGCGAAAGCGATTCATTCAGCCGTGCATGCGTTCGACCACCTAGCGCCGCTGAATCAATCTGATCCCCGCCCCTGACGAGAGAACTTCGTCCATGCGCCGCGCCGTTTTTCACGAATCCCCGGACAGAATCGAGCATGAAAGGCCAAAAACCGCTGCGGGAAATATTTTTCGTTGGGGATTGCGTTCCACAAAACGCGCATGCACAGTACGCCATCGTCGTCGGCCATCCCCTCAAAATCCTCTCCGACGGCGAAATGCGCGCCCTGTACCGCTGGGACGATTGGAGTACAGGAGGTTTTGGTCATGCGGTGAACGAACTAACATGGCCAGTTTCGGAAGCATGGAGTGACTGATGATGTTCAAGCTCTACGGTCATGAACGCCATGGCTACGAGGAATTGCTGGAATTGCGAGAAGTTGCGATTTGCGTTGATTCGGCCCATG
>JAITLI010000051.1 GCA_031277975.1 Azoarcus sp.
GTGTGGCGTTGCCGGGAAGCGGAGATCGGCCCTGACGAGCAGAGCCACCTGGACGAGTTGGGCGCGCGCACGGACTGGCTGGAGCGGTAGCCGTGGAGCAAGCGGCTGGTGCATAGCGTGTCGTGTTGCGCCTGGTGGTGAGCTGTCTTCTCGATGCGCGGGGCTAGGCGCTGGCCGAATGGGTTTTGCTTGCGTCGCTGCCCGATACGGTGGACGCGCCCCGGATTGGCTTGTGGTATTACTTTCGCTGGCGGAACGCGACATGTTCCCTATGTCTCCGGTCTGCACACCCCGCAAACGGGGGAGGGGAATCCATCGGAGAAACTTGTCATTACGAAAGCCCCCCCATTCCGTCATTGCGAGGCGCGCAGCGCCGCTGACTGGTCTGGACATTGCTCCGCTCGTGACGAGCATGCCGAGCCGGACAAATCAAACGCTCGCGACGACCGCCTGCCCCGATCGGTGAAGTCATACGAAATTTCATGCTTATGAATCCGCGGAAAAAATCATCGCAACCCCGGAACGGCTGGTGAAATATCGTGGTGTAATCGCTATCCGCCTCAACCCTTGGAGGAACCGTGTTTCCGAACTGTTTGTCTTCATGCGCGCCTACTGGAAAATTCCGGATATCCGCCGTGTGCTTGTCCTCGATCGCAGTGTTCCCCATGGGCGCGGCGGCCGCGAACGCCGGGGAGGCGCCAGCCGCCGCCGGGGCTGCCGCGCAAGAGGAACATGCCGCCCATCTCGTAGGCGAGGCGCGCAAGGAACTCGACGAGAAGGAAATCGACCGGCGCCATGGCGGGAAAAGCGCGGAGACGACGCGGGAAATCGTGCAGCGGGCCGCCGTGGCCCGTATCATCGCCCAAGGTGCGGACCAAGCCGGCAACAAAATGAACCGAACCATATCCTTCCTCAACGCAAACCCGATGCTTTTTGACATTGTTCATGGAAACCCCTTCGTGAAGCACGCAAAACGCTTTTTCCCGTTTTTGTTCCCGGGCCTGTTCCCGTTGTCCGCGCGGGCCTGCTCGTGCGCCCCGATGGGTTTCCAGGAAAGATACGATAGCGCCAGTGTCATTACCCTTGTCAACATGAACGGCAACGCGCGCGGCAGTGGACGCGAAGTCATCCGTTCCTGGAAAACCGGCCTGCCAAAACGGATCGCCGCGCCGGGAAGCGAAAATAGCGCATGGCGCGGATATGGCGTTGGCAATGGCGGCATTTATCTTCTGTATCTTTGCCGCAATAAAGAAGGCGAATTCTCGACCAGCCAGTGCTCGGGAAATCCGCATGAATCCGGCCGGGACTTTCGGGAACGCATCGACTGGCTGGAAAAATCCGGCGTCGCGCCGGGGCGGGATTGAATATGGAATCCCCCATATCGGGCGCGCGATCCATCGCGGCACCCCGTTTCCTGCCGCGCGCGATCGCTTTCTGGTACCTCAACGCCCGCCCCAAGTCCCTGCCGCAAAGCCTCCTTCCCGCGCTTCTCGCGGTATGTTTCGCCGCGCGGACAGAAGGATTTTCCATGACGCTCGCCTTGCTGGCGGCGCTGGGGGTGGTCTGCGGGCACTTGGCGGCCAATCTGTTCGACGATTATTTCGATTACCTCAAACGCAAGACCGATTACCGCGACCATTTGCGCCACGAAGGCTTCCGGGCCAGGATTGGCAAATGCCTGTACCTGACTTCCGGCCAGGCCACGCTTTTGCAATTGCGCCGGGTCGCGCTGGGCCTTGCTCTTTTCGCGCTTTTCCTGGGCGGGGTAATTTTCCATTTTCGCGGGATGGTCATCCTTTGCTTTGCCGGCGCGGCGGCGCTCCTTTCCCTTTTCTATTCCGGGCCGCCCCTGCGCCTCAGTTACCGGGGACTGGGCGAAATCGTGATCGGCATCCTGTTCGGCCCCATGAACATGCTTGGCGTGTATTACGCGGCCTCCGGCGAATTCAGCGCCCCGCTCGCGCTGCTTTCCCTGCCGGTCGGATTGCTGGTGATGAATATCGTCTACGTGCATTCCATCATGGATTTCACGCCCGACAAAAAAGTGGGCAAGCAAACGCTCGCCGTGCTTCTCGACAACACCACGGCCATGCTGGCGGTCCTCTTTTTCATTCTCTTTTTCCCCTATGCCGTCATTGTTTACGGCATCCGGCATGGCGATCTTCCTTCCGCCTATTGGGTCTGGATGCTCACGCTACCGATGGCCGCCGCGCTTTTCCACATGATGCTCGCCTACATCCGCCAGCCGGAGCGCAAATTTTCCCGCCGTTTCTGGATGGGGCCGATGTCCGCCTGGCGCCGAGTGGAAGCCCTCGGCATCGACTGGTTTCTGATCCGCTGGTTTCTGGCGCGCAATCTCTTGGCCGCGCTCTGCCTCATCAGCATGATCGTGAGTTTCGTTGCGCCATGAAGCCGCTTTTCTATTTGCCGCTCTGGTTTTTCAAGACCCGCGTCCTGGGGAAAAAAATTCCCCTGCAATCGGTCGTATTCATTTCCGACAAATGCAATCTGAAATGCCGGCATTGCACGCTCTACGCCAAACAGGACGCGATCGTCAAACCCCTGGCGGTGGTGCGGGAAGATCTTCTCCATTGCTACCGGCAGGGTTCGCGCTTTGTCGATTTCGAGGGCGGCGAGCCGACCCTGTGGCGCGACGGCGAATACGGCCTGAACAGCCTGATTCGCCTAGCGAAAGAGATCGGCTTTTATTCGGTCACGGTCACCACCAACGCGACCCGGCCTTTTCCCGGACTGGAAGCCGATTCCATCTGGGTCAGCATGGATGGCGTCGGCCCAAGCCACGACGCCATTCGCGGCGCGGGCACTTTCGCCCGCCTGGTAGAGAACATCGAAACCTGCGGCCACCCTCGCGTCAGCGTCAATATGGTGGTCAACCGCCTGAATCATATGGCGCTCGATGAAAGCATCGAATTCGCCAGGGCGCACCCCAATATCGAATCCATCGCCATCAACCTGCACACCCCCTTTGCCGGGACGGAAGAACTGGAACTCGCGGAAGAGACGCGCCGCGCCGTATTGGACAAAGTGATCGCCTACAAGAAGCAGGGCTATCCCATCATGAATTCAGTCGCCGGATTGAAACGAATGCGGCGGCGCGATTTCAGGAAGTACTGCTGGATGGCGAATTTCGTGATGGCCGACGGCCGCCGCCTGGCCGAATGCAATGGCAAATCGGAAGGATTGTGCGAGCGCTGCGGCTTTTGCATGGCGGGCGAAATGGCCAGCGTCATGAGTCTTTCGCCGGATACCCTGTTTGCGGGGCTGAAATTGCGGGTGACGGGGTAGAAGTACGAGAAATCAAGAGCGGGCGGCGCGCCTGCCGCCATGAACCGCCCCGAGGGGCGGAATTTCACACCGGAGCGGATTTTGCGATGAACACCGACAGACAGTACGACGCCGCCATCCTGATAGGCCGTTTTCAGCCATTTCACAACGGTCATGCCGCGCTGCTCGAAAAAGCGCTGGAAATCGGCGGGCGGGCGCTGGTGGCGCTTGGCTCCTCATTCCGCGCGCGGGACGCCAGGAATCCCTTCACCTGGGAAGAACGCGCCGCAATGATCCGCACCAGCCTGGGGGAGGCCGAAGCGCGGCGCGTGACCTTCATCCCCGTCCGCGATTATTACGATGACCGGCGCTGGGCGGCGGCGGTGGAAGAAGGCGCGCGCGCGGCGCTGGAACAAGCGGGACTGGCCGCGCCGCGCGTCGCGCTGGCCGGTTTCCGCAAGGACGCCTCCAGCGACTATCTGGGTCTCTTCCCGCATTGGCCATTCGTCGCGCTCGAACGGCAAGGAAATATCGACGCGACCGCGATCCGCCGGATGTATTTCGGGGACGCCGGGACGCAAACCACGTGCGCCGCCTGGCAAAGCCTCGTGCCGCCGGCAACCGTCCGCTACCTCGAAGACTGGGCGGCGCTTCCCGTCTTTTCCGCCATGCGCGAGGAGCACCGGGCGGTCGCGGCATATCGGCAAAAATGGGGCAAAGGCCCGTTCGTCACGCTGGACGCGGTGGTGACGGCGGCCGGACATGTCCTGCTGGTACGGCGCAAACGCGCGCCGGGAAAAGGGCTGTGGGCGTTGCCCGGCGGTTTCCTGGAAGGCCGGGAGCGCCTGCTCCAGGGAGCGATCCGGGAATTGAAGGAAGAAACCGGCCTCGATCTCGCGGCGGCCGCCTCCGGGGGCGCGCCGCGCGCGGTGGCCGTTTTCGATCATCCCGACCGCAGCGCGCGCGGGCGCATCATCACACATGCGCACTGGTTCGACCTGCCGCTCGCCACGCTGCCCGCTGTCGCGGGGGCGGACGACGCCGCCGAAGCGCGCTGGTTTCCCGTTGCCGGGCTGCCGGGCATGGAAGCGGAGCTTTTCGAAGATCATTTCCCGATTCTCGGCTACTTTCTCGCGCCATCGTCCCCCCCCTGAAAACATGCACAGACCGGGTACCTCCCGGCCCCGGCAAAAAAAGCGGACAATTCACGCGCTACAGAACCGGACATCCAGAAACGCCCGACATGCTGAAATACGAAAACATGACTCGCGCCCCGGCGGCCGACCGCGATTCCATGATCAGGCGGAACGCGACATGAGGAGAAACCATGCTGAAAGTCGCTGATCTCAATCAATACTACGGCGGCAGTCACATCCTGCGCGACATCGCCTTCGAGGCGCCGGCGGGCAAGATCACCAGCGTGCTCGGGCGCAACGGCGTCGGCAAGACCACACTCCTCAAGACCCTGATGGGACTCGTTCCGGCGAAGAGCGGCAGCATCCATTTCAACGGCGCGGACATCACCCGCGCGCCTTCCCACGAACGGGTGCGCGCAGGCATCGGCTACGTGCCGCAGGGGCGGGAGATTTTCCCGCGCCTCACCGTCGCGGAAAACCTCCTCATGGGCTTGGCCGCCCGCCCGCGCGGCACGGCCATTCCGCCGCGCATCTTCGAGATGTTCCCGGTACTTGGGCAGATGATGGGACGGCGGGGCGGCGATCTTTCCGGCGGCCAGCAGCAGCAGCTCGCCATTGGCCGCGCCCTCGCCTGCGGCCCCCGCCTGCTGATCCTCGACGAACCCACCGAGGGCATCCAGCCCTCGATCATCAAGGACATCGAACGCGCCATCCGCGCCCTCGCCGCCGATGGCGACATGGCGATCCTGCTGGTCGAACAATATTACGACTTCGCCCGCGCCCTCTCCGATCACTATCTCGTCATGGAACGCGGCGAAATCATCCTGCGCGGCGAAGGCAAGAACATGGACGCGGACGGCGTGCGGGGAGCGCTGGCGGTGTAGGGCCGGGCGCTTGCCGAAGCCCGGCGGATGAAGGCGGGCCAGGCGAACCGGAGAAAGCGCGGAGAGAAGGCGCGCGGTTTATCATGCGCGAATCCGCCGGTTTTCCTCCCGGCCTCCGGACAGAACCATGGGATACCGCCTCTCCAGAATCTACACTCGCACGGGCGACGCCGGTTCCACCGGCCTCGGCGACGGCTCGCGGGCCGCCAAGAACGATGTGCGCCTCCATGCCATCGGCGAGATCGACGAAACCAACGCCACGATCGGCCTCCTGCTCGCCGAAGAACTGCCCGATGACGTGCGCGCCCTCCTCACCGGCGTGCAGCACGATCTGTTCGATCTCGGCGGCGAAGTCTGCATTCCCGGCACGAAAGCGATCATCGCCCCCTGGCACGTGCAGCGGCTGGAAGAGGCCATCGACCATTACAACGCCGGCCTCGAACCGCTCAAGGATTTCATCCTCCCCGGCGGCTCCCGCGCCGCCGCGCAGGCGCATCACGCCCGCACCGTCTGCCGCCGCGCCGAGCGCGCGCTGGTGACGCTGGCGCAAGTCCACCCCATCAACGATGGCCCACGGCAATACATCAATCGTCTTTCCGATCTGCTTTTCGTCCTCGGCAGAACCCTCAACCGCGCGGCGCGGCAGGGCGATGTACTGTGGCGAAAACGCAGGGAAGCGGAAAGCGGTGGATAAAGCGAGAGGACAAGGACCGGAATCGATTGGCGTCGCCGCGCTCCGCATGAAACGCGCTGGATTGCCACGGCGCGGCGCGCCTCGCAATGATGCGTTCTTCCGATGGATTCCCCTCCTCTGCGGGGTATATGTAGATACCCTTGCCCTTTCAGAGCAGCGCGTCTTTTGGAATCCCGCGCCGCTTGAGCATTCTGCGCAATTGTCCCAGCGCTTCGAGCTGCACTTGGCGCACGCGCTCGCGGGTGATGCCAAGCTGGGCGGCAAGCTCTTCGAGCGTCAGGAGCGGGCAATCGTCGATACCATAGCGGTGACGGATGACGAGGCGCTGCTTGTCGTTCAGGGTGTCGATCCAATTGCGCAGCAGCGTCTCGATTTCGGCGTTCTGGATGAGCAGATCCGGCGGACGGGCGTTATCGTCGGCGAGCGCCTCGCCTATCGACAGGTTCGGGTCGACATCGAGCGGCGCGTCGAGCGAGATTGCGCGCTCGTTGAAAGCAAGAATGGCGCGCACATCGTCGACAGGCTTGTCGAGACAGGAAGCAATTTCGTCGGCGGTGGAACTGCCCTGGGTGCGGGCCTCGACCTGGCGCTGGGCGCGCATGATCTGGTGAAGCTCCTTGGAGATGTGCACCGGCAGGCGAACCGTGCGCGACTGATTCATGATCGCGCGCTCGATGCCTTGCCGTATCCACCAGGTCGCGTAAGTGGAAAAGCGGAAACCGCGCTCGGGTTCGAACTTTTCGAGGGCGTGGATCAGGCCGAGATTGCCTTCTTCGACCAGATCGAGGAGCGCGATGCCGCGATTGAGATAATGCTTGGCGATATTGACCACCAAGCGCAGGTTGCGCTCGATCATCGTCTGGCGCGCGGCGAAATCGCCCGCCCGCATCTTGCGGGCCAGCGCCGCCTCCTCTTGGGCGCTCAACAGCGGGTTGGCACTGATCTCGCTCAAATAGCGCTGCGTCGAATCATAGACAACCTCATCGTTCACAACCGGATCGCGTTGCCGTTCGTCCGAGAACACCTCCACTTCGGGGGGAAGCTCCAGTTCCTCGTCCTCGGCGTCTTCAGGGGGGGGCGGGTCTTCCATGGTCAATCGGGCGCCGGTAAATATTTGAGCGGGTCTATCGGCTGCCCCTGATTGCGCAGTTCAAAGTGCAGCTTGGGCTGGTCGGCGTCGGTGCTGCCAAGCTCGGCGATCTTCTGTCCCTGGGCGACCGCATCATTTTCCTTCACCAGAATGGCGCGGTTATGGGCATACGCGGTCAAGTAATTATCGTCATGCTTGATGATGACCATCTTGCCAAGACCGCGCACGGCGCTACCCGCATAAACAACCTTGCCGTTCCCGGCGGCCAGCACCGGCGTACCCGGCTTGCCGGCGATGTCGATCCCCCTGTTGCGCAGCTTGGAACCGCCGCCGCCCATGGGCGCGTCGAACCCGGCGATGATCCGGCCCTTGACCGGCCATATCCAGGGACTCCCGGCGGGCGCGGAATCGCTTGGCGGCGCGGTGGCGGCATCGGTGGCGCTGGCGGATGCGGCGGCGCCCGTCCCGGGCGGACTCGCCGCCACGGCCTCCGCCCTGTCCGCCTCCGCCGTCCCCGTTGCCGCCGGGCGCACGCGCAAACGTTCCCAGGCCTCGTCGGAATACGCCTCCCTGCCGCCGCGCGGCTCATGCTTGATCGCGATAGCCTCCACCCGGGATGGCGGCGCGGAAGACTCCGGCGCACTTTCCCCCACGGGCGCCGTGGCGACCGGAACAGCCTCCGTGGCGACCGGAATCGCCTCTGCCACCGCGCCGCCGCCGCCCGAAGACGGCGCAACCCGCAGGCTCTGCCCGGCCTCGATCTGGTCCGGATGGGCCAGATTATTCCAAGCGATAATATCGTGCGGAGAGACGCCATACTGACGCGCGATCGCGTAGACCGTCTCCCCTTGCCGCACCACATGTTCCCTGGCGCGCGCGCGCGTCCCCGCCCCCGCGTTCCCCCCCGTCCTTGCCGTCACCTGCGGATTGGACGCGCGCACGGGAGCGGCCCGTTCATCGGCGCACCCCGCGACCCACAACACCAGCGCGCCGCACAACCCCACGGCGGCGAAGCGCGACACAGCGATCTTCCTGTTCATTCCGTCCCCGTCAGCAAAGGCACGAAACGCACCGCCTCGTACCAATTTTCCCTGAAAACATTCCCTTGCCGCTCCACCAACAACAAGCGCTGCTCACCCTCGCCGACCGGAATCAACAACCGGCCTCCCGTCATGAGCTGGCCCTTGAGCGCGGGCGGCACCTGCGTCCCGCCCGCCGCCACGATGATCGTATTGAAAGGCGCGGCCTCGGGCAGCCCCAGCGTGCCATCGGCGCACTTGAGCCGCACATTGGGCAAGCGCAACGGACGCAAGTTCTCGCGCGCGCGATCAAGCAACGCGCGCAAGCGCTCCACCGCGTACACCTCGCTCGCCAACCGCGAAAGCACCGCCGCCTGATACCCGCAGCCCGCGCCAATCTCCAGCGTGCGCCCCAACTCATGGCCGTCACGCAGGATTTCGACCATGCGCGCGACGACATAAGGCTGCGAGATCGTCTGCTGCATGCCGATCGGCAAAGCATTATCATCATACGCGCCATAGGACAATCCCTTCTCGACAAACTGATGTCTTGGAATCGCCGCCATCGCCGCGAGCACCTTTTCATCGCGGATTCCCTGGGCGCGCAAGCGTTCGACCATTCTCGCCCTGGCGCGGGCGGCATCGGGAGTACGTGTGTTCATTGGAAAAAGCTCACTTCCACGACAACCAATCGGAAACCGCTCCGATCTGGGCGGTATGAGTCAAATCGATCTGGAGGGGCGTGACCGACACCATCCCGCCATCCACGGCATGGAAATCCGTTCCCTCCCCCGCGTCCGCCGCGCCGCCGGCCGCGCCCACCCAATACACCGTCTCATTGCGCGGCGTCACGCCGCGCACCACCGGCTCGGCCTTGTGGCGCCTGCCCAGGCGAGTCACCCGCGGCGGCCCCAAACGGGCGAAAGGCAAATCCGGCACATTGACATTGAGCAGGACGGGTTCACGAAACGGCTGGCGCATGAAACGGGAAACAAGATCGAGCGCCACGCGCGCCGCCGCCGAAAAATCGCTCGCGCTCCGGCTCACCAGTGAAACCGCGAACGAAGGGATCCCGAGCAAATACCCCTCCGTCGCCGCCGCGACCGTGCCCGAATAAATCGTATCATCGCCCATATTGGCGCCGTGATTGATCCCGGAAACCACCATATCCGGCAATCCGTCGAACATCCCGGTCACCGCCAGATGCACGCAATCGCTTGGCGTGCCATTGACGAAATAAAACCCGTTGCCCGCGCGGCGCAGGGTCAGCGGCCTGTCGAGCGTCAGCGAATTGCTCGCCCCGCTGCGATCGCGCTCGGGCGCCACCACCGTCACCACGGCCACATCCGCCAGCGCCCGCGCCAACGCCGCGATTCCGGGCGCGAAATAACCGTCGTCGTTACTGACCAGGATACGCATCTTGACTCAACTGTTCGCGGAACACCCCGCACGGCGGGCGAACCGCCCCGGGAAGACAATAAAGAGAAGCGGGCAATCCTAGCACAGCGGCCCCGCCGCGGACGAATGCCCGCCCTCGCGCCCGTTCCAAAATAACGAATACCCGTAGTCCAGGGCACGGTGGCGCCTGTCGCGGACAACGCGGACACCCCCCGCGACTCCGGGCACGCGCTTCCGGGCAGATGCCATCTCGCGCCAGAGCGCGGGACATTTCTCCAAAGCCCGGGGCGCACGCTCCCCGACAACGTCCACGCTGTTCTGAACTGCGAGACAGTTGTTCCAGACAGGATGGCATCCCCTCGAAAACTCGGCGCTCGCAGTCTCCGAGGGGATGGCATGCCCCTGAAAGCCGCGATCCCGGAGCTTTTTACTCCGGGTATCCCCTCCCGAACCTTTCGCATTTCCCCCGGCCCGCGCGCCTTTGCCACCGCTTTCTCACCACGCCAAAAGCGCGAAGCGAACCGGCTCGTCCGGCTTCATCCTCATTCGATACAGGAACATATCCATGAAACATGAAAGATACCGCGAGGCCGTCCCGGCCGATTTCCCGGCGGTGAAGCGTGGATGAGCGTTCGTTTATTCTTCCCCTTTTCAATCAGCGGCGCTTTACGCCGTTTGGTACGAAGCCCTCTCTCCCGCCTTTCGGGCACCCTCCCCCGCCCGGGGTGTACAGTCCTCCCTACGGGAGGCGCGTCGGGCGCGGGACGAGGCGCGCACCCTGCTCGCCAAGGGCGTGAATCCGCACGTGCATCGCAAGCAGAAACGGCAGGCTGTCCGGCTTGCCAGCGAGCACACGTTCGAGGCCGTATTCCATCAGTGGCTCGAACGGCACGCGCTGGGAATCCAGACCGGCGAGAGCAACACCCATGCGGCCATTCTGCGCACCTTCGGCAGAGACGTTCTGCCCCTTCTTGGCAAGCGCTCGATCCTCGAGCTGCGGCGTCCCGATCTTCTGGAAGTGATCGAGCGGATCGAGAAGAGTGTCTGGTTCCGTCCGATTACATCCCGACCCGAAGCTGGCCTTTGTTTCGTGCAGAAGTTATCCTGCGGTCAATGATCGAATCACATTAGCATCAGGAGTCCAACTCATGAGTCACCTCCTCCACAGTCTGGCGCGAACCACCCCG
>JAITLI010000065.1 GCA_031277975.1 Azoarcus sp.
GCTGTTCCCGCATCAGGAACGGACTCAATCGTGGACTGTTTCCTGCGCGTTGGCAAGCGGGTCTCTTGCCTACAATCCGCCTGAATCCATCGCTTTCCTGCGAGAGGTGGCAGTGTAACGCCAAGCGTCCGGACGCGGAGCCGGTTGGACGGACGGGCGGGCGGTTCATCATGTATTCCGAAACCTGCCGCCGACGCCGCCCCGGAGCATTCAACGCCGGGAAGGAATCCCGTGGTGACCCGGCCAGGAACGGGCGATGGTCTTTCATCGTCAAGACATGATCGCCGCCCTCGAGCGCCAGCCGCGCTTGCGCCGGGCCGAGCCTCGCAACGCTTCGCCATCGAAGACAATCGCGCCCCCTTCATCGCCGGGTACGGTTCGCCCCATCCATGCCCTGGCCGTTTTCCATCTCGCGGCACATGCGGATCATCGGGGAATGGCCCTGGTTTGACTTGTATGTAATGGGATGGACTCGGGGAGGCATTCTTTTACTGGATATGAGTATCACCACGAATTGACATTGCACAATGCATCTTTATATATCTTTATTTTTTATTTATTTTACTTGAAACAATGTGATGTTTTTCTACACACACGCTGCCCAATATGATTTTATTAACAAAAAAGACGTTTTTAATTCGATGGTTACCGTGATTTGTTCTAGAATACGATATAGCTTAACATCATTAATTCGTGAATCGGTTCCTCAAACACAAAATGCCGAAGATGTACAAGCTACCGCATTCCATTTTCCTGCCACTTTTCCTGGAGCGTCCGCTCGATCCGCGCGGGCCGGACATGTGCTTTTCCTCGCATCACAACAATACGGCAATCGCCGGTATCCGATTGTTTGCTGTAAATCCGTGGCGGAATTGCTAAGTTGAGCCACCGGGTCAATGAAGACCCATTCAATTCCAGGGAGACTGGCAATGTCCGAACAGAACGTTTTTCCGGCGCCGGAGCGCCGCATCCTGCGCCGTCCAGATGTAGAAGCGAAGGTGGGGTTCAAGCGCGCCTACCTTTACCAACTGGTCAAGGCGGGCAAATTCCCCAAGCCGATTCCGTTGGGCGTCCGCGCCGTTGGCTGGGATTCCGTTGAAGTCGACCAATGGATTCTCGACCGCATCCGGGATCGCGTCTGAGTTGCTGAAAGCGCGCCATGCGGATCATTTCCATTATTTCAACCAAAGGCGGCGTCGGTAAAACGACGATCGCCGCCAATCTGGGCGGTCTCATGGCCGATGCCGGGCTGCGCGTCCTGTTGATCGATCTGGACGCCCAGCCCACGCTGTCGTCCTACTATGAACTGAGCCATCGCGCGCCGAGCGGTATTTATGAATTGCTGGCGTTCAACGAGCGGGATCTTGCCCGGTTGGTGTCACGTACCGTGATCGACGCTCTGGACATCATCGTCTCCAACGACACGCACCGGCAGTTGAACACGCTGCTCCTGAACGCGCCGGACGGTCGCCTGCGGTTGCGCAACCTGCTTCCGGCTTTCCAGGATTACGACCTGTTGCTGATCGACACCCAAGGGGCGCGCAGCGTCCTGCTGGAGATGGCGGTGCTGGCCTCGGAACAGGCGCTCTCGCCCGTGACGCCCGAAATCCTCGCGGCGCGGGAATTGCGGCGCGGCACGCTGCAATTGCTCGCGGACATCGCGCCTTTCCGGCATCTGGGCATCCCGCCGCCGCCCTTGTGCCTCCTGATGAACCGGGTGCCCGCGGTCTCCGCCAACGCCCGGATGATCCAGGGGGCTCTGCGTCTGGTGTTCCAGGAAGAGGCCGGGGTGGAGGTACTGGCCGTCGAAATCCCGGCCATCGAGGCGTTTTCCCGCGCCGCGACACAGGGGCTGCCCGCGCATCGCATCGAACACCGCCGCCCATCGGGACGCATCGCGCCCGCCGCGCTGGAGATCATGCGCGATCTGGGCGCGGCGCTCTGCCCCCAATGGCGCCAACGGCTCCTTGCCATCATGGGCGAAAGGAAACAGGGCGATGCCGAACATCCATGACGCAACGCTCGAGCGCCGCCTGGCGCCCTTGATCGAATTCGCGGAGAGCGAGGGATGGCGGCTGCGCTATATGGAAGACGGACAGATCACATTGCAGAAGCCAGGATTGCCGCCAATCCATATTGGCATGAGTGACGCATCGACGCCCCGGCAAGGAAGACACAGCCATGACTGATCCCCTGCTGGCCGTTGCCGCCAGGCTGCAAAGCGAGGGATTTTCGCGCGCGGGGCCGGCTGCGGCGGCCTTGTCCACGCCGATCGCCGACACGCCGATGGTCGTCACCCTGGACGAGCTGCGCCCCTACGAACTCAATCCGCGCCTCACCCGCAACCCGCTCTACGACGAGATCCGGGATTCGATCCGCGCGCGCGGACTGGAGGCGCCGCCGCCCATCACTAAACGGCCCGGCGCGGATCACTACATCATCAGGAACGGCGGCAACACCCGGCTGGCCACCCTGCGCGAACTGTGGGCCGAAACGAAGGACGCGCGTTTCTACCGGCTCACCTGCCTGTTTCGCCCCTGGCCGGGCGAGATCGTCGCGCGCTCACCGGGCATCTGGCGGAGAACGAACTGCATGGCGGTCTGACGTTCATCGAACGCGCCACAGGCGTCGGGAAGGCCCGCGAACGCTACGAGGCCGAGGACGGCAAGCCGCTCTCGCAGGCGGAACTGGCGCGAAGGTTGAAATCCGCCGGTTATCCCGTGCCGCAGCCGCACATCAGCCGGATGCGGGAAGCGGTCGAATACCTGCTGCCCGCCATTCCGAACGTGCTCTATGGCGGGCTGGGACGGCCACAGGTCGAGCAATTGACCGGCTTGCGGCGCGCCGCCGCCAGAATCTGGGAAGCCCATGCTGGTAAAGCGCAGCCGGACGAATTCCCCGCGCTGTTCCAGGATGTCCTGGCCGGTTTCGATGGCGAGGCGGGCCATTTCATGCTGCAACGGGTGCGGGATGAACTGATCGGCCAGATGGCCGAGCGGCTCGGCATGGCTTACGACACGCTGGCGGCGGAAATCCTCTACGCGGAAAAGCGCCAGCAGCCTTTGGAGACGAAACCCGCCGCAGAACAGGGGCCGTGGAGCGTCTTGCCACAAACCGAAGCCGCGCCAATCCAGGTGATGCCTTCACTTTCATCCGTACCGCCCGCCGCCTCGCCCGAACAGGCGATACGAGATACCGGCACCGGCAGCGGTGCAAAAGGTACGAGGAAGTCCCGGAATCATCGGCACTACACGCAGATTTGAAGATCAAGTCTTCTCCGTGACGAAGTCAAGTGTTCGTCTTGGGGAAGTCAAGTATTCGTCTTGGGGAAGTCAAGTATTCGCCGCGGGGAAGTCAAGTGTTCGCCACGGGGAAGTCAAGTGTTCGCCACCGTGTGCCCGGACACGCCCAAATACCTGCAACGTCCATATCGCCCAGTTCGCCCGCGAAATCGCCCATGAGGCAGCGCTCGAGGCACACGTTGCCCCAAGCAAAAGCGGAATCGGCTTTATTTGCCTGCCACAGCCCGAACCCGTTCCGGATTTTGCCCGCGCCGTTCTTGCGCTGCCGCAATTCCTGAACGACAGCCCCGCGCTGATTGGGCATCCCGAATCGCCGGCCCGGCGCCCGAGCGGCGAGGGAACCATCAAGGTCTTCCGTCTGACGCGTCTTGCCCGCCGCTTGCGGGACATCGAAGCGGACGCCGCGGGTGATCCGCCAGAA
>JAITLI010000009.1 GCA_031277975.1 Azoarcus sp.
AGGGCCGCAGGCCCGCGGCAATCCAGTTTGTTCCATCCAGCATGTAGCGCCGCTGATCGATTCGGGCGGGTTTGCGACTCGCCGGGGCGCTTCGGATGGTTGAACCGCCGCGTGGATTGTCACGGCGCTGCGCGCCTCGCAATGACGAGGTGGAGGGGGCTTTCGCTTTTGACGAGTCCGCCCGGCGCCGTGCCCCATGCGTGCCGTGGCGTGCAAGGCGCTCCGGACGCCCCACGCTGGTTCCCGCCTTTGCGCTGCGCGCAATCCTGTGGATGGCCCGCGGAAAACGCTGCGCGTTTCCCACCGCCCACCCACAGGCCGGCGGTTGCCCACAGGCTCCACAGCCTGTCATCATTATTTATGCTCATGGGGGGAAGATACAAGGGGACCAACCATCCGGCGCACAGCGCCGCTGATTTCTTGGCGGTAGAGAGTGAACAGGCGCTCTGTTTCTCCTTCCCCTTTTCTAATTTCCGCCTGCTGGAATCTCCGCGCGTCTTTTTGTTTTCTAGTGGATTTTGCGCTTGAGCCATGCCTTGAGCGCCTCCCATCCCTCCTCTTGGTCTTCCCACTGCCTTTCCTCCGCCTCCCAGGCGCCGAGAAGGCGGGTCAGGAGCGCCGCCAGCGATGCGCGCTCCGCGTCGCTCAATATGGAAAAAAGATGTTTTGCGTTCTGGCGATGGTGCTGATGATGCTCGGTCAATTTCATGCGCCCCTGTCCGGTCAGTTGCAAAATGAAATTGCGCCGGTCTTTCTCGCTGCGTTGCCGGGTAATGTCGCCGCTCTTCTCCATCTTTATCAGGAGTTCGCTCAGGGACGCGGAGCGGACATGGAGGCGTTCCAGCAGTTCGCGTTGGCTTACTTGCCCGGACTCGCCGAGGATGGAAAGAATGTGCCCTTGCGCATGACGTACCGCCTTGTGGTGAAGGTGATGCCCGCGCGCCATCCGCCTGGCGGCGCGATGGAAAAGAAGCAGCAATTGCTCGTCGCTACAGGGCGGCTCCGGTCTGCGGGTCTCCGGCATGATAAGTGCGCATGAACTGGACAAACGCCTCACCATGCTTGCAACGAGGCTGGGCGAGTATACAGCGTTTGTTGCACAGCGGGCATTGCGCGGGGCAAGCCGCCCGGCGCGGCGTCCCATCCTGGCGCGAAGGCGGGGCGGGGCGCTCGCTGGGCATGGGGGGATGTGGCGAGGAATGCGCGGGTCTGGCGCGCCGCCTGACAGGCTCGTGCGCGTGGAAACGGGATTTCAGGCGATGCAGAAAGCGTAGCAACATGGGTTGCCTCCTGGTGCAAAAGGGAAAGCAAGGGAAAACAATATTTGGCAAGGTACCTTGCTTTCTAGCCTATACCGATCCTTCTCCCTGCGTCAACAGAAAAACAAAGGTACCTTCGTATTGTCTTCGCAATCGGAGCGGTTATGGCGTCATCAAGCTGTTTTTTCGGGCCAGGCGCACAGGTCGGACACGCAGCAAGCGGCGCACCGCGGTTTGCGCGCGGTGCAGGTGTAGCGTCCGTGCAGGATCAGCCAGTGGTGCGCGTCGAGCAGGTATTGGGCGGGTACGTTTTCCATGAGGGCGTCTTCGACCGCGCTCGCGTCTTTGCCCGGCGCGAGTCCCGTGCGGTTGGCGAGGCGGAAGATGTGGGTGTCGACGGCCATCACCGCTTGGCGGAATACGGAGTTGAGAATGACGTTGGCGGTTTTGCGCCCCACGCCGGGGAGGGCTTCGAGGGCGGCGCGCCCGGCAGGCACTTCGCCGCCGTGGCGTTCGAGCAATAGCCGGGAGAGGGCGACGATGTTTTTCGCCTTGGCGCGGAAAATGCCGATAGTCTTGATGTATCCGGCCACGGCTTCTTCGCCGAGCGCGGCCATTGCCTCGGGGGTCGGTGCGACGGCGAAAAGGCGGCGGGTGGCGAGGTTGACGCTTTTGTCGGTGGCTTGCGCCGAGAGGACGACCGCGACGAGAAGCTGGTAGGGGCTGGCGTATTCGAGTTCGGTGCGCGGTTCGGGGTTGAGCGCCGCCAGGCGGCGGAAAAATTCGCGCGCGGCTTCCGGTGTCATGATGCGTGGCCTTTGTACTTGGAAATCATATCAACAGGATCAGAGATCGGATCTCACTGGAAGAACGTATCACTGCAAAAACATCCCCCTTCGGCATTGCAAAAGCCTCCCCATCTCGTCATTGCGAAAGCTTCCCCATCTCGTCATTGCGAGGAGCGTAGCGACGTGGCAATCCAGTTCGTTCTATCCGGCGCGTGGCGCCGCTGTTTTCTCCGCGGTGGAGTGTGGACAGGCGTCCCGTTCCTTCTTCCTCTTTTTTGACGAGTTCTTCCGATGAATTCCCCCCGTTCCCCGAAGGGGGATGTACAGGAGGAAAGGGCCGGGGAGTGGGGGAGCAACCATTCGGAGCGCGGCGTCGATCGCCCATCAGGGCGCCGATGCGGACGCGGGCGGCGACGTGGCGGCGGCCTGGCGGGCGGCGCGCCGGGCGTTGATGGCGTTGTAGCCCGCGATCAGGATGCCGAGGGTGAAGAAGGCGCCCGGCGGCAGGAGGATGAGCAGGAAGCCGGGGTAGTCGCCGCCCAGGACATTGAGCGGCGCGAGGCCGGGGAAGATCATGTCGATGCCGGAAAACAGCGTGCCGCCGCCGATCAATTCGCGCAATGCGCCGAGAAGCGCCAGTACCCAGACCAGCCCCAGGCCCATCATGATGCCGTCCAGGGTCGAGTCCAGGACGCTGTTCTTGGCGGCGTAGGCTTCGGCGCGGGCGAGGACGATGCAGTTGGTGGTGATGAGGGGGATGAAGATGCCGAGTACGAGGTAGAGGCTGTGCAAGAAGGCGTTGAAGGCGAGGTCGAGCACGGTGACCAGGGCGGCGATGATGAGGATGAAGACGGGAATGCGGATTTCGTAGGCGATCCAGCGGCGCAGACCGGCGACCGCCAGGTTCGACAGGGCCATTGCCAGGACGGTGGCGATGCCCAGGCTGACGGCGTTGACCATGCTGGTGCTGATGGCGAGGATCGGGCACAGGCCGAGGATCTGGGCGAGGCCGGGGTTTTGCCGCCACAGGCCGTTGCGGGCGCTTTCCTTGAGGCGCTGGAGGTTCATTGTGAAACAGGCTCCACGGTTTGTCCGTCCGCGCCGGGCCGCGCGCCCGCCGGAGCGGCGAAAAGGGCATCCTTGCGGGCGTTGACCCAGGCCAGGCCGTGGCCGAGCGCACGCGTCACGGCGCGGGCGCTCACCGTGGCGCCGGTGCGGTAGTCGAAGTCGCCGCCGTCCTTGCGCACCGCCCAGCGCGCGATGGGCAGTCCGGCATCCACGCCAGAGAATTGGGCGATCCAGGGGTGTTCCTTGTCGCGGTCCTTGGCCGGGTCGATGTAGTCGCCCAGGCCGGGGGTTTCGCGGTGCGCGGAGACGCGCACGCCGCGCACCTGGCTTTGGCCTTCGCCGCGGATGTCGAGGGCGGCGATGAGTTCGATGCGCCCGCCGTAGCCGTCGCTGGCGAAGGTCTCGAACACCAGCGCCACGGGTTCGCCGCCGCGCCGGGCGCGCCAGATGCGGCCAACGGCGCCGCCGCTGCCGCCGTCCGCGTCGATCATGTCGGCCAGGAGGGCGTTGTCGTAGTGCGCGCGCGGCAGAATTTCGTCGATGAGGCGCATTTGTTGTTCGGCGACCGCGGCGCGGATGCGCTCCCGGGTGATTTCGTGGGTGAAGGCCATGAGGGCGGTAAAGGCCGCGGTGAAGGCCGCCAGGCCAAAGGCGGCGCGCAGTGCGCCGCGCAACGCCGGAGATTGGCGCGCGGGAATGGGGGCGGGCGCGTCGCCGGGCGGGAGGGCCGGATCGGGGGCGGAGGGCGGGAGGCTCATGGGCGTGTGCGCTGGCCGAAGGCCGCGGGCTGCGTTTTGTGGTCGATCAGCGGGACGCAGATGTTCATCAGCAGCACGGCGAAGGCGATGCCTTCTGGATAAGCGCCGAAGACCCGGACGAACCAGGCGATGATGCCGGCGCCGGCGGCGAAGATGAGTTTGCCGCGCGGCGTGGAGGCCGCCGTGACCGGGTCGGTGACGATGAAGAAGCTTGCCAGCATGGCGCCGCCGCTGGCGAGGTGGAAGAGCGGCGAGGCGAAGCGCTCCGGCGCGGCGAGCCAGAACAGGCAAGCGGTTCCCCCCATGCCGGCGATGAAACCGAGCGGCAGGCGCCAGTCGATACTGCGGGTGGCGATCAGGAAAAGCCCGCCGGCAAGATAGCCCGCCGCGATCCATTCCCAGCCGCGCCCGCCGATGAAGCCGAAAGCGCCGGTGGCGAGAATGGTGTGGACGTCGGCATGGTTGCGCAACCCCGTGCGCAGGGTGTCGAGCGCGGTCGCGCCGGTGACGGCGTCGACTTCGCGGCTGCCGCCGAGGATCAGTTGCAGTTGGGCGGCGAAGTCGCCGTGCCCGGCGGCGGGCCATTGCGACATCAGCGCCGGATAGGCCACGATCATCGCGCAGTAGGCGGCCATTGCCGGATTGAAGGGGTTTTGCCCGATGCCGCCGTACAGGTGCTTGGCCGCGACGATGGCGAACAGCACGCCCAGTACCGTGAGCCACCACGGCACGATGGAGGGGAAGGCGAGCACCATCAGCCAGGCGGTGACGACGGCGGAGCCGTCGGTGACGGCGGGCGTCACGGGGCGGGCGCGCAGTTTGAGCACGAGCGCTTCGGCGGCAAGCGCGGCGGCGGTGGCAATGGCGAGGTTGACGAGGATGCCCGCGCCAATCTGCCAGACGTAGGCGGCGATGCCGGGCGCGAGGGCGAGCAGGACGGTCAGCATCACGCGCTGCACGCTGGCGGGTTGGCGGATGTGGGGGGAAGTCATGTCGGGATCAGGTTGGCGGCTTTGACGGGGGCGGCGCGGCGTCGGCCTTGGCGGCGGCGGAGAGGTTGGCGCGGGTTTCGGCGGCTTTGGCCGCCAGGCGCGCGGCTTTTTCGGCCTTTTCGCGTTCAAGGCGGAAGGTGTGGAATTCGAAGCGCGCCCGTGCCTGGTCGGCGGCCCGCCGTTCTTCGTCGCGGGCGCGGATTTCGCTCTTGGCGAAGCGGAAGTAGTCGACCAGCGGGATGTGGGCCGGGCAGACGTAGGCGCAGCAGCCGCATTCGATGCAATCGAAGATGTGGTATTCCTCGGCCTTGTCCAAGTTTCTGGAGCGGCTGAACCAGTACAGATCGAACGGCTGTATTCCGGCGGGGCAGGCGCGCGCGCAACGGCCGCAGCGGATGCAGGGCTGCTCGGGAGGCGCGGGGGGGAACAGCTCGGGCGAGGCGGCGATGATGCAATTGCTGCCCTTGGTGATGGGGGCGTCGAGCTTCGGCAGGGTGAAGCCCATCATCGGTCCGCCCATCAGGATGCGGTCGGTGCCGGGTTTGACGCCGCACAGCGCGAGCAGCCCGGCCACGGGAAAACCAAGCGGCACTTCGTAATTGCCCGGATGTTCGACATTGCCGGTGACGGTGACGATGCGCGCGACCATCGCTTCGCCATGGACGAGGGCGCGGCATACCGCATGCGCGGTGCCGGCGTTGAAACACTGGACGCCGAAATCGCCCGCGATCCGGTTGGCCGGGATTTCGATGCCGGTGAGGACGCGGACGAGCTGTTTTTCGCCACCCGCCGGGTAGCGCGTGGGCACGGTGACGATGTCGATGCGGGCGTCGCCGTCCGCCGCCTCCGTGTCCATGCGCGCACGCGCGGCGGCGGTCATGGCGGCGATGGCTTCGGGTTTGTTGTCTTCGATGCCGACCAGCACGCGGCGCGCGCCGTTGAGCCGGCGCAGGATCATCGCGCCGCTCACGACATCGGCGGCGCGCTCGCGCATCAGGCGATCATCGCAGGTGATCCACGGTTCGCACTCGGCGCCGTTGATGACCAGCGTTTCGACCGGGTTGTCCTCCTTGCCGATCTTGATGTGGCTGGGGAAGGTCGCCCCGCCCATGCCGACGATGCCGCTGGCCTGGATGCGGAGGATGAGTTCGTCGCGGCTCGCCGTGGCGAGATCGAGCGGCTCGTGGGCGATCCAGCGCTCCTCGCCGTCCGGCGCGATGACGATGGCGGGGGATTCCAGCCCGGATGGATGCGCCATCGGATAACGGCCGATTTCGCTCACCATTCCTGAAGTCGGCGCGTGGATGGCCGTGCCGGTCTTGCCTTCGGCTTCGCCAATACATTGCCCTTTCAGCACCTTGTCGCCCACGGTGACGATGGGGCGCGCGCCGCCCCGGCTGCTCTGGATCAGCGGCACGACCAGGCGCGCGGGCAGCGGCACGGGACGGATCGGCGCGCCGGAAGATTCCTTCTTGTGGGAATCGGGCCTGATCCCGCCCCGAAAACCGAACAAGCGCGCGATCATGCCACCACCCTGAGTCCGGTCGCGGGATATTTCCATTTCCAGTTTTGCGGCGTGCGCGGCTCTTCCACCAAGACGATGCAATCGACCGGGCAGGGCGGCAGGCACAATTCGCAGCCGGTGCACAGCTTGCTCACCACGGTATGCATTTGCCTGGCCGCGCCGACGATGGCATCGACGGGGCAGGCCTGGATGCACAGCGTGCAGCCGATGCAGGTCGCTTCGTCGATCAGGGCCACCGCCTTGGGCTTTTCGGCGACCGCGCCGGCGGCGAGCGGCTTGAATTCACGCCCGAGCAATTCGGCGAGCGTGCGCGCGCCATCGTCCCCGCCCGGTGTGCACAGATTGGTTTCGGCTTCGCCGCTGGCGATCGCCTCGGCGTAGGGCTTGCAGCCGGGGTAGCCGCACTGGCCGCACTGAGTCTGGGGCAGGATGGCGTCGATCTGTTCGACCAGGGGATTGCCTTCGACCTTGAAATGGACGGCGGCGTAGCCGAGCGCCGCGCCAAGGGTGAGGGCAACTCCGGTCATGATGAGAAGGGCGGTGAGTATCGGCGGGAGCATGGGGCCATTCAGGCGGGAGTGACCGGGCGCGGGACGCGGCGGCGAGGCGTCAATGGAAACGGTCCAGTCCGGCGAACCCCATGAAAGCGAGGCTCATGAAACCGGCGGTCATCATGGCAATGGGCGCGCCCCGAAACGGCAGCGGCACATCGGCGCCTTCGAGGCGTTCGCGGATGCCGGCGAACAGGATCAGGGCGAAGGTGAAACCGAGCGCCGAGCCGAATCCGAACAACAGCGATTCGAGCAGGCCATGTGCGAGGTTGGCGTTCAGCAACGGGACGCCGAGCACGGCGCAATTGGTGGTAATCAGCGGCAAGTAGATGCCGAGGACTTGTTGCAGCAGCGGGCTGGTCTTGTGGATCACCAGTTCGGTGAGCTGGACGATGGCCGCGATCACGACGATGAACGCCAGCGTGCGCAGGTAGACGAGGTCGAAGGGCGTCAGCAGGTAATGGTCGATGAGATAACTCGTCCCCGAGGCCAGGGTGAGGACAAACGTCGTCGCCAGCCCCATGCCGATGGCGGTGTCGCGCTTTTTCGATACGCCCATGAACGGGCACAGCCCGAGAATGCGGACGAAAACGACGTTATTGACGAGAACGGCGCCGAGGATGACAAAAAGATAGCTCATGAGCGAAGGCCGGAATGAAACTGAGCATTATCCATTGGCGCGCGGAAAGGCTCAAGAGCGTGGCGGGGTTGTGTCAGGGATCGGGGAGTTCACCGGGATTTGTTTTTCGAAGGACACCCCCGCCCAAGGAATTCCCCTCACCCCCCGCCCGGAGACATCGTCCCCAAGTGTACGAGCACATCCTCCCCGGAGGCTCACCCCGGATTTTCCTCCTGGATACCGATGCACACGAGGCGGAGCGGCGGATACATGGGCATCGTCACGTGGAAAAGCTCCGGGGTCTTCACGCCCGCCGCGGGAGGATGCGATGCGGCAGGCATTGCGCCATGTGGCGCGGCGCAGGCTTATTTGGCGCTCGGCACATAAATCTGGTCGAAAATGCCGCCGTCGGAAAAATGCAGCTTCTGCGCTTTCTGCCAGCCGCCGAAGGCGCCGTCGATGGTGATCAGATCGACTTTCTGGAAGCGCGCCAAGTCGGCCGCGTCGGCATGTTCGGCATGGCGCGGGCGATAGTAATGCCTGGCCGCGAGTTTTTGTCCGACCGGCGAATACAGATAATCGAGATAAGCCTTCGCCAGCTTTTCCGTGCCGTGCTTCTTCGCCACGCTCTCGACGATGGCCACCGGCGGTTCGGCGAGGATGGACAGCGACGGCGCGATGATCTCGAACTTGTCCGGCCCTAGTTCGTTGATCGACAACAGCGCCTCGTTCTCCCACGCCAGCAGCACGTCACCGATCCCGCGCTGCACGAAGGTATTGGTCGCGCCGCGCGCGCCCGAATCGAGCACCGGCACCTGCTTGAACAGGCGGGTCACGAAATCGCGCGCTTTCGCCTCATCGTTGTTGTTGTGCTTGAGCGCATAGGCCCAGGCGGCGAGATAATTCCAGCGCGCTCCGCCCGAAGTCTTGGGATTGGGGGTAACCACCTCGATGCCGGGCTTGACCAGGTCGTCCCAGTCCTTGATGCCCTTGGGGTTGCCCTTCCTCACCAGGAAAACGATGGTCGAAGTATACGGCGCGCTATTGTCGGCGAACTTTTTCTGCCAGCCGGGCGGCAGCTTCCCGGCGGTTTCGGCGATCTCGTCGATATCGTAGGCCAGCGCCAGCGTCACCACATCGGCCTCCAGCCCCTCGATCACCGAGCGCGCCTGCTTGCCCGAACCGCCGTGCGACTGCTTGATCGTCACATTTTCGCCCACCGTCGCTTTCCAGTGCCTGGCGAATTCGTCGTTGAAGACCCGGTAGAACTCGCGCGTCGGGTCATAGGAGACATTGAGCAGCGTCTGATCGGCCAGCGCCCCCGCCGACAACACCGCCGCCGCGCTCCCCGCCAGCAACACACGGAAAAAAGTAGATCGCTTCATGGCCGCATCCCTCATGGGTTTGAAAGGGAAGCTACTTTACCGGCATCCAAAGTGGAAAAATAGAATAAAAAACGGATTGTTTATTCCGCACAGACACAAGGCGTCTGTTCATTCTCTCCGGGGATGGCGGCAAACCGCCCGAGTCTGATCCCCGGCTCCCGATCCTCTGTCCGCGCACGGCGGATCGCCGCATCATGGCCTTCCTCCGGCGGCGGATGGCGGGCGCGGCTTGTTCCGGGGGCGCGGCTTTTTACGCGCCTTGTCGAAACAACGCAGCGATACCGAGTCGCTGGAGCCGCGCCGCAAGGAATACCTGATTTCGCAGCGGGCGGCGTTTTTGGGAAGTTTCCTGACCAGCGCGACGGACGCTCTCCCGTAATCGCAGACTATCCAATAATCGCGCGCGCCGTTCGCGCCGGGAGGGAGCGCGTCATAGTAAGCGACCTGCCTGTACCGGTCATAAAAAGGCTCTTTCCTTCCATCCGTCGGTGTGAGAAGAACGGTCTCCTTCGCCGGATATTCGCCACGGGACAGGAAGACTTTATACCGGTACTTGGGATAGGTTCCCTCGTCATTGACCGCTTTCCAGCCATCCGTCACCGGCGAAACAAGCGTCTGCCGCACTGGTACATTTTCCGGACACTGAGGGACAGCTACTTCCGCGACGCTTGCATGGAAAAATGGCGCGTACAAGCCCGCGAAGGCAAGCATGGCGTTGCGGAAAACCCTGGCGCGTTCGTTCATGGCTGATTATGGAAGCAAGATGATGGAAAACGCTCTGCCATTATTGCTGCGATTGGACCAGTTGCCGTCAGCATCTTTCCCCTCGTTGGGAAGAGGGCGCTCCTTAACACCATTAGTGGGATAGGTACCCTTATATTGTTCGATAACAGAGATGCGGAGATCTCCGATGTTATCGTAAAAGTAGCCATTGTAGAATGCGGCATGTCCATGGCCGCTTATGAACCTGCCGTTGACAAAAGTGGCGATGGCCGTTCCCTTGGCGATCGTCACGCCCTTCTTCAAGGTTTCATTACATTCGGCCCTTCCCTCCAATCCCGCGTACTGCGGTTTTGCAGCGCCGGAATGTACCTTTTGACCAGGGAGACGCATTCGCCATCGTAGTTTCCGGCGATATCCTTGACGTATTT
>JAITLI010000006.1 GCA_031277975.1 Azoarcus sp.
AGATGGCGCAGCACCAGCCGTTCCATCGCCGCGCCGGCCAGCGCGGCGGCAAGAAAGGCCGCCGGAATCGCCGCCACGACGTAAAGGTCGATCCATTCGGGGAAATAAGTCCGGAACACATCCTGCACGACGAACATGGCATAAGCGCCGATCATCAGCAATTCGCCGTGCGCCATGTTAATGACCCCCATCACGCCGTAGGTGACCGCCAGCCCGAGCGCGGCCAGCAGCAGGATGGAACCCAGCGACAGGCCGGTAAACATTGTCCCCGCCGCCTGGGAGAGCGCGATGCGCCGGTCGATGGCGCGCAGCGACGCGGCGGCGGCCTCGCGCACCCCGGCGTCCGGTTCGGCCCAGCCCCCTTCCCCGCTTTTCGCCAGCAGAGCCGCGAGCAGATTGCGCACCGCAGCATCCGGCGCTTCCCCCAAATCCCGCGCCGCCTGCCGCCGCACGGCGGGATCGGGATCGGCGAGCTTCATCCGCGCCGCCGCGCGCACGAGCACGGCGCGCACGGCCTCGTCGCTTTCCGTGGCGAGCGCGCGCCCGAAGAGCGGCAGCAGGGCGGGGGAAGGCGATTCGTTGAGAGTATTGGCGGCGGCCAGCCGTTCGGCGGGATTGGCAGAAGTCAGCGCGATCGCGGCCCGGGCGGCGGCAAGGGCGCGGCGGATGCGGTTGTTGACGGTGATGATTTCAACGGCGGGCGGATCGACCAGGGTCTTCTCGCCGCTGGCGGCATCGAATATTCCTTCATCTTCCAGGATATAGACCCGATCATTCCAAATACCGAGCTTGCCCGCTTCGAGCGCATCAAGCACGCGGCGGGCATCGCCGCCGCCCTCGGCTCCGAGCGCCTCGATCGCCGCGACGCGCGCGGGAAAATCCCCCGCGAACCCCGCCAACGCTCCGCCGCCATCCGGCGCAGCACGCGCGAACAACGCCAGCAACGCCAGACAGGACAGGAACGCCTTGACGAAGGCAGGGCGAAATCGCATGAAAACCTCCCGGATGATGCCAACCAGCGCCCATCGCGCCACGCGGCCCAATGTATGCGGCCCCTCGCGCGGACGGAATACGCAAGATGGCGTAGGGCGCGCCCAACAACAATAGTGCTGATTTTTTTGACCCGCTGGCGACTGCCATGGATACTGGCGGGCCGGGTGCGAGCCAGAGTTCCGGATTATTCATCAGTAGATCGAACACGAATAATCAAGCACCCGAAACGGCGGATTTTATTGACGATCAAAGCAGCGCCGTCAGAGCAGTTTAATTTATAGCAAATCAACTTGATGTGGCTCATATCGATCCACACTTTTCCCATCACCTGAACGCTACATGACGGAGGATATGCGCTTCCATTTGCCAATCCGCTCTAATGCAGAAACCCACACTTTGTCGGGCGCGCCAAGCGCCAATGACTTTGGCGTTATCGACTTGTGGGTAGTCGCAACCGACCCTGATGGCCTGAACGCAATCCAAAGTTTTGAGCTGATTTGTTTGTGATGACTATTCGGCCCAATCCCGCCGCCTTGCTTTTGTGCGCCGGGCTCAATGACTCCGAATCAAACAAACGAGTAAACGAGTATTTATATTATCGCGAATGGACAGTAGAGTCCGGCAAACGTCCAATACGTTTCAGGTTGCTGAAATTGAACCAGATGAAAAAGGCCCGCCCGACGATATTCTCGTCCGGCACGAATCCCCACACCCGGCTGTCGGCGCTGTTGTCGCGGTTGTCGCCCATGACCATGTAATGGCCCGGCGGCACCGTGCAGCCGACTCCGCGCGCGGTATAGGTACAGTTCTCGCGGAAAGGGTAGTCCCGCACGTCACGCACGAAGGGCGGCTCTTTTTCCTCGTTGAGGATGGCATGCTCCACGCCGCCGAGCTTTTCGACATATTTCGGCGAATAGTAAAGACGGTCGGTATGGAGATAGACGTCATCGGCCACGATTTCCACCGGCTCGCCATTGATGATGAGACGTTTGTCGAGGTATTCGATCCTGTCGCCCGGCAAGCCGACCACCCGCTTGATGTAATTTTGCGAGGGATCGGCGGGGTAGCGGAAAACCATGACCTCGCCGCGCTTCGGCGAATCGATGTCGATGATCTTTTTGTCGATCAGCGGCAAGCGGATGCCATAGACGAATTTATTCACCGCGACGAAATCGCCTTCCAGCAGGGTCGGAATCATCGAGCCGGAAGGAATTTTGAACGGTTCGACGACGAAAGAACGCAATACGAAAACGATCAGCAGCACGGGAAAGAAGGTGGCGACCCATTCCACCCACCATGGCTGCGGCGCATCGGCGGCGCGTAGCCGCCGGGCATGAAAGCGATCCACCCCCCATGCGATTCCGGTAATGAGCAGCAACACGAACAGGGTCAGGGTAAACTTGAAACTGGAAAAATCCACAGCGGCTCCAATCGTTCAAAAATGACAAGCAGGATCATTTGCCTTCATCGGTTCTCAGTACGGCCAGGAAGGCCTCCTGCGGAATTTCGACGTTGCCGACCTGTTTCATGCGCTTTTTGCCTTCTTTCTGCTTTTCGAGCAATTTTTTCTTGCGGGTAATGTCGCCACCGTAACATTTGGCGAGCACATTCTTGCGCAGGGCCTTGATCGTCTCGCGCGCGATGATGTGCGAACCGATGGCCGCCTGTACCGCGACATCGAACATCTGCCGCGGAATCAGGCCGCGCAATTTGGCGGCCAGTTCGCGACCGCGGTATTGGGCGCTGGCGCGATGCACGATCACCGAAAGGGCATCGACTTTTTCGCCGCCCACCATCATGTCGAGCTTGACCAGATCCGCCGAGCGGTATTCCTTGAATTCGTAATCGAGCGAAGCATAACCGCGCGACACCGATTTCAACCTGTCGAAAAAATCCATCACGACTTCGTTCATCGGCAATTCATAGACGAGTTGTACTTGCCGTCCGTGGTAGCGCATATCGATCTGCGCGCCGCGTTTCTGGTTGCACAGCGTGATGACCGGGCCGACGTAATCCTGCGGCATGAAAATGGTCGCGGTGATGATCGGCTCGCGGATGTCCTGGTATTTGCCCGCTTCGGGCAGCTTGGCCGGATTCTCGACGCGAATGATTTCGCCGTCATTGAGCGCGACTTCGTAGACCACCGTCGGCGCGGTGGTGATGAGCGCCATGTCGAATTCACGTTCCAGCCGCTCCTGCACGATGTCCATGTGCAGCAGACCCAGGAAGCCGCAACGGAAGCCGAACCCCAGCGCCTGCGAAACCTCCGGCTCGAAGCGCAGCGAAGCGTCGTTCAAGCGCAGCTTTTCGAGCGAATCGCGCAATTGATCGTATTCGGAGGACTCCACCGGATACAGTCCGGCAAAAACCTGCGGTTTGATTTCCTTGAAGCCCGGCAGGGGTTCGGCGGCCGGGCGCGCCGCCAGCGTCAAAGTGTC
>JAITLI010000036.1 GCA_031277975.1 Azoarcus sp.
CGCGTGCGCTCGGTCGGCGAACTGGCGGAGAACCAGTTCCGTGCCGGGTTGATCCGAGTGGAGCGCGCAGTGAAGGAACGGCTCTCGCAAGCCGAGTCCGACAACCTGATGCCGCACGATCTCATCAACGCCAAGCCGATCTCGGCGGCGATCAAGGAGTTCTTCGGCTCCAGCCAGTTGTCGCAGTTCATGGACCAGACCAATCCGCTCTCCGAGATCACCCACAAGCGCCGGGTGTCCGCCCTGGGGCCGGGCGGCCTGACCCGCGAGCGCGCCGGTTTCGAGGTGCGCGACGTGCACCCGACCCACTATGGCCGCTTGTGTCCGATCGAAACCCCGGAAGGCCCGAACATCGGCCTCATCAATTCGCTAGCCGTCTACGCGCGCACCAATCGCCACGGTTTCCTGGAGACGCCGTACCGCAAGGTGATCGACGGCAAGGTGACGAACGAAATCGAATTCCTCTCCGCCATCGAGGAAGGACAGTTCGTGATCGCCCAGGCCAATGCCGCGCTCGACGACGAAGGACGGTTCTCCGATGCTTTCGTGACCTGCCGCGAAAAAGGCGAAACCATCCTCGCCGAACCGGCGCGCATCAATTACATGGACGTGGCACCGGGGCAAGTCGTGTCGGTGGCGGCCTCGCTCATTCCCTTCCTGGAGCACGACGACGCCAACCGCGCCCTGATGGGCGCGAACATGCAGCGCCAGGCCGTCCCCTGCCTGCGCCCCGAAAAACCCTTGGTCGGCACCGGCATCGAGCGCACCGTGGCGCTGGATTCGGGCACGGTGGTCAGGGCGCAGCGCGGCGGCGCAGTCGATTACGTCGATGCGCAGCGCATCGTGGTGCGGGTCAACGACGACGAGGCCGAAACCGGCAAGGTTGGGGTCGATATCTACAACCTCATCAAATACACCCGTTCCAACCAGAACACCAACATCAACCAGCGTCCGGTCGTCCGCGTCGGCGACAGGATCGCCCGCGGTGACGTGGTGGCCGACGGCGCCTCCACCGATCTGGGCGAACTGGCGCTCGGCCAGAACATGCTGGTCGCCTTCATGCCGTGGAACGGCTACAACTTCGAGGACTCCATCCTCGTCTCCGAGCGCGTCGTGGCCGAAGACCGCTACACCTCGATCCACATCGAGGAACTCTCGGTGGTGGCGCGCGACACCAAGCTCGGGCCGGAAGAAATCACCCGTGACATCGCCTCGCTCGGCGAAGCGCAACTCTCTCGGCTCGATGAATCCGGCATCGTCTACATCGGTGCGGAAGCCGAAGCGGGCGATGTGCTCGTCGGCAAGGTCACCCCCAAGGGCGAAACCCAGCTCACGCCGGAAGAAAAACTGCTGCGCGCCATCTTCGGCGAGAAGGCTTCCGACGTGAAGGATACCTCGCTGCGCGTGCCCTCGGGCATGACCGGCACTGTGATCGACGTGCAGGTCTTCACCCGCGAGGGCATCGAGCGCGACAAGCGCGCCCAGTCCATCATCGACGACCAGTTGCGCGGTTTCAAGGCCGATCTCGCCGACCAGTTGCGCATCGTCGAGCGCGACGCCTTCGCGCGCCTGCGCCGCCAGATCGTCGGCCAGAAGGTCAACGGCGGCCCGAAAAAGCTCGCCAAGGGCAGCGTGCTCACCGACGAATATCTCGACGATCTCGCAAGCGAGCCCCAGGGCGGCGCGCGCAACTGGTTCGACATCCGCATGGCGGACGAAGAACTCGCCGCCCAGATCGAAGCCGTGCACGAAGGGCTGGAGACGACCCGTGCCGATTTCGACCAGGCGTTCGAGATCAAGAAAAAGAAGCTCACCCAGGGCGACGAACTGCCGCCGGGGGTGCAGAAGATGGTCAAGGTCTACCTCGCCGTCAAGCGCCGCCTGCAACCGGGCGACAAGATGGCCGGACGCCACGGCAACAAGGGCGTGGTCTCCAAGATCGTGCCGATCGAGGACATGCCCTACATGGCCGACGGCACGCCGATGGACATCGTGTTCAATCCGCTGGGCGTGCCCTCGCGGATGAACATCGGCCAGATTCTCGAAACCCACCTCGGCTGGGCCGCGCGCGGTCTCGGGGCCAGGATCGACGAAATGCTGCGCAAGAAAGCCTCCATCGCGGAACTGCGCGGCTTCCTCGACCAGATCTACAACGGCAGCGGCCGTCCGGAAGCGCTGGAGACGCTCGGCGACGAGGATGTCGTCGAACTGGCGGGCAACCTGAGAAAAGGCGTGCCCTTCGCCACCCCCGTCTTCGACGGCGCGCACGAAGACGAAATCGAGAAAATGCTCGAACTCGCCGGGCTGCGGGACAAGGATGGGGAAGTGCAATACCAGGTGCGGTTGTTCGATGGCCGCACCGGCGAGGCGTTCGACCGCAAGGTCACGGTGGGCTACAAGCACGTGCTCAAACTCCACCACCTCGTCGACGACAAGATGCACGCGCGCTCCACCGGGCCGTATTCGCTCGTCACCCAGCAGCCGCTGGGCGGCAAGGCGCAGTTCGGCGGCCAGCGCTTCGGCGAAATGGAAGTCTGGGCGCTCGAAGCCTACGGCGCGTCCTACACCCTGCAAGAAATGCTCACGGTCAAGTCGGACGACGTCAATGGCCGCACCAAGGTGTACGAAAACATCGTCAAGGGCGAACACCGGATCGACTCGGGCATGCCCGAATCCTTCAACGTGCTGGTGAAGGAAATCCGTTCGCTTGCCATCGACATCGACCTGGATCGCGGTTGAACCCCCGCGGCATCGCACCGCGCAACGCCTGTCCTGGATGGAGTAATACATGAAGAGCCTGCTTGCTGACCTGTTCAAGCAAACCCTCCCCAACGAGGAGGAGTTCGAAGCCATCACCATCGGCCTGGCTTCGCCCGACAAGATCCGCTCCTGGTCCTACGGCGAAGTGAAAAAGCCGGAAACCATCAACTACCGCACCTTCAAACCGGAGCGCGACGGTCTTTTCTGCGCCAAGATTTTCGGCCCGGTCAAGGACTACGAATGCCTGTGCGGCAAATACAAGCGCCTGAAGCACCGCGGCGTGATCTGCGAAAAATGCGGCGTCGAAGTCACCCAGACCAAGGTGCGGCGCGAGCGCATGGGGCACATCGAACTCGCCAGCCCGGTCGCCCATATCTGGTTCCTGAAGTCGCTCCCGAGCCGTCTCGGCATGGTGCTGGACATGACCCTGCGCGACATCGAACGGGTGCTGTACTTCGAGGCCTACGTCGTCGTCGAGCCGGGCATGACCAAGCTCACGCGCGCCCAATTGCTCACCGAGGACGATTACCTCGCCCGCGTCGAAGAATACGGCGACGAATTCGAGGCACTGATGGGGGCCGAAGGCATCCGCGACCTCCTGCGCTCGCTCGACATCAACCTCGAAATCGAACGCCTGCGCGGCGAACTCGAAACCACCGGCTCCGAAGCCAAGATCAAGAAATTCTCCAAGCGCCTGAAAGTGCTCGAAGCCTTCCAGCAATCCGGCATCAAGCCGGAATGGATGATCCTCGAAGTGCTGCCGGTGCTGCCGCCCGACCTGCGTCCGCTCGTGCCGCTCGACGGCGGGCGCTTCGCCACCAGCGACCTGAACGACCTCTACCGCCGCGTCATCAATCGCAACAACCGCCTGAAGCGCCTGCTCGAACTCAAGGCGCCCGACATCATCGTGCGCAACGAAAAGCGCATGCTGCAAGAGTCGGTCGACTCGCTCCTCGACAACGGCCGCCGCGGCAAGGCAATGACCGGCGCCAACAAGCGCGCGCTCAAGTCGCTCGCCGACATGATCAAGGGTAAGGGCGGACGCTTCCGGCAAAACCTGCTCGGCAAGCGCGTCGACTACTCGGGCCGCTCGGTCATCACCGTCGGCCCGCAGCTCAAGCTCCATCAGTGCGGCCTGCCCAAGCTGATGGCGCTGGAGCTGTTCAAGCCCTTCATCTTCAACAAGCTCGAACTGCTCGGCTTGGCCACCACCATCAAGCAGGCCAAGAAAATGGTGGAAGTGCAGGAGCCGGTGGTGTGGGACATCCTCGAAGAAGTCATCCGCGAACACCCGGTGATGCTCAACCGCGCCCCGACCCTGCACCGCCTCGGCATCCAGGCCTTCGAGCCGGTGCTGATCGAAGGCAAGGCCATCCAGCTACACCCGCTCGTCTGCGTCGCTTTCAACGCCGACTTCGACGGCGACCAGATGGCTGTCCATGTGCCGCTGTCGCTCGAAGCGCAGATGGAAGCGCGCACCCTGATGCTGGCCTCCAACAATGTGCTCTCGCCCGCCAACGGCGAACCCATCATCGTGCCCTCCCAGGACATCGTGCTCGGGCTTTATTACGCCACCCGCGCCGGGGTCAACGCGCCGGGCGAAGGCATGATCTTCACCGACGTCAGCGAACTCAAGCGCGCCTACGAATCGGGGCAAGCCTCGCTGCACGCCAGGGTCACCGTGCGCCTGAAGGAAGTCGACCTCGGCCCGCGGGGCGAGCGCATCGAAAAAATCACGCGCCACGATACTACCATCGGGCGCGCCATCCTCTCCGAGATCCTTCCCGCCGGGCTGCCCTTCAGCGTCATTGACAAACCGCTGAAGAAAAAGGAAATCTCCAAGCTCATCAACATCGCCTTCCGCCGTTGCGGCCTGAAGGCGACGGTGATTTTCGCCGACAAGCTCATGCAGTTCGGCTACCACCTCGCCACCCGCGCCGGCATCTCCATCGCGGTCAAGGACATGCTGGTACCGGCGAAGAAGAAAGAACTCATCGCCGCCGCCGAGACCGAAGTCGGCGAAATCGAGCGCCAGTACGCCAACGGCCTCGTCACCCAGGGCGAACGCTACAACAAGGTCGTCGACATCTGGGGCCGCTGCGGCGACCAGGTCGCCCGGGCGATGATGGAGCAACTCGGCCAGGAAGACGTGGTCGACCGCGAAGGCAACACCGTCAAGCAGGAAGCCTTCAACTCCATCTACATGATGGCCGACTCGGGCGCGCGCGGCTCCGCCGCGCAGATCCGCCAGTTGGCGGGCATGCGCGGCCTGATGGCCAAGCCCGACGGCTCCATCATCGAGACCCCGATCACCACCAACTTCCGCGAGGGCCTGAACGTCCTCCAATACTTCATCTCCACCCACGGCGCGCGCAAGGGCCTGGCCGACACGGCGCTGAAGACCGCGAACTCCGGCTACCTCACCCGACGGCTGGTCGACGTCACCCAGGATCTCGTCGTCATTGAGGACGACTGCGGCACCCGCGACGGCTTCAACATGAAGGCGCTGATCGAAGGCGGCGAAGTCGTCGAACCGCTGCGCGACCGCATTCTGGGCCGCGTCTGCGCCGAAGATGTGATCGACCCGGAAACCCGCGCGACAGTGATCGACGCCGGTTCGCTGCTCGATGAAAACGCGGTCGATCTCATCGAACAGCTTGGCGTCGACGAAGTCAAGGTGCGCACCCCGCTGACCTGCGGCACCCGCTATGGCCTGTGCGCCAAATGCTACGGGCGCGACCTCGGGCGTGGCCACATGGTCAACACCGGCGAAGCCGTCGGCGTCATCGCCGCGCAATCCATCGGCGAGCCTGGCACCCAGCTCACCATGCGCACCTTCCACGTCGGCGGCGCCGCGTCGCGGGCGGCGGCGGCCACCGGCGTCGAAGCCAAGGCCGAAGGTATCATCCGCTTCGCGGGCAACATGCGCTACGTCTCCAACGCCAAGGGCGAGAAAGTCGTCATCGCCCGTTCGGCGGAAGTCGTCGTCGCCGACCGGCACGGCCGCGAGCGCGAACGCCACAAGATTCCCTACGGCGCCACCCTCCTCGTCGGCGACGGTGCCGAAATCAAGGCCGGCGCCAAGCTGGCCAATTGGGATCCGCACACCCGCCCGATCATCACTGAATACTCGGGCACGGTGAAATTCGAAAATGTCGAAGAAGGCGTCACTGTCGCCAAGCAGGTCGACGACATCACCGGCCTGTCGACCCTCGTTGTCATCGACTCGCCGCGCAAGGGGCGTCCGCAAGTCAAACTGCTCGACGAACTTGGCGAGGAAGTCAAGATCGCGGGCAGCGACCACGTCGTCACCATCACCTTCCAGCCCGGCGCGCTCATCACCGTGCAGGACGGCCAAGCCGTCGGCATCGGCGACGTGCTCGCCCGCATTCCGCAGGAATCGGCCAAGACCCGCGACATCACCGGCGGCCTGCCGCGCGTGGCGGAACTGTTCGAAGCCCGCACCCCCAAGGATGCCGGCATGCTCGCCGAACACACGGGCACCGTCTCCTTCGGCAAGGATACCAAGGGCAAGCAGCGCCTGGTCATCACCGAGCCGGACGGCGCGGCCCATGAATTCCTGATCTCGAAGGACAAGCACCTGATGGTGCACGAAGGGCAAGTGGTCAACAAGGGCGAGGTGATCGTCGACGGCCCGTCCGATCCGCACGACATCCTGCGCCTGCAAGGCATCACCGAACTGGCGCGCTACATCATCGACGAAGTGCAGGACGTCTACCGCCTGCAAGGCGTCAAGATCAACGACAAGCACATCGAAGTCATCGTGCGGCAGATGCTGCGCCGCGTCGTCATCACCGATCCGGGCGACTCGAAATTCATCCGCGAGGAACAGGTCGAGCGCTCCGAAGTGCTGGACGAGAACGACCGCCTGGAAGCCGAAGGCAAGCTGCCGGCGAACTACGAGAACATCCTGCTCGGCATCACCAAGGCGTCGCTGTCCACGGACTCCTTCATTTCGGCGGCGTCCTTCCAGGAAACCACGCGGGTGCTCACCGAAGCCGCGATCATGGGCAAGCGCGACGAACTGCGCGGGCTGAAGGAAAACGTCATCGTCGGCCGCCTCATCCCCGCCGGCACGGGGCTCGCCTACCACCGCACCCGGCGCGCGCAGAACGCCGGAGAAGACCTGGGCGCGGCGCATGCCTGGGAAGAAGTGGAAGAAGCGACCGCCCTCTTCGACGAAGAAGCGTTGCGGAGCAATCAGCAGTACGGCCAATGACAAATGAGGGAAGGGAATCCCCGTTTCCATGAATGCCCCGGGATTCCCTTTTCTCTTGGCGGGGAAGACCCGGACAGGATTTTTTTGCTCTTTCAATACGCGGCGGCCACTCCTTTCCTTGAACTCCCGGCAAGCCAAGGATAGAATGCGCCGCTTTCTACTTGACCGAACACGACCAAAGAGTACAACGCACATGGCTCTAGACATTGCAACCAAGGCGCGGATCGTCTCCGAATACCAGCGCGCCCAGGGCGACACCGGTTCGCCGGAAGTCCAGATCGCGCTTCTGACCGCGCGCATCAATGGCCTCACAGGCCATTTCAAGGAACACGGCAAGGATCACCATTCCCGCCGTGGTCTCCTGAAAATGGTCAGCCTTCGCCGCAAGCTCCTCGACTATCTGAAAGACCGGAATGCCGAGAGCTACCGCAAGCTGATCGAACGGCTGGGCCTGCGCAAGTAAGCCCGTCCAAGTGACCGGCCAACAATACCCGCGCGAGCGGGATGATTCATACCCGCGCGAGCGGGATGATTCCGGCAAAGCCGGGGCGACCCCATGAAGGGCGTCCCGGCTTTTGTCGTTTCGCGGCCCATGTTTTCTTGCAGTTGTCGTTTGCTGCAATAACCGAGAGGAATTTCCCTTGCTTACTTCAATCAAAAAAACCTTTACTTGGGGAGCGCACGCCGTTACCCTCGAAACAGGTGAAATCGCCCGCCAGGCGGGCGGCGCGGTCATCGTCAACATGGCCGACACCGTGGTGATCGCTTCCGCCTGCGCTTCCAGGGACGTCAAACCTGGACAGGATTTTTTCCCGCTCACCGTCGATTACGTCGAAAAGTTCTATGCTGCCGGACGCATTCCGGGCGGGTTCTTCAAGCGCGAAGGGCGTCCGACCGAGAAGGAGACGCTGACCTCGCGCCTCATCGACCGCCCGATCCGGCCTCTTTTCCCGGATGGCTTCTATAACGAAGTCCAGATCATCGCCATCGTGCTGTCGCAGAACCCGGAAGTCGACGCCGACATTCCCGCGATGATCGCCGCTTCCGCCGCGCTGGCGATTTCCGGCGTGCCGTTCAACGGTCCCATCGGCGCGGCGCGGGTCGGCTATGCCGACGGGCAATACCTGCTCAACCCGACCGCCAGCGAGCTTGCTTCCAGCCAGTTGAACCTCGTCGTCGCCGGCACCGAAGCGGCGGTGCTGATGGTCGAATCCGAAGCGCGCGAGCTTTCCGAGGAAGTCATGCTCGGCGCGGTCGTCTACGGCCACGAGCAGATGCAGCACGCCATCCGCGCCATCAATGAACTGGTCGAGATCGCCGGCAAACCGGAATGGGACTGGCGGCCGCCGCCCAAAAACGAAGCGCTGATCGCGCGCGTCACCGAACTTGCCCGCGCCAGTCTCGAACAGGCTTTCAGCATCACCGGCAAATCGGAGCGCGGCGCCCGCCTCGCCGAAATCGAAAAAACGACGCTCGCCGCCATCGCCGCCGAGGCTGGAAATGCCGCCGCCGCGCCGCCGCCGGAAAACGAAGTGAAGGACATCCTCTTCTCGCTCGAAGCGAGCATCGTCCGGGGCCGCATCCTCAACGGTGAACCGCGCATCGACGGGCGCGACACGCGCAGCGTGCGCCCCATCGAAGTCCGCACCGGCGTCCTGCCGCGCACGCATGGATCGGCGCTCTTCACGCGGGGGGAAACCCAGGCGCTGGCGGTGGCCACGCTCGGCACGGGCCGCGATGAGCAGATCATCGACGCCATCGCGGGCGAATACCGCGAAAACTTCATGCTGCATTACAACTTCCCGCCCTTCTGCACCGGCGAGACGGGGCGTTTCGGCGGCACGAAGCGGCGCGAAATCGGCCATGGCCGGCTCGCCAAGCGCGCGCTGATCGCTGTGCTGCCCAAGCCGGAGGATTTCAGCTACACCATCCGGCTCGTCTCCGAGATCATGGAGTCCAACGGCTCTTCGTCGATGGCCTCGGTCTGCGGCGGCTCGCTCGCTCTGATGGACGCCGGCGTGCCGATCACGGGGCACGTCGCCGGCATCGCCATGGGACTCATCAAGGAAGACAAGCGCTTCGCGGTGCTCACCGACATCCTCGGCGACGAAGACCACCTCGGCGACATGGATTTCAAGGTCGCGGGCACCGAGCGCGGCGTCACCGCTCTGCAAATGGACATCAAGATTCAGGGCATCACCAGGGAGATCATGAAGGTCGCCCTCTCGCAGGCCGCCGAAGGCCGCCGCCATATCCTCGGCCACATGAAGCAGGCGATCGACGGTGCGCGTGGCCAAGTTTCCGAATACGCGCCGCGCATGGTAACGATGAAGATCAACCCGGAGAAAATCCGCGACGTGATCGGCAAGGGTGGCGCGGTGATCCGCGCCTTGCAGGAAGAAACCGGCACGGTGATCGAGATCGCCGACGACGGCGGCATCATCATATCCAGCGTCAGCGCCGAGGGCGCGCAGGAAGCGAAAGCGCGGATCGAAGCGATCACCGCCGAGGTCGAGATCGGCAGGATCTATGAGGGCGCTGTGTTGCGCCTGCTCGATTTCGGTGCCATCGTCAACATTCTGCCGGGCCGCGACGGCCTGCTGCACATCTCGCAGATTGCCAACGAGCGCGTCAATAGCGTCGGCGATTACCTCAAGGAAGGCCAGATTGTGCGTGTGAAGGTGCTGGAAACCGATGAGCGCGGCAAGATTCGCCTTTCCATGAAAGCGTTGCTCACGGAACCGCCCGCCGGGGAATGAAGCCCCCGGGCGAAGCGCAAAAAGGACGCCGTGGCGTCCTTTTTCTTTGGCGCGTCCGCCGGGCGGCGCACATGTAAAAATGGCCCCGCTTGCGCGGGGCCATTTCGCAGGGCGCCAGCCGGAATGAAATTACATTCCCATGTCGCCCATGCCACCCATACCACCCATGCCGCCAGGCATCGCGGGCGAGGGTTTGTCTTCCGCCAGTTCGGCCACCATGGCGTCGGTCGTGAGGATGAGTCCGGCCACGGAAGCGGCGTTTTGCAGCGCCGTGCGCGTTACCTTGGTCGGATCGAGCACGCCAGCGGCAACGAGATCGCCGTATTCGCCAGTGGCGGCATCGTAGCCGAAATTGCCCTTGCCTTCGACAACCTTGTTGACCACCACCGAAGGTTCGTCACCCGCGTTGGCGACGATTTCGCGCAGGGGCTGCTCCAGGGCGCGCAGCACGATCTTGATGCCAGCGTCCTGATCGTGATTGCCGCCCTTGAGCTTGTCCAGCACGTTGGCGCGGGCGCGCAGGAGCGCCACGCCGCCGCCGGGGACGATGCCTTCTTCCACCGCCGCGCGGGTGGCGTGCAGCGCGTCTTCCACGCGCGCTTTCTTTTCCTTCATCTCGACTTCGGTCGCCGCGCCCACCTTGATGACGGCCACACCGCCCGCGAGCTTGGCCACGCGCTCTTGCAGCTTTTCGCGGTCGTAATCGGAGGTGGCTTCGTCGATCTGCACGCGGATTTGCTTGACGCGCGCTTCGATGCGGGAGGTCTCGCCCGCGCCGTCGATGATGATGGTGTTTTCCTTGCCGATCTCGATGCGCTTGGCCTGGCCGAGATCTTGCAGCGTGGCTTTTTCCAGAGTGAGGCCGACTTCCTCGGCGATCACCTGGCCGCCGGTGAGGACGGCGATGTCTTCGAGCATGGCCTTGCGGCGGTCGCCGAAGCCCGGCGCCTTGACCGCGGCGGTCTTGAGGATGCCGCGAATGTTGTTGACCACCAAGGTGGCGAGCGCTTCGCCTTCGACGTCCTCGGCGACGATGAGGAGCGGACGGCCCGCCTTGGCGACTTGTTCCAGCACCGGCAGGAGGTCGCGGATGTTGGAGATCTTCTTGTCGAAGAGCAGCACATAGGGATTTTCCAGGATCGCTTGCTGCTTGTCGCCGTTGTTGATGAAATAGGGCGACAGGTAGCCGCGGTCGAACTGCATCCCCTCGACGACATCCAGTTCGTTTTCCAGGGACTTGCCGTCTTCGACGGTAATCACGCCTTCCTTGCCGACTTTTTCCATCGCCTTGGCGATGATGTCACCGATGGAGGCGTCGGAGTTGGCGGAAATGGAACCGACCTGGGCAATTTCCGTATTGGTGGTGCAGGGCTTGGAGATATTCTTCAGCTCTTCAATGACGGCGATCACGGCCTTGTCGATGCCGCGTTTCAGGTCCATCGGGTTCAGGCCGGCGGCCACGTAGCGCAGACCTTCACGGACGATGGATTGCGCCAGCACGGTGGCGGTGGTGGTGCCGTCGCCGGCGATGTCGGAGGTCTTGGAGGCGACTTCCTTGACGAGTTGCGCGCCCATGTTGGCGAACTTGTCCTTCAGTTCGATCTCCTTGGCGACGGAGACGCCGTCCTTGGTCACGGTGGGGGCGCCGAAGGAACGCTCCAGCACCACATTGCGGCCTTTGGGGCCAAGCGTCACCTTGACGGCATCGGCCAGGATATTGACACCCTCGATCAGGCGGGCACGGGCGGAATCGCCGAACTTGACTTCTTTTGCTGCCATTTATGGACTCCAGAAAAACGGTTGAAAGGTTGGAAAGTCGGAATGCGAGCGATGGGCGGAACTCACGCTTCAATGACGCCGAAGAGGTCTTCTTCGCGCACGACGAGCAGTTCTTCGCCGTCGACCTTGACGGTCTGGCCGGCATACTTGCCGAACAGCACGCGGTCGCCCGCCTTGACGGCGATGGGACGAACCTTGCCGTCGTCGAGAATCTTGCCGTTGCCCACGGCCAATACCTCGCCCTGGTCGGGCTTCTCGCCCGCGGAATCCGGAATCACGATGCCGCTGGCGGTGGTGCGCTCGGCTTCCAGACGTTTGACGATCACGCGATCGTGCAGGGGACGGATTTTCATTGGCTTTACTCCTCTCTTTGAATGAATCGACGAAGCGGGCGGCATGCCCGCCGTGTAATCGGCCAACCCCTGGCGAAGCAGGTTGTTAGCACTCGGTATGATCGAGTGCCAGATAATAGGGACGAGGACAGCCGATTTCAAGGGCCGTGCCGAAGAAATAATCGGCGTCGCTTCAGAACGCGCGCCAACACCCGGCTTGTGCGGGCAAATTGCACATCCACGGCTTCCATTGCGCTCCGGTGAGCGTTACATTTTGCCACTCGCATTTTCCCGCGCCCGCCGCCGATGAACCCGCTTTCCCGGCTTTTCTCCTGGTTTGCGCCCGCCCCGCCCCCCGATCCGGACACGCAAGCGGCTCTGTACCGCATCGCGGAGCTGGTAGACAAAACGCTCCCCGCCGCCGCCGGTTTCAACGAAAAGCTGGCGGCTCCGGTCGCGCACGCGCACGCCCGTTGCGCCAGCCTGATCGACGCCCTGCCTCCGGCAGTCGATCTCGATCGCCAGAGTTTCGCCACCGATCCGCTGATACACGCCCTTTTCGCCTCCGCCGACGACATCGGCGACATCATGGCCGCCAGCGCGCCGGTGCGCGCCTACCTCGCTGAACCGGAATCCCGGCGGAGCGACACTTTCTTCGCCTTGCTCGCGGCGCGGCGTGCGGACAAAAAAGCGCTCGGCGTCGCCATGCAGGGCGACATCGTCATGACCGATGTTCCGCAATCCCTGCTCCAGTTTTCCAACCAGATGTTGCTGTTGCCCGCGGCCGATCTCGGAACGGCGCGCGCTGTCCTGCTCGCGGCGGCTTTCGATAGCTTGCTGCACACATTTGCCGAACATATCGAGCAAGCCCGGAAGGATTACGAGTCGCTCAAGACCGAACGCGAACTGGAGCGCATCCGCCAGCGTGGCCAGCCAGCGCACGGACGCCCCTTTCCTTCCCGCCGCATCGCCGAACTGGACGAACGCCTGCGCCAGCAATTCGCATTCCTGCAACCCGATACCCTCATCGACGCGCTCGCCGGCTTCCTGGCGCGCCCGGAACAGGCGCTCAGTCTCGCCGCAGTGGAACTATGGGTGACGCGCGGTGGCGTGATCCTCGGCCCTGAAGACAAGGACGCGCTGCGGATCGGCTTCATGGAACTCACCTCGCGCGATCGTCGCCGCCACGCCGTCCTCCCCGTGCGCATCCGCTGCGACGAAGCCCGCGAAGCGCTGAGGAAGGCGCGCGCGCGGCGGGAAACGCATGAGAACATCCTGCTGCTTTGAGAAACCTCTTCATGCTCCCGGACGAAGGCCGCGCCGCAGGCGCCCCAAAGGCGGGCAGGTGGGGGCGGGGATGCGCCGCACGATTGCATGCGGCGGCAGGAAACTGGCGCGCCCGAGACGATTCGAACGTCCGACCCCTGCCTTCGGAGGGCAGTACTCTATCCATCTGAGCTACGGGCGCGAGGCTGCCGGCAAATGAAGACAAAGACCGGCGAGGGCGAAGGAGGATACTCCGTTTCCCCGGGCAATGGAAGCCGCGCCATTTTGCGAATACTGATGATACCGAGGGGGGGCCGTTGCCACGAACGTAAAAAATAACCTGTACGCGGATAACGAACATATGCCATTATTCCGATGTCGATGTCACGCGAACTGCTTGTAATGCAATGTGGATTCAACATCCGGGCGGCAAGCGGCGTGACGTGGAGATTATGATGAACCGCTGTTTTCTTCATTGCGTCCTGTTCAGCCAGGCGATATTGGTTTGCGCCGGAAGCGCGTTTCCGGCATGGGCCGCGAACGAAATCCGCAGTGCCGAAGCCCTGCTCACGCCCGAAACCGGCATTCAGTCACCGCAGGGCGCGCCTCGCGGCAATATTGCCATTCCCGTACTCAAACGCATCGAACTTGCTCCGGTCAGCGCCGCGCAAGCGGAAAACGCGCTGACGAAACGCGCTGAAGAAAGCAGGCGCGGCGCGCCGCGACAGATCGGTTTCGCGCGCGACGTAGCGGCCCTGAAAAGTTCCGCCATGACCAGCGGGCAGCTTGCCTGGCAGGCGCAGGCCGACGGCGGACAGGCCGCGGCGATCGCCATTGTTTCGCCGGGAGCGGTGGGGATGCGGCTGGGGGTGCGTATCTTCAAGCTGCCCACGCAAGCCGTGCTCCGCGTCCATACGCCGGGCGCTGGCGATGCGTTTGAAACCAGCGGCCAGGAGATCCTCGATCTGATCGCGGCCAACGTGATCTCCGGCGACACCAGCGAAGAAGCGCACACCTGGTGGACGCCGACGGTCGAAGCCAGAGAAGCGGTGCTCGAAATCATCCTGCCGCCCGGCGTTCCGCCCGAAACGGTCGAAATCGCACTGCCGGAGATTTCCCACCTTTTCGCCTCCGCGAGCACGGGATGGGAAGCGCAGGGCGCGTTCGCAGCACAGGCGGCGGCCTTGTCCTGTCATCCGGACGTGAGATGCCACCCGGATTGGGACACGGCGAGCCGGGCAACGGCGCGTATGACTTTTACCGATTCGACCGGAACATATCTATGCACCGGCGTCCTCCTGAACGACAACGACGCGACCACTGCCATTCCCTACTTTTTGACGGCTGAACACTGCATTGCGACCCAGACCGCGGCGTCGAGCCTGGCTACATACTGGTTTTACCGCTCGCCTTCCTGCAATGGTGCGGGGTATGACGCACAAATGAAACAACTCGCCGGTGGCGCGGCATTGCTCTACCATGCCGCCTCCACCGACACTGCTTTCCTGAGGCTCAACGGCGCGCCGCCGGCGGGCGCGGCATATGCCGGATGGCAGGTCGGCGCGCCAGTCAAGGGCACGCCGGTAACCGGAGTTCACAATCCGCGCGGAGAGCGGCAGAAAATCGCTTTTGGCGCGGTTTCCAGCCTGGTCAATATTTATGGCGTCCCGCTTCACTCTTCCGGTACTCCGGCTTACATCGAAATCACATGGAGCAATGGCGTAACCGAAAAAGGCAGCAGCGGCTCCGGCCTGTTCGACAATAGCGGCCAGAAGCTCATCGGCCAGTTATATGGCGGTTATGGTACGGCCGCCTGTTCCGGGGCTTCCGACTATTACGGACGTTTCGATCTTGCTTTCAGCGACAAGCTCCACGAATTTCTCGATCCCGCTTCAACACCCCCCCCCTCTCCCGGCACGCCCTCGACGGGCGCGATGCGGTTGCGCGACGCCGTTTATCTTTATGGTCTGCCGGTCGCCGCGGATCAGGCCAAGACCCTCGTGGGCTACAATTGCGACGTATTCCAGCTCCTGCTCGATGTCGATTCCGGTTATACCGATATTGTCCTGCACGAGAGCAGCGCCATGGATTATCCTGATCGCATCTACGATCATGCGGCGATGTTCTCGTATGCGCTCTATTCCACATCGCCGCGGAAAGGGTTCGGGTTGCGCGGCAACCGCGGCGGGGGGGGGCAGATCGGCGCGGTGACGGCCTTCGGCTATTGCTTTTCGAGCCACGCCGACGCGAAGGCGCTGCTGCACGACGCCGCCACGGGTATTTGCCAACTGTCGAACAAGACGACCGTTCCTTGCGGCGCGAATATCCCTGCGGCATATCCCTGAAACAGATGCCGTGGTATGGACAAGGCGCGGAAGGCAGGACGGCGCCGACGGGACGCGTGTGTCCAGAGTCCGTGAGATTTCGCCTGCGCGCGGAGCGGGGATTCCCGCCCGTACCCCTCTCAACCCGGCCCCGTGAGATTTCGCCTGCGCGCGGAGCGGGGTTGCCCGGGTGTCGTATTTACGCGAGCAGCTGTTGAAACTATTGCCATGACCGCCCAGAGAGGGCATAATTCACGTCCATTTGCGCATTCATGAGTCCCCCACTTTTGTAACGGAGAATATCGGTGGCCAAGATCCTTCCTCTTTCCATGCTCGCGGGAGCGCTTCTTGCTGGCGTCACCGCCCCGGTTTGTGCCCAGGAACTGTCCGAAACAGTCACCGTGGCTCCCCAGGCAAGCACGATGACGTTGCGCGACGCCATTTATTTCTACAACCGGCCCATCAATTCGAAGGCGACGACAATCCTCTCCAGCAAGGATTGCGATGTTTTTGAAATCGTCCTCGATGTCGAGTCGGGTTATACTGACCTTTACATGGATGAACGGGCCAGCGAAAGCACTCCATCTGGTTTCGCATATCCTGATCGCATCGAAAGCCATGCCGCCATGTTTGCATATACGCTGTACTCTTCCAACGCATACAAGTCGTTCACCCTGAGGAACAACAAGCACACAGGGTTTGAGAACAGCATTGGCGCGGCTACTTTTTTCGGTTACTGCTTTTCGACCAAGGAAAGTGCCAGTGTGTGGCTATACGATGAATCCGCCGGCACATGCCATTACTCCAATAGCATTATCACGCAAAATTGTCCCAAATTGAGGCCTTCAACGGCACTTGCGGACTGAGGACATCATTGCCCCGAGGTTTTCGAGGCGCGGGCAAGAAACGTTTTTCGCCGCATCCCGGGTCTGGGTCCGGCGCGAGACAGAAACCGATATGACGCCGGAGATTATAATGAATTGTCGTTCCCTTCATCACGTCCTGTTCACCTCGGCGATGCTGGTTTGCGCCGGAAGCGCACTCCCGACATGGGCCGCGGACGAGATCCGCAGTGCCGAAGCCCTGCTCACGCCCGAAACCGGCATCCAGTCGCCGCAGTCCGCGCGCCGTGACAGTATTTCTCTTCCCGTGCCCAAACGCATCGCACTTGATCCGGTCAGCGCCGCGCAAGCGGAAAGTGTGCAGGCGAAGCGCGCTGAAGAAAGCAAGCGCGGCGCGCCAAAGCAGATCGGTTTCGCGCGCGATGTAACGGCCTTGGAAAGTTCCGCCATGACCCGTGGGCAGCTTGTCTGGCAAGCGCAGCCCGACGGCGGACAAGCCGCGGCGATCGCCATTGTTTCGCCGGGAGCGGTGGGGATACGGCTGGGCGTGCGTATCTTCAGGCTGCCCGCGCAAGCCGTGCTTCGCGTCCATGCGCCGGGCGATGACGATGCGTCTGAAACCAGCGGCCAGAAGATCCTTGACCTGATCGCGGCCAACGTGCTCTCCGGCGACACCAGCGAGGCGGCGCACACCTGGTGGACGCCGACAGTCGAAGCCGAAGAGGCGGTGCTCGAAATCATCCTGCCGCCCGGCGTTCCAGCCGAAACGGTCGAGATCGCACTGCCGAGGGTTTCCCACCTTTTCGCCTCCGCAAGCACGGGATGGGAAGCGCAGGGCGCGTTCGCGGCACAAGCGGCGGCTTTGTCCTGCCATCCGGACGTGAGATGTTATTCAAATTGGGACACTGTGAGTCGGGCAACGGCGCACATGGAATTTAATGAGGGAGTATATACGTATATATGCACCGGCACCCTCCTGAACGACAACGATGCAACGACCACCATTCCCTACTTCCTGACGGCAAGGCACTGCATCTCGGACCAGACCGTGGCGGGGTCCCTGATCACATACTGGTTTCACCGTTCGCCTTCCTGCAACGGTACGAACTATGACGCGCAGAGACGGCAGCTCGACGGCGGCGCGACGCTGCTCTACCGTACCACTTCCACCGACACATCTTTCCTTAGACTCAACAGTACACCGCCGGCAGGCGTTGCCTATGCTGGATGGCACGCCAATACACCAACTATGGGCATGGGGGTGACCGGAGTTCACAGCCCGGGCGGCGACCGGCAAAAAATCGCCTTTGGCGGACTTTCCGGCTTTGCTAGTGTCAGTGTTGGTCTCGATAATTCAATCAGGAGTTACCCTTCCGATTCTCCTTCCGGCACAACTCACATCAGTGTCAAATGGAACAATGGCGCGACCGAAGCCGGGAGCAGCGGTTCTGGCCTGTTCGATAATAGCGGCCAGAAACTCATTGGGCAGTTACATGGAGGGGAGGCACCAAGCGCATGTTCCGGCAAGTCCAGTATTTACGGGCGTTTCGATCTCGCTTTCAACGCCAAGCTCCACGAGTTTCTCGATTCCGGCGCAACAACACCGATTACACCCACCCCCACCCCCACGCCTTCGGCAAGCACGATGCCGTTGCGCGACGCCGTTTATTTTTACGGCCTGCCGGTCGCCGCGGATCGGGCCAAGACCCTCGTGGGCTACAATTGCGACGTATTCCAGCTCCTGCTTGATGTCGATTCCGGTTATACCGACATTGTCCTGCACGAGAGCAGCGCCACGGATTATCCTGATCGCATCTACGATCATGCGGCGATGTTCTCGTATGCGCTCTATTCCGCAGCGTCGCGCAAGGCGTTCGGGCTACGCGGCAACAGCGGCGGGGCGGGACAGATCGGCACGGTGACGGCCTTCGGTTATTGCTTTTCGAGCCGCGCCGATGCGAAGGCGCTGCTGCACGACGCCGCCACGGGCACCTGCCAACTGTCGAACAAGACGACCGTTTCTTGCGGAACGAATCTTCCCGCCGTACATCCCTGAAACCGCACGGCGGCGCCGGAACGGGCAATGACAGGGGCGCCGCTTGGCGCCCGCGCCCGTTTCAGCGCAAGGGGAAAAACTGGCGCAGGCGAATGGCGAAGTATTTGAGGCGGTCGCGGTCGAAGAGCATGTGCCGTCCCATGTTGCCCAGCCAGGCGAAGGAAGCGCGCACTCCCGGAGCAAAGCCGACGCCTCCCCGGCGCAGCAGGCGGAAGGGCATGTGCATGAGCAGGATTTTCCATACTGGCAAGACTATGCGCGCGCGGCGTCCGGAACTCATGGTTTTCTCCCTTCACTGAGCATGAGATGCTGCGCGCGCGCCAATGCCGCCGCCAGCGGCGTACGCAGACGCGCAAACGGGGCATAGCGCCAAGGCAGCAGGGCGAGTTTCGCCCGAAGCGTGCGCGGATGCAGGAAGTCGCGCCAACGCACGCTCCGCGCCGAAATGTCGAGCAAATCGTCGTGGCCGAAATCCTCGGTGTGGGCCAGGCGGCCCAGTTCGGCGACTTCGCGCGGCGAAGGATAGACTACCGCGCGCTCGATGAGGGCCAAGGCGTATGGCTTGAGCGCGTCGAAGCCGAAACCGGTGAGCCGTTGCGCGGCGTGGAAGTGCTCCAGGCAGAGCAGCACGCCTTCCTGCATGGCCGCGATCAGCGGATTGCAATGGATTTCCGCCTGCCGGTCGGGGGCGTCGTCGCTTTTGAGCACAGGTTCGACCGCGCCATCCGCCCCGCGCCGATAGCCGATCGTGGTGGCATGCGACGCGCGCGCGCCTTGTTCGAACAGTTCTTCAAAATCGCAGGCGGCGCGCTCCTGGGGTTCGCCGCGGCGGCGATCCAGCATCAACCCTTCGATCGCGCCCTGGGCGAGCGCCGCCGCATGCATGCCGTCCATCAGCGCGAAGTAATAGCCGTCGATGTGCGGGCAGCTTTCCGCGCCGCCAAAGGTCGAAGTCATGAACCGCTGGATGGTGCCGTTCCAGCCGATGTCGACCATGGCCACGCGCGCATGGCCGAAAAAACCCAGGCCGGCGAAATAGTCATGCAGCAGGGCCCGCGCTTCCTCGCCGATGGGACGGACTTTTTCCTGCACCCTTTCATCGGTGAGGAAAGCGGCGAGACGGGGATCGTTCCAGTTGGAAATGCGTTCATCGAGCGTGGCGAACCCATGTTCGCGGGCGATCCCGGCGAAACTTTCCGCCGCGAGGCCGTAAGTCTTGAGGATGGATTGCAGGCCGCGCTGCTTTGGGTTGTACAGCCCGATGAGGGCGCGTTCGCGGTCCAGCCCGTCGGCCAACGCCGCGCTGGCCACGACCCGCCGGCTGGCGTAGGCGTAGATTGCCGGCGGCAGTTCGATGCCCGCCAGCGTTCCCCAAGCCTCGTACATGCGGAGAAAGAGTTCCCCATCGCGGGCGAGGAAAAACACCCGCTCCGGGCGATCGCGCCGCACGCGCTCGACGAGGCCGAGGAGGAAGCAGCAAAAAACCGGCCCCAAGACTTCCAGCCCATACTGGAAAAAGAAATCGTCGCGCTTGGCGCGCTCGTCGTAGCGCAACCGTTCGGCGAGGACTTCGGCCAGCATCCGGCCCGGCCATACCCCACCGCGTTCGGCAAACATCGCCGCGCTTCGCTGGCGGCGGCGGCGGCGGCGTTCGTGGCGTTCATCGAAAAAGACGCCCGCCAGTCCCATGCGCACGGGCGCGAGGGCATCGGAATGGAAATTGTCGCCCACGTGCAATACCCTGTCGGCGGCCAGCCCTTCCCGCGCCAGCATTTCGGCGAAGAGCCGCCCGGAATACTTGCCGATGCCGTGCTCGGACGACACGTAAATGCAGTCGATCAGGCCGCCGTAGCCGAGATCGTCGAGCAGGCGGCGCAATTGGCGCTCGCCGAGATACATGTCGGAAACAGCGACGATGCGCAGCCCCGCGGCGCGCGCCCACTGCAAGAACAGGCGCGCGGCGGGCTTGGCTGTCAGGGCGAGGCGCTCGAATTCGTATTCGCGCCCGGCCGCGAACCCGGCCAGTTCCGCCTGTTCTTCCGCCGTGCGCCGCGGCGTCACCCGCGCAATCCATTCTGCGATGATGTCGTCGTGATGACACTCATGATCGCCGCCCGCCGCCTGGGCGGCCGCGCGCAATTGCGCTTCGACTTCCCCGCGCGCCGCCAGGAGGCCATCGATATCGGCATTGCCGATGCGCTCTCCGAGGCATTGCGCCACCCGCTTGGCGATATGCTCGGGTGGCTCGATCACCCGCGCCACGAGCGTGTCGAACACATCGAAGGAGAGCGCGTCGAGCCGCGTCCGCCGCGCTTCGACCAGGCGGCGCAGGGCGGCATAACTGCCCACGCGCAGTACCGGCACATTGGCCATGGCCAGCAATTGGCGCGTGCACGCATACCAGCCAGCGAGCCGCGCCCGCGCCGAAGCGGTCTTCAACCGCCATGCACTGATGAGCGGGCGGCGGCGGAACTCGTTGATTTCATGGCGCAAGCCCGCGATTTCGTGATCGCATTCGGCGATCCGCTCATCGCGTTCCGTGATCCAGTGGTCGCGTTCTTCGATCCAGTGGTCGCGTTCTTCGATCCACTGGTCACGCTCCGCGACCCACTGGTCACGGTCATCGACCAGCTTTTTCCAGTCGCGGTCCTTGGCCGTCAAGGTTTCATGCTGGAGGGCGAGCAGTATTTCCTGTTCGTGGCGCTCGGTGCGCGCCCACTGCGAACCCAGATGGCGCAGGCGCGTCGCGTCGCGCGCGCTGTTCTTTCCCCGTCCGGCGAGCAGCGCCGGCATGTGCTCGCGCAGCAAGGCCGCTGTTTCCAGATTGGCATGCAGCGGGCTTTCGCCGATCGTGTTCGCCTCATGCAGGCGGTAATCGAGCAAGGGTTCGTCGATCCAGCCCAGGCGCGCGCCGTGGATCAGGGCGCGCAACAGGAAATCGTAGTCGTGAACGTAGCGGTGGGCGCTGAATGGCGCGAGCTTCTCCCACAGGCGGCGCGAAAACACGAAATTCGACGTGGTCATGAACACGTTGCCTTCGAGCAGGGCCGCCGTCCAGTCGCTCGTCTCGCGCCAGACCGCCTTGAGCCGGGCGAAAGCGTCGATCCACCAATGCGTGGCGACCGCCTGCCCGGCGGCGTCGATCAGGCGGATGTCCGTACCGGCCAGATCGCACGGCCCATCCCGCAACAGGGCAAGACAGCGCGCGAGGCGTTGCGGCGCGTAGCGGTCATCCGAATCGAGGATGGCGAGATAATCGCCGCGCGCCTCATCCAGCGCCGCGTGCAGGGTGGCGTGCGCGCCCAGATTGGCGTCGTTGCGGACGATGCGGAGCCGGGCGTCGCGCATTTCCCGCAATACCCGCCAGCTCTCGTCGCTGGAAGCATCGTCGCGGACGACGACTTCGAGCGGCACATCCTGCGCCAGCGCGCTGGCAACAGCTTCGGCCACGTAAGGCGCGTGGTTGTACGAAGGAATGACTATGCTGATGAGCGGAGAAGACGGCATGCGTTACACCGGAGACAAAAATGCGTTATACCGGAGACAAAATACATCCGGGGCAAAATTGATCGTGCGGTCCCGTATGGTACCGCATGGCGTCACAATCGCCCCAGCAAAGCGTACAAGGCAAGGGCAAAATTATCCAGCGGGCGCTGGCGGCGGGCACCGCTTTTCCCGAGGGCATGCAGCGCGGCGAGGCCGCGGCCATTGAGGGCGCGGCGGAAATGGGCCAGCGCGGCGCGATTGGGCGCGGCCAGCAGAGCAGCATGCGCCTCCAGCGCGGCGGCATGGCTGGCGTTCCAGCGCCGCATGCGTCCGGCGGCAAACCAGCGCAGCCGGTCGAGACGGGCCGCCCAGCCGCGATTGTGCCCCATCACATTGCCCGGATGCTGGCGATAGTCGATCGCGGGCAGGGGATCGTAGACCACCCGCCCGCCCGCGCCACTCACCAGCAAATAAAGCCACCAGTCGTGCGAAGCGACGCCTTCGAGCGGACCGCAACGGCGCAGCAATTCGTGGGCGGCGGCATTGAACACCATCGTATTGGCGCCGGCATAACTCTGCACCAGCGCATTGGTGAACGAAGGCCGCGCCGTGAAAAGCGGCGACAGCCCCATGGCGCGTCCTTCCCCGTCGATGAGCCGCGAGCGTCCGCCATAGAGCCGCGCCGGATGCCCCTCGTCCGGCGCCGCCGCGAGCGCCGCGAGGGCGCGGGCGAGCTTGTCCGCGTGCCACACATCGTCCTGATCGCAAAACGCGAAATAATCGGCATGCGCGTTGTCGACCTCCGCATGGCAGGCAAGCGAGAGGAAATTGGCGACAAAACCACGGCGCGGGCCCTCGCACAACCGCACCCGCCCACCGCCGGCTTCGGAGGCAAACCCGGCAACGATGGTGCGCGTCTCATCGCATGAACCATCATCGGACACAAAAAGACACCAGTTGCGATGGCTCTGCGCGGCGAGACTGGCAAGTTGCGTCCGCAGGAAGCGCGCGCCATCAAAGCTCGCCAGCAATACGGCGACCAGCGGATCGGCGGCGGCGGTCACGACATTCGTTCCTGCCCGGTCTTCGACAAGGCCATCAGTATCGGCTACGTTCCGCATCAGTATCGACCGCATTCCGCGCACGGCGGGTTTCACGCGCAAAGCGGGACATTGCCCGCGGGCATGACGTGCCCGCTCCGGAAAAGTGCGCACGGGCATTGGACTTATCCCCGTCCCGATCCGCGACACGATGCCGGTCGCGCCCATTGACTCCGCCGCGGCCATGGTTATAATGCGGCCACTTCCGGCCAGTTAGCTCAGTTGGTAGAGCAGCGGACTGAAAATCCGCGTGTCCGTGGTTCGATTCCGCGACTGGCCACCACTATTCAGCGCCCAACCGTTCTCGGTTGGGCGTTTTCCTGTGCGGAATCCGCCCGCCACGCGGGGTTCCCGCCCGTTCTGCGTGTGCCACCCGCCGGTCGCCCGACCGCCACCACGTGCCCGGTTCGCCCCTGTTCCGCCCTATCTTCTCCCGAAACCTGCGCCAACTTCTTCGCCGTGGCACACGCAGACGGCGTTTTCCGTCAATGGTTTGTGCGTGTGCCGATGGGAATGGTTGGCTCGCGGGTTTGCTGTTCCAGATTGCCCGTGCAAACCCGCGAGACCAGCCCCAACGTCAGCCCTTGGGCGGGAACGGGTCATGACCGTAGCTGTTGCGCTCACGGATCTGGCCGTCACGCCCTTGAATGAACATCTCGCTCTGCTGGTTGATGGCGATGTCCCGCGCACGGTCAATCGCCTGCTGCTGCGTGTCGTGGACGGAGGTGAGGCGGTCGTTGCCTTCACCGCGCACGCCCCACTGATCACCGCCGTTGATGGGAACGACCCATTGGTTCTTTCCGCTCATTTCAAATGCTCCAAAAATTGAAAAGGTCAGGCTCTTGAAGTCGCGCGAGCCTCGGCGCGTCGGGTGGTGTGCTCACGTCATGGCGACCTCCTTTCCCACTGCCGCGCACGGCATCGCATACAGCCCCGCGCGTTGCTGCGTGACCACGAGCGCACCGTAGGCCGCGTGCTGCGCCGCAGGCTCCGGCTTGCCCTTGTCCTTCGCTTTGATCTTGAACAGGTCGCTCGGCTTGTCGCTTCCCAATCCCGCGCGCTGCATGATCCGATCCGCCGTCGTGGCCTCGCCCTTGAACGACCACAGCGCGCCGAACACCTTCGACTGACCATCGGTGAACTGGATCGGCGTGCTGCTGATGTCGGGCAGCGTCGCCCACCTGAAGTCCGCCGAGAACGGCCTGTTCACCGGCGTGGCCGGATCGGCGGCCGCTGGCGTCACGGGCGACGGCGCTGCGATGAACGTGATCCCGCCGCCATAGAACGCGAAGCGTTCCTCCAGCGCCAACCACTCGACGCCCGCGCCGAAGGGCGAGCCGCGCGTCGTGCTCGGCCTCGGCGTGATCACCCGGACGTCGCCGCCCGCCACGCGCACCCGATCCAGCAACGCAGGTTCGTGCAACACCCGCGTGAGATCGCGCGCCAGCAGCACCGGCGAACGCCGGGCATCACCGAGCCGCCACACACCGTCGCCGAGGTCATCGATGCCGTCGCGGCTTTCGATGCCGAGCGCGAGGCGCATCTTCTGGCGCAGCCAGTCCTCGTCCAAGGCCAGCGCCGCACCATCGGCGGCTTCGATGGCCACCGGCCCGCAGTCAGGGCAACGGCACATCCGTCCGCCGCGTCCATCACCCAGCACTTGCGCCCGATGCTGCTGGCAGTGCGGACAGAGCACGAAGGACTGATCCATCGCCGTCGGCTTGACCGCCTTGCCGAGGACGGACAGCGTCGCCGCCTCGCGCGGCGACAACGTGGCGCGCAGCACGGGCGTACCGCCCGCGAACAGGCGGCAGATCAAGGCCCAAGCGTCGTGCGCCGCCACCGGTCAGTCCTCGATCACCGGCGTCGAGCCGACCGCATCCGTTTCCGGCGGCATTTCGTGCGCGCTCAGGGTCTGGCCCTTCTGCAAGATGCCGACCGCGACCAGATAGCCTTCCAGTTGCGCCTGCATCTTGGCGTCGAACTTGTGTAGGTTCAGCCGCCCCTTGCTGGTCACTTCGATGGTGACCACCTTCGCGCGCGTGCGGCCCGGCTCCGGCGGATAGTAGAGATTGACCTGCGCCGCCGTCACCGTCCAGTTGCCTTCCAGCGGGCCGTTCAACTTCTCCTTCAGCAGTTCATGCACGGAGCGTTGCTGGCTGGATTGCATCGCGGTGCATTCGAGTTTCAGCGCACCGTCCGGACTGAGGAAGGTCAGCGCCTTCAACTGCACCATCGAGAAGCCGTCCTCGAACGCCTCCGGCACGTCGAAGCCGGTGCGCAGCATCGACAAGTCCAGCGTCGGCGACTTGATGCGGCTCGCGCTCGCCTTGACGCCCAGCACATGCTCGGCGAAGGCCTCGACCAGCATCTGCTGGTACTTCTGGCCGCCGCGCACCAGCGTGCGGACGACGCCCGTGGTCTTGGCGTACTCCAGCACCATGTGGATGTTGGGATTGCCGACGCGGCGCTTGAGGGTCGCGCCCTCGAACTCCAGCCGCAGCATGGCCATGTCCTTGGCGTGGACGGTCAGCAGGAACACGCCGGGACTGCGCTCGACCAAGTGCGCCACACTGCTGTCGCCGCACTGCATCTCGCGCTTGTAGAAGGCCGAGATCGCGTTGCGCAGACCGGCCAGATGGTGCTCGGAGCCGTTCGGCTGGCGCTTCAGGCCCAGATCGTATTGCTGGGTCTGCGGCCCGTGGTGCTCCCAAAAGCTGAAGTCGTAGGCACGCTCGAACAGCGTCGGGTGGGTGACGTAGAGCCAGAACGAGCGGTGGACGTCGCTACGGCACAGCGTCAGGCCCGCCAGCGCGGCGGCATCGGAAACCACGGCCTCGAACATCGCCTGCTTGCCCGCCGGGTCGCCCAACTGGACGCTGGCCATGAGGTTGGCGGTCATCTGGTCGCGGGCGGCGGTGTCCGGCCAGACCTTGACCGCCTCCACCAAGAACTGGCTGGTCTCCGGCGTGTCGTCCCACACGAACCCGTCCGGCACGGGCAGGCCATGTTGGGTCAGGAAGTCGCGCAGCGTGGCATCCACCGGCAGCTCGAGCATCACGTCGACAAAGGTCTTCTTCATCTTGTTCGTCCTTTCTGGATCGGCGTCGGAGGTCTGAGACCGGGATCGGGCTGCACGGGCCAGCGACAGGGTTACTGAACACGCATCTCATGAAAGTAAAGCCCTGAGATACAAGCGCGATTTTGTCCCTCGGATTTCCGCTTGTCAATCAACGTGGCACATATGGTGCTTCGTGGTATCTTTTGGCTATACTTTCTGGCTTGTTGAAAACACCCCCACTGACAGGAGCAATTGATGGCTTCAGCATTCGGAGCGCGCCTGCGCCGGTTGCGCGAGGCGAAAAAGTTGACCTTGCAGCAGGTCGCCGATGCGGTCGGCTGCACCAAGGCCTACATCTGGGAGCTCGAGATGAAGGATGGGCAGCGCCCCACCGCCGAGCGGATTCAGAAGATTGCTCAGGTGCTCGGCGTGACGATGGAGGACGTGATGGGCACGCCCATGCAGGAAGCACCGCAGGCCAGTGCCGAGGACGTGGCCTTCTTCCGTGAGTACGCCGGAATGACGGACGAGGAAAAGGATCGCTACCGGCAGGCGCTCAAGATCATGTTCCCCGACAAGGGCGACGGCGGGGACTGAAACTTGAGTGCAGCGCAGGCCCTCACCGGTTTGATTGCCGCCAGCCACGTGATCAAGTGGCTGCGGGCGTGGTACAGCACGGGCATGCCCGACGCCATCGATCTGGAAGTCGTCCGGCAGATGCTGCCGGGCACGCCCTACGGCACCGGCGTTCGGGAGATCAAGCAGCCGGTGCAGTTCAACGACGATGCCTTCGAGGGGATGCTGGCACGCGATCCCAACGACCACGAGGTGTGGGGCATCGCCTACAACGGCAAATCGTGCCCGGAACGCCAACGCTTCACCATCGCCCACGAGCTGGGTCACTTCATCCTGCATCGCGGTCAGCAGCAGAGCTTCAACTGCGACAAGCAGAGCGTCCACACCGGCATCGAAACGCTCCGCGACATCGAGCGGGAAGCCGACGACTTCGCCAGCAATTTGCTGATGCCCGGCGATCTGCTGCGCGCGTG
>JAITLI010000066.1 GCA_031277975.1 Azoarcus sp.
CCCGGGGTTTGGACTGAAAAATGGACTCGAAAACCCTGGCTACCCGTGGGTTTCCATTGCTTCCAGCAGACCGTGAAGAATGGAAAAACCATTGCTTTCAACAGCTTGCGGATATCTACATAAATCGTTGGAATAGAGTTTGGGTTTCCACGGCGCTGCGCTCCTCGCAATGACGAGCATAGGTATCTACAGGTTGGCATGGATAGTTCGTGGCGCTGCGGAGCGGATGGGGTGAGATACCCAGGCTAGAAAAAGCGCCCCGCCTCGGAATTCGCTATTCTCGAGCTGGCCAGCGACAATCTCGTCGCCAGTACTTCGAGAAAAGCCTTGTAGAAGTGCATGCGGCAAGTGTCGGAGGCGTGTTGCAGGGCGTTGGCGCGGATGGTGATCAGGCGGACTTCGGCGGTGGCTTCGACCGAGGCGGAGCGCACGCCTTTTCCCGCGGCGAAGAGGGCGATTTCGCCGAAGCACTCGCCGATGGCGATGACATCCAGCAGGATGCCGTTTCTTTTGACCCGGGCTTCGCCCGCGGCCAGGAAGCAGAAGTGGTCGCCCGCTTCGCCTTCTTTGAGGATGATGGTGCCGGGCTGGAACTGGTCCCATTGCGCGAAGCCGACGATTTCCCATAGTTCGGCGTCGGAGAATTCGCGGAAAAAGGCGATGCCGCGCAGCGACTGGAATTTGCTGGTGTCGGGCAGGGATTCCCGGTCGAATTCCACGGCGAGGTTGCGGAAGGCGAGCGCGAGATCGTGCGAGAACTCGATCCAGCTCTGGTAACGGCGGTCGATGTCCTTTTCCATGGCGCGGCGCACGATGGCGTCGAGCGCTTCGGGAATTTCCGGGCGATATCCGGTGAGCGGCGGCGGCGGGTCGTTGGCGATGCGGTAGATGAGGGTGTAGTTGTTGTCGGTCTCGAACGGCAGGTGTCCGGTAAGGAGTTGGTACATCACCACGCCGAGCGAGTAGATGTCGGAGCGATGGTCGATCGGCATTTCGCGCACCTGCTGCGGCGACATGTAGGCGGGCGAACCGAGGTTGACGATTTGCGTGGCGGCGCTCGCGCTGTGGAGCGAAGCGCCGAAATCCGTGATGCGGATGTCGCTGCCGCCGGGGGTGGCGAGCAGGATGTTGGCCGGTTTGATGTCGCGGTGGGTGATGCCCTGGTGGAAAGCGTAGTCGAGGGCGCGCGTGCATTTGAAGATGATCTCCAGCACGCGCTCGAAAGGCGCGAGGCCGCCGGGCCGGGCCAACGGTTCGAGAGTGCCGCCCGGGACGTATTCCATGATGACGCAGGCGATGCTTTCATCGACCACGGCGTCGTGGATTTGCGCGATGTGGGGGTGGACGAGCTTGCCGGCGAGCGCGGCTTCGTTGAGGAGAAGCTGGCGGAAGAGATGGCCGCGGCGGGGGGTATTGAAGCAGTCCGGTTCGAGTTGCTTGATGGCGACTTCGCGCTGATGAAAGGGGTCCCAGGCAAGGTAGACGCTGCTGGTCGCGCCCGCGCCGATCAGGCGGCGGATTTCGTATCTGCTGATGTTCTCCGGCATCATGGAACGCTACGTGCCCTGATCCAGGTCGGCGCGGGCGCGGGCGATGGCGGCGCGCACGGCCGCGGGAGCCGTACCGCCGGGGTGGGCGCGGGCGGCGAGCGATCCTTCGATGCCGAGCGCCGCGAGCACATCGCCGTCGAGACGCTCCGCCGCGCCGGGCACGGGGTTCATGGCGTCGCGCAGCTCGCGCAAGCCGAAACAGGAAATATCGACCCCGCGCGCTTCGGCGGTCCTGACCGCCAGCGCCACAGCTTCGTGGGCATCGCGGAAAGGCAGGCCCTTCTTCACCAGATAGTCGGCAAGATCGGTGGCGGTGGCATGGCCCTGCGCGAGCGCGGCGCGCATGTTGCCGGCCTTGACCTGGATGCTGGCGATCATGTCTGTATAGACGCGCAGGGTGTCGATGAGCGTGTCGGCGGTATCGAACAGCGGCTCTTTATCTTCCTGGTTGTCCTTGTTGTAGGCGAGCGGCTGGCCTTTCATCAGGGTGAGCAGCGCGATGAGGTGGCCGTTGACGCGCCCCGTCTTGCCGCGCACGAGTTCGGGCACGTCGGGGTTTTTCTTCTGCGGCATGATCGAGGAGCCGGTGCAGAAACTGTCGCCGAGGTCGATGAAAGCGATACGCGGATTCATCCACAGGATGATTTCTTCCGACAGGCGCGACAGGTGTGTCATGAGCAGCGCGCCCGCGGCGCAGAACTCGATGGCGAAATCGCGGTCGCTCACGGCGTCGAGCGAGTTGCGGCAGATGTCCTCGAAACCCAGCTCGGTGGCGACGCCGGCGCGGTCGATCGGGTAGCTTGTCCCCGCGAGCGCCGCCGCGCCCAGGGGCAAGCGGTTCGTGCGGCGGCGGCAATCGGTGAAGCGTTCGGCGTCGCGGCGGGTCATTTCGTGATAAGCGAGTAGGTGATGGCCGAAAGTCACCGGCTGTGCGACCTGGAGATGGGTGAAGCCGGGCATCGGCGTGGCGGCGTGCTCGTCGGCGATGTCGAGCAGCTGGCGCTGGAAAGCGGCGAGCAGCGCGAGGATGCGGTCGATGGCGTCCCGCAGCCAGAGGCGGATGTCGGTGGCGACCTGATCGTTGCGGCTACGCCCGGTGTGCAGCCGTTTGCCGGCGTCGCCCGCGAGCGCGGTCAAGCGTCTTTCGATGTTGAGATGCACATCCTCGTCGCCGGGATTCCAATTGAACTCGCCGTGCGCGATTTCATCCTTGATCTGCGCCATGCCGCATTCGATGGCAGCAAGATCGCCCCTGGAAATGATGCCTTGGCGGGCAAGCATCCTGGCGTGGGCGAGCGACCCCCGGATATCCTGTGCCGCCATGCGCTGGTCGAAGGACACCGAAGCGGTGTAGCGCTTGACCAGATCCGCCACCGGTTCGCTGAAACGTCCCGACCATGTTTTCGCGTTGCCGGTGGATGTGGAAGCGGGAGGGAGCGGAGGGGAGGAAAGCTTGTTTGCTGTCATAATGCGTCGTGACCAGTCGTAAATAAGGAGGGAGGGCGTCGCCCGCCGGGAGCGAAGTTCATATGAGCTTGACAAATTTTCCGCGCCCGGAACGAAGATCGATTTCCCGAGTGCAGAAGCGATGATGAGTATAAAACAAAAGCTTTTCCGGCCCGCGAATATGCCCCTGCCGGATTTTCGCAATATTGGTGTGGTCTTGCGGGTATTGTTGCTGGTGAATTTGTTGGCGGTTGTTACCGTGCTGGTGCGCACCGACGAGATCGCACTGCTTGGCGGCGAGATCATGGTTATGGCATCGAAGGTGGAATTGCCGCTTTTTTTCGTGCTTTTCGTGCTCTATGTCCTCGCGCCATGGCTGTCGCATCCGCGCGCGCTGGCCGCGAACAGCCTGCTGGCCGGGGTCGTGTGCGCTTCCATCATGTTGCTGTGGCCCCTGCTCGCGGCGGAGCGCGACATGCTGTGGCGCTGGCTGTCCTGGGCGCTGGGGGCGACGGCGGTCACGATTTTTTACTTCGATTACCGCAATCACCTCTATTCGCCGGCGCTCACCGAAGCACGGCTGATGGCGCTTACCGCCCGCATACGCCCGCATTTCCTTTTCAATTCGCTCAACGCCGTGCTCGGCGTGATCCGCTCCGATCCGCGCCGGGCGGAACAGGGACTGGAAGAGCTGGCCGATCTATTTCGCATCTTCATGCGCGACAAGCGCGGGCTGGTGCCGCTTGGCGATGAAATCGCGCTTTGCGAGCGTTACATCAATCTGGAGCAATTGCGGCTTGGCGACAAACTGAAAGTGCGCTGGGATGTCGCCGTCGCGGGAGGCGCTTCGCTCGACGCGGTGCGGGTGCCGCCGCTGCTGCTCCAGCCCTTGCTCGAAAATGCCGTCTATCATGGCGTCGAACCGACCACCGAAGGCGGCGAGATCGTGGTGCGCCTGGGCGCGCGCCGCGGCAAACTATGGCTTGAAGTCGATAATCCGGTGGCCGAAGTGCATCCACATCACAGCGGCAATAAAATGGCCCTGGACAATATCCGTGAGCGCCTGATGCTTTATTACGATCTCGAAGCCGAACTCATCAGCTCTCGCCGCAATGACCGCTATTGCGTGCAAGTCAGCCTGCCCTTGAAGAGAACTCCACGATGAATGCCGTCGCCTCTCCGTTGCGTGTCCTGATTGTCGATGACGAAGCCCCGGCCCGTTTGCGCCTGCGCGACCTGCTTGGCGACATCGCCGCGCAGGTGCCGACCCGCGTGATTGGCATGGCAGCCAACGGCGTCGAAGCGCTGCGCCTGCTCGAACAGATCGAAACCGATGTCGTGCTTGCCGATATCAGCATGCCGGCGATGAACGGCGTCGAGTTCGCTCGCCACGCCGCCGCCCGCCCGCGCCCGCCCGCGGTGATCTTCACCACCGCCCACGACGAGTACGCGATCCAGGCTTTCGATGTCGCCGCCACCGATTACCTGCTCAAACCCGTGCGCGCCGAGCGTCTCGCCGCGGCACTCGCCCGCGTCCGGCACGCGCCGGCGGCGAGCGCGGACGACGGCGGGCGCCAGCATTTCAGCGTCATCGAGCGCGGTCGCATCCTGTTTTTATCCGTAGATGAAGTGCTCTACCTGCGCGCCGAACTCAAATACGTCACCGCGCGCACTGTCGAGCGCGAATACCTGCTCAGCGGAACCCTCGTGCAGATCGAGCAGGCTCATCCCGAACGCTTCCTGCGCATCCACCGTAACTGCTTGGTTGCCCGCGCCGCCATCGCCGGCGTGCGCCGCCGTCGCGGCGGCGAGGGTGGTAACGAAGGCGAGGGCGAAGGCGAAACGCGCTGGGAAATCCTGCTGCACGGCCTTGGCGAAACCCTGCCCGTCAGCCGCCGGCAGTGGCCGCAGGTGAAGCAGGCGCTGGCACTGTAGGAACCTGTTCATTATCTCCGGGAATGGCGGTAACCCGCTCCCGCAATCAGCGGAATCGGGAATATCAGAGCGAGTTCCTCGCCTTTCAGAACGTGTTCAGACCGTTGTAGGGGCAACCGGCGGGGGAGTACCAGAGACAATGAACAAGTTCTAAAAATGTTTTTGCCTTATCGTTTCCCAAATCGCGACAGCCGCGTTTTTCGCGCCGTCCGAGGACCAGATGCATTCCCTCAGCGCCATCGCCGATTCCTTGTACCGCGTGTCGGACAGAATTCTGAGAACCGATCTCTGGATATTTCTTGCATTCCATCGACTGCGTGGGATGCGCATGCCAGCACCGTGCGCTTCTACATTCGCCAGGTTAATGAATTGCTCCTGCTGGGCGGCGACACCGACAATCGGGCTGCCGGAATAAAGAGCCGTCTGCAAAGTGCCCTGACCTCCGTGGCTTATCGTGACATCGGCCATCGCGTTGATCTTCAGCGCCGGGACGAACTTGTCGGTGATATGGACACCCTGACGCCTCTTCAAAAGTCCTCTTGCTCTTTCGACCGGAAAGTGGAGCGAGAGTATAACAGCGTTCCAATCTAACCCTGGTCCGTATGTGAAAACATTTACAACCTCTTTGAGCATCTTCTCGGAACCAGAACTGCTCAGTGTGCAGAAAATTCTGGGTTTCTCCACGCCAGCCCAGATCATAGGCGGCTCGCCTGATGTTGCTTTGCCTCAATATCGGCACCCTGCTCCTGATGAAATCCGGAATGTGTCGAAACAGCCACAGGCGCAGAGGCTTTGGCACTATCGAGAATAGCTTCAACTGTTCCGGCACCTCCGGAAGTACCTTGAAAAAATCGGGAACCAATGGCAGCGGAACAAAGCAAATCCCCGGGATTTCTTCTTTCACCATTCTTCTAGCCAGCCCCGCTATCGGCCAGAAACCGTGCAGGACGATGTCCGGCTTTATCTTGTCATAGGCCGCAATTTCGCCCTGAATCATTTCCATGGCCAATTTTTCGGAGCCAATGAGATTGGTCGTTGTCATGCCAAAATCCTGGTACAGGCCAATGCCCGGCAATTTTGGTTCGGCGTGATGTATCTCGAACCCAAGGTACAGAGCCATCTGCTCGAATCGGCTTCCGTGTGATAGGAATAGGATCCTAGGCTCCCTATCATCCGGATGGTATTTTTTCAACGCTTTGGCTATTTCGATGGCTCTCGTGGCCTCACCCGCATCTTGAAAAGCCGTGCTGATCGCTAGAATTATTTCTTTCATACAAAACTATCCTTATCCGCATCCATTGTTATTATACACATCTCCTAATCGCGGCTTTTTTGTGCGCATGGACTCGCCCCTTGGGCGGACCGTGCGGGAGGTCAATCCCGATCCCCGTTGTCTGCGGAGACGGTGCAATGACAGGCCGAATGCGGGGAAAGTCAAGCGGAATCGCTTTACAATGTAGATAATTATCTATAACATTTGACCCCATGGGCTTCACTGTCGACCCCGAAAAACGGCGGATCAACCTGAAAAAACATGGGCTTGATCTGGCCGAGGCCGAGCGCGTCTTTGCCGAGGAGACGTTCACCCGGCCCGACAATCGCTTCGATTACGGTGAGCGGCGCTTTTTCACCGTGGGTCTGCTGTGGGTCGAAGTCGTCGTCATCGCGCACACCGAAAGCGACGATGTCATCCGTGTCATTTTCATGCGAAAGGCTAAACGCCATGAACAAGAAAACTATTTCGCCCGATGCGGGCGAGCTCGATGAGGCGCCCGTCTGGACAGAGGCGGATTTCGAAGGTGCGATCCACCGGCGGGCGCTGCAACCCGTTGCCCCGCAAGGTGAAGATCAATATCGCGCTCGATCCGGACGTCGTGGACTGGTATAAGGCGCAGACAGGCGGGCGCGGATACCAGACGCTGATCAACGCCGCCTTGCGCGACATCATGCAGGGCAGGCGCTTCGCCGACGATCTGCGCCGGATCATCCGTGAGGAACTGCATGGCGCTTGATTCGCGCCCGGGCAACCCTGCGGACGGGGGGATTCCCGAGGCTACCGCGGGACGGCCCAGCATGGCGGCTATTCGATCATTGACCGTAGGATAACTTCTGCACGAAATAAAGGCCAGCCACTGGTCGGGATGTAATCGGACGAAACCAAACAAAATGTGGTATACCACCAATTGTACCCCTACAAAACGCCGTATTCAATCGTTCCATGTCATAGCACATCGGACGAAAAAAATCCGAGAACCCTTGTTGTTACTGATGTTCTCGGACTTTATCGGACTACATCGTATGCTCTATTGGTGCCCAGAAGAGGACTCGAACCTCCACGCCTCGCGGCACTAGTACCTGAAACTAGCGCGTCTACCAATTCCGCCATCTGGGCAAGAGGATGTGCATTATAAAAGGCTGGAGAGGAAAGTCAATGACCCGGAAAACAACAAAGGACGATACCGCCGGATCGAGCGCGATCCGCCGCGCCGATCCATTTTTTGAGCGCGAGACGCAAAAATACGCCGCGCCCTTGCCCAGCCGCGAGTACATCAGGCAGATTCTCGCCCGCGAAGGCGTGCCGATGCAGTTTGACGCGCTCGTGCGCGCGCTCGATATCCGCGATGATGAAAGCGAATTCTTCGAGCGCCGCCTGCGGGCGATGCTCCATGATGGGCAATTGGTGCGCAATCGTCGCAATGCCTGGCTCCTGCCGGACAAGGCGGACTTGATCTCCGGGCGCGTCGAGGGCCATTCCGACGGGTTCGGCTTCTTGCTGCGCGACGATGGCGGCGATGATATTTTTCTCGATGCCCGTGCCATGCGCGAGGTATTCCACGGCGATCGCGTCATCGTGCGCATCGCCGGTACGGACCGGCGCGGGCGGCCCGAAGGCAAGATCGTCGAAGTGCTCGAACGCGCCAATACGCGCATCGTGGGGCGCGTGCTCGATGAGCACGGCGTGAGAATCGTCGCGCCGGAGGACAAGCGGCTGACCCAGGACATCTTGATCGCGGCGGGCGGGCGGCGGGCCGGATTGGGTCAGGTGGTGACGGTGGAACTGGTCGGGCAGCCGTCGCGCACCGCCCGGCCCGTGGGGCGCATCATCGAAGTGCTTGGTAACTATGCCGATCCCGGCATGGAAATCGAAATCGCCCTGCGCAAACATGAACTGCCGTTCGCGTTCTCGCCCGAGGCGCGCGCGCAGACGCGCAAGCTGCCGGACGGCGTGCGCAAGAAGGATCGCGCCGGGCGCGAGGACATCACCGCCTTGCCGCTGGTGACGATCGACGGCGAGACGGCGCGCGATTTCGACGACGCCGTTTATTGCGAGCGCCGGGGACGCGGCTGGCGGCTGGTGGTGGCGATCGCCGATGTTTCGCACTATGTCGGAGCGGGCAGCGCGCTCGACCACGATGCCCGCGCGCGCGGCAATTCGGTGTATTTCCCGCGCCGCGTCATCCCCATGCTACCGGAGAAACTCTCCAATGGCCTGTGTTCGCTCAATCCGCAGGTCGAGCGCCTGTGCATGGCGGCGGACATGGATATTACCGCGCGCGGCGAGATCGGGGCGTACCGTTTCTATCCGGCGGTGATGCTCTCTCATGCGCGCCTGACCTATAACCAGGTCGCCGCCGCGCTCTATGAGCACGATGCCAATGCCGTGCCCGGCGAATTGCTGCCCCGCCTGCAAGAACTCGACCGGCTGTTTCGCGCCTTGCTCAAGGCGCGCGCGCAACGCGGGGCGATCGACTTCGAGACGATCGAGACGCGCATGGAATTCGACGACCAGGGCAAGATCGCGCGCATCGTGCCGGAGACGCGCAACGATGCGCATCGCCTGATCGAGGAATGCATGCTGGCCGCCAATGTCTGCGCTTCGGGTTTCCTGCAAGACAATGACCATCCCGCGCTCTACCGCGTCCACGAAGGGCCGACGCCGGAACGGCTCGACAAATTGCGCGCCTTTCTCGCCGAATTCGGCCTGGCGCTCGGCGGCGGCGACAAGCCGACGGCCAAGGATTACGCCGCGCTGCTCGACAAGGCGCGCGCGCGTCCCGACGCCCAACTCTTGCAGACAGTGATGCTGCGCTCGCTGCGCCAAGCGGTCTACAGCCCGGACAACGTTGGTCATTTCGGCCTGGCCTATGACGCTTATACACATTTCACCTCGCCGATCCGGCGCTATCCCGATCTGCTCATCCATCGCGCCATCAAGGCCGTGCTCGCCGGCGGACGCTACGATCCCGGCGCCTGGGAAGCAACCGGCATGGCATGCTCGGCGACCGAGCGCCGCGCCGACGAGGCCACCCGCGACGTAGTGGCGTGGCTCAAGTGCTATTACATGCGCGACCGCATCGGCGAAATATTCTCCGGCAGTGTCTCCGCAGTGGTGCCCTTTGGCCTTTTTGTCGCTTTGGACGACATTTTCATCGAAGGTCTCGTGCATATTTCCGATCTCGGCAGCGACTATTTCCATTTCGACGAGGCCCGCCACGAACTGGCGGGCGAGCGCACCCATGTTCGTTACCGCCTCTCCGACCGGGTGCGGGTGGAACTGGTGCGCGCCGATCTGGAAACGAGCAAGATAGATTTTCGCCTCGCCGGGAGCGGGGCCTGCCCATCCGGGCGCGGGCGCGGCGAAACGCCGGAGCCGGGCAAGCGCAAGGGGAAACGCCGCGGCTGAACCGCATTTCCGCATTTGCCGACCGATGGCAAGGGAGGGGAAGGCGAGCGGGAAGCGAAAACGCGCCGCGCGAAAAACCGGCGGCGCTGCGCTGCGCATGGAACGGACTGGATTGCTGCGGGCCTGCGGTCCTCGCAATGACGAGTCTCGCCCAAAGAATTCCCCTCGCCCCCCCACAGCATAGGTATCTACATATTCGGTTCCGTCCGATTCCAATAATGACAGTATCTACGGTCATATTTCCTCCCGCCCCGCAATAACACGAATAACGCCAAGAGAATACTGGTAGCATCATCCGCGTAATGATTACCGTGCGGCACCGCCGGACAATCCCTTCCGGCATTGCCCGATCCCCGGCGACCCGACCGACCGCCAGCATGAGCGCCATCAGTCTCATCGACCGCCTTCAACGCTTTACCACGCCAGGATGGGCCTACTGTCCGGCGATGATGTCCATCCGCAATGGCTTCCTGCTTTGCCTGCCGCTCGTGGTCGCCGGTGCGCTGGCGATTGTCCTGAACAATCTGCCCATCCAGGCGTACCAGGATGCCATGAGCCAGCTGTTCGGCGGCAACTGGCCGCGGCTGGGCGCGGCGATATGGCAAGGGACTTTCGGCATCCTCTCCTTGCCGGTGCTATTCGGTACCAGCTATCACTTGACGCAAAGCTACAACCAGCGCCACCCCACCCGTCCCATCAGCCCCCCCATCGCGGCGATGGTCGCCTTGGCTTCCTTCCTGGCCGTGACGCCGCTCGCCGGACAATCCGGCGGCCTGTCGGTCTGGCTCGGCGTGCAGGGACTTTTCATCAGCATCGTGATCGCGCTGGCCGCCTCTCGCCTGCTCATCTTCTTGTGCGGCATCGAGCGCCTGCGCATGACCATCTATTCGGAGGGCCTGGACATCTCCATCCCATCCGCGTTCATATGCCTGATCCCGGGCGTGCTGACCATCAGTTGTTTCGCAGGCATCCACCTCGCTTTCCTGGCCGTCGCCGGCATGACGGCGCATGAATGCGTCTATGCGGCCATGCTCTATCCGATCACTTTTTTCACGGACATCCTGGATACCAGCATCGCCTATGTGCTGCTCATCCACGTGAACTGGTTCTTCGGCATCCACGGCAGCAACGTGTTCGCACCGCTGTCGCAGGAGATCCTCGAACATACCAACACGCTCAACGCCGCCGCGCTCGCGGCGGGCCTGCCGCCGCCCCACCCGATCAACAAACATACCCTGGATATCTTCGTATTCATGGGCGGAGCAGGTTCCTCGCTGTGCCTGATCGCGGCCCTCCTCATCGTCAGCAGGAATCGCAACAGCCGGCGGCTGGCCAAGATTTCACTCGCGCCGGGCCTGCTCAACATCAATGAAGTGCTGCTCTACGGCCTGCCCATCGTCCTCAACCCCGTTTTCCTCCTGCCGTTCCTGCTCGTCCCGCTGGCGCTGATGCTCATCAGCTATCTGGCGCTGGGCCACGGCCTCGTTCCCTGGCCGACCGTCGCGCTGGAATGGACGACACCGCCGCTCCTGAGCGGCTACCTCGCCACCGGCGGCTCCTGGAGCGGCCCGATCCTGCAAGCGATCAACCTGCTCGCGGGTTTTCTCATCTACCTGCCTTTCGTCAAGATTTCCGACCGCATCAAGGACGAACGCCAGAAAAACACCCTGGGCCGCCTGATGGAAGTCGCATGCAGCAACCTGGTCGGCCCCTCCGGCAAGAAATGCCTCGACCGCGGCGACGACATCGGCGTGCTCGCCCGCGTGCTGGCCAGCGATCTCGACGAAGCCATCGAGCGCGGCGCCGATTTGTATCTCGAATACCAGCCCCAGATCGACTACCGCACCGACCGCGTCACCGGCGCGGAGGCCCTGCTGCGCTGGCGCCATCCCATCTACGGCCTCATTCCCGCCCCCATCACCGTCGCCATCAGCGAAGACGCGGGATTCATGCAACGGATCGGCATGTGGGTGCTCGACCAGGCCTGTATCGAGCGCGCGCGCTGGCATCAGTCCGGGCTGGAGCCGCATTTCAAGATCTCGGTCAACGTTTCCATCCAGCAGCTCTCCGACCCCCTGCTCCCCGAAAAAATCGTCCAGTGCGTGGAGCGCCACCATCTGCAACACGAAATGATCGGCATCGAAGTCACCGAATCCATCGCCCTCGACCCCGAATCTCCACACAATTTCATCCTGAAACGCATCAACGATCTGGGCTTCATCATCTCCATGGACGATTTCGGCATGGGCCACAGTTCACTGAGCTATCTGAAATACTTCCCGGTCAATATCCTGAAAATCGACAAGGCGCTCTCCAAGGACGTGGCCAGCAGCAAAGTATGTGCCGAAATCATTGCCACCATCGTCGAATTGTGCCAAGCGCTCAATATCAGGATCGTCGTCGAATTCGTGGAGAACACCGAGCAAATAGAGGTATTGCTGAAACTCGGCTGCCATGTCTTCCAAGGCTACTTCTTCAGCCCGCCCCTTTCTTCTGCCAAAACGCTCGCCTATACGCTGGACAAGAATGGCGTGCTGGAATTGCCCCTCATCCAGGACAGAGTTCATTCCTGAAACACCATGCGCGCGCGCCTGAGCATTCTTTTCGCCCTCGCCCTCGTCCTCCCGGCATCGCGCGCGGCGGCGGACGACGCCCCGGACGGCTGGCTCGCATCCGCGTTTTCCGGAGACCTGATGTATTTCCAGCGCCACCGCGAGCGCTACCGGATCGACGAAGATCGCTACGCCACCAACCTGCACCACCGTTCCGTACAGGCCAAAGTCGACTTCAACTCGCCCTTCGCCGCCGACGCGCTTGGCGTCGACCTTGGCGTCTTCGCCGCCGCCGACCTGGAAAACACGGGCGGCCCGGATCACGAAATCAATTTCTTCCCTTGGCGCGACCCATGGTCGGCGGACTGGAGCCGCCGCCACGCGAAAAACGGCGTCTCGCTTTACCGCGCCCACCTCAAACTGCGCCACGACGGCGGCCACGGCGCATGGTGGGGCAAATTCGGCTATTTCCAGCCGAGCGGCCCCGGCGTACTTGGCGTCAACTGGTCGCTCATGCCCGGCACCTGGCGCGGCGCGGAAGGCGGCGGCGAAATCCGCCGCGGACGGGGCAAATTCGTCTTCGCCGCCGCTTGGGCCAACGCCTACAAAGCCCCCTGGTACCGCGACATCTACCATTTCCGCGCCGCCAACGGCGAGGATCGCGTCGACGACGTCCTCTCATTGGGACTGCGTTACGAAACAGGCGCGGCCTCGGTGGAAATCGCCGCGGGCGAAGCGCGCGACTACTTGCGCAACGCCCACCTCAAACTCAAATGGCGGCGGCAACACGGCCCGTCCGCCTCGACCAGCCTGAGTTACCAGCTCTACGCCGCCAGCGACCGCGTGCGCGGCCACAATGCCGGCTATTACGCGAGAGGGCGCGCCTGGCAACATTACTTCGCCTGGAGCGCCGACCTGGCCTCCTACACGATCAAGGCGGAATTCCTCCATACCCGCGCCCCGAACCGCGCCCCCGGCCACCTGGGATACTTCGTTTACCGCCTCTCCGGCGCTTACGGCGGCGCCAACGGCGCTTACGATCCCTGGTGGGACAACCGCTCCGACTGGAACCACCACCGCGAAAGCGCGCTGTTCCTCAGCCTCGGGCGCGGCCTCGACGACCTCCTGCCCATCCCCGGCTTCACCGCCACCCTCTCCGCGGTGCAAGCGCGCGGCGGCAAGGCATACGGCGTGCGGGAAACCCTGCGCGAATCCGCCTGGTCATTCGACCTCGCCTACCTCGCGCCTTCCGGCGCGCTCAAGGGCAGCCGGATCAGCCTCCACTACACCCATTACAATAACCACACCCGCCAACCCAGTTGGGAAGGATTCAAGAACCTGTTCCAGGACGAGCACGACTTCAAATTCCTGATCGTCCTGCCTTTGCGGCTTTAGCCCTTCCCTTTCTCCCGCGAATGTGCAAAATCCGGCTCGAAGCAACCGGAACGCCATTCGAATCTTCCTCCCCCCGAGACCTTCCATCCATAATAATGGCATACACACCATGGCGTTGCCGGGAATATGGAGCAAGATATGTCTTTTGATTCCGGGAAAACTCTTAACTTCAAGGTTTCCTTGTTCTTTGTCGCCATTTCGGCGGTTCTGGTATCGGTACTGACCGCGATCAGCCTATATGCCTTCCGCCAATTCTCCATAAATACCGCCACCGAACACCTGCGCACGGCGGCGGAAATCGCCCGGGTACATCTCACCGAAGCCATGATTACCGGCGTGATCGACCAGCGGCAGAATTTCCTGCTCCGCCTCGCGGAAGTACAAAATCTCAAGACCGCCCGCGTCGTGCGCTCGCCGCTGGTAGACCAACAGTTCGGCACGAACCGCAAAGGCGAATACCTGCCCGACGAAATAGAAAGAAACGTCCTCAAGACCGGCGCCTCCCTGTTCGAAGTCACCGAAAACAACGGCGAGATGATCTTCCGCGGAACGATCCCCTACACCGCCAACAACGAAGGCAGCCCCAACTGCCTGCAATGCCACGCGGCCAGCCCCGGAGACGTCCTGGGCGCGGTGACGATGACCATGTCCATCACCGCCATGCGCCACAACGGACTGATGACCGTGGCCAGCATCGTCGGCGTCGTCATCGTCTCCGTATTCGTACTCTTCGTTCTCCTCTACTACCTGCTGCGGCCAATCTCGGATACCGCCAGCGCCATTGAACACGCGGTACAGGACGCCATCGACGGCAATTTCAACAACCTCGTGGAAAAAAAGACCAACGACGAAATCGGCCAGATCGCCAGCGACATGAATCGCCTGCTCAAATTCCTCGATACCGGCCTGAATAAAATATACGGCTACATTTCCCAGCTTATCGTCCGCAAACAAGCGCCCGGCGAAAATCTGCTGCTCGCCACCATCGACATGGTGGAAAACATGACGCAGGTTTCCCAATACAAAATCGCGATAGAAGAAGACGACGCCAAGATAGACGTCTACCGCCGCCTGATTTCCACCATCAGCAACCGCTTCTTCCAGGGGCGGGGAGAATTCTCCATTTACGAAGTTTCCAATGACAATGCCGAACTCCGCCCGATACTCCTCGACGGAGACCCCTGTACCACCTGCTCCTGGTGCAACCAGAAAATCCTCGCCGACCCGATAGGCTGCCGCGCCTTCCACACCGCGCACCTCATCAACGGTGTCACCCTGCCGGACATCTGCTACAACTTCAAGCGCGTCCCCGGCGGCAACGGCCAGGACAGCGGCGGCGACGACGGCCCGCGCTACCACCTGTGCTTCCCCATCCTCAAATCCGGCACCGTGGGCAGCATCGTACAACTGGTCATCAAGGAAACCGACAAGGACAACGTCCTCGCGGCGCTCCCCTACATCCAGGTCTACCTGCACGACACCGCCCCGGTACTGGAAGTGCGCCGGCTGATGGAAACCCTGCGCGAATCCACCCTGCGCGACCCCATGACCGGACTCAGCAACCGGCGCTTCCTGGAAGAATACGTCGACGCCCTCACCGCCAGCGTGCGCCGCAAACAAACGCACGCGGGCATCCTGATGCTGGATCTGGACCACTTCAAGATGGTCAACGACACCTATGGACACGACGCCGGCGACGCCGTCCTGAAAGCCCTGGCGACCGTCATCAAGACCACGGTCAGATCCTCGGACATCGTCATCCGCTACGGCGGCGAAGAGTTCCTCGTCATCCTGCACGAAACGGCCATCGCCGACGCCATGAGCGTAGCGGAAAAAATCCGCGCGGCGGTGGAACTCATGCAGATCGTCCATGGCGGCATCGTCCTGCAAAAGACCATCTCCATCGGCGTCGCCGACTTCCCCGGCGACAGCACCACCTTCTGGCAAGCGGTCAAATTCGCCGACGTGGCGCTCTACCACGCCAAAGAAGCGGGCCGCAACCGCGTCCTGCACTTCACCCAGGACATGTGGGCGGACAGCCAGGAATACTGAAGGATCGGGGGGCAGAAAAAATCAGCGGCGCTTCGCGCCGGATGGAACGACGCCCTCTCCCGCCCTCCGGGCACCCTCCCCCGCCAAGCGGGGGAGGGGAATTCATCGAAAGAACGCGCCATCGCGAAAGCCCTCCCACCTCGTCATTGCGAGGGCCGCAGGCCCGTGGCAATCCACATGGCCTTGCAATCTGGAAAGCGGTGCGATCCCTGTATATTATTGCGGTGCTTCGAGGAAACGCCATGCGCCGCGACCTGACCCCCAGGCAGCAGGAAATTCTGGATTTCATCATGCAAACCACGGCGCGCGCGGGCCGCCCGCCCACGCGCGCCGAGATTTGCGCCGCTTTCGGTTTT
>JAITLI010000102.1 GCA_031277975.1 Azoarcus sp.
CATCGTGCCGGAGGACGTGAGCAATCAGGGGCGGCTGGACATGGCGGTGAGGTTCAACGGGCAGGTTTATCTCTTCGAGTTCAAGGTTGTGGAAGAGGAGGCCGAAGGCCGGGCGCTCCAGCAGATCAGGGAGAAACGCTACGCCGACAAATACCGCGCGCTCGATCAGCCCATTCATTCGATCGGGGTGGAGTTCAGCAAGAAGGCGCGCAATGTGGTGGGGTTCGAGGTCGAGGGGGGCTGAAACGTGAAAGCGCCTTGTCCTCTGGGCATCATTCGTCTCCCAAGGCGACGACGGGATCGAGCCGCGCAGCGGTTCGCGCGGGCATGTAGCCGAAAATGAGGCCGGTGACGAGCGCGCAGCCGAAGGCCAGCAGCATGGCGCGCGCAGAGAAGATCACGGGCACCTCCCAGAAGATGAGCGCCGCGTCCACCGCCAAACCCATCACGACGCCGGCGAGCGATATCATCAAAATTGGTTTGGTTCCGTCAGATTATTCGCGGCGCCTCTCCGGCAGGGAGAGTGGCGTCGATGCGTTAAAGTTGGCGCGGGATATCTTGCTGTTTGTGTTATATCCATATCCGTCATGTGCACGGTTTGTGGGCGGTTGCCGCGATGGCTCCGCTGACAGTATTTCATCTCCGATGAACGATTTTCCTCGATTTCAATTGGTATGAATGTTCCGATCGACCTCACACGTTTTGCCCAGATCAAGGCAACAGGCCACCTTCCGTCGCCGCGCGGCGTTGCATTGGCGATCATGCGCATGGCACAGGACGAAACCGCGTCGATGGCCGATCTGGCGCGCATCATCAAGGGCGATCCGGCTTTTGTCGGCCGGCTCATCAAGGTGGCCAACGGTATGCTCGTGCGGCAGCGCGCGATTGTGTCGGTGCATGAAGCGCTGATGGTGGTGGGGGCGAAGGCGGTGCGGGCGATGGTGCTCGGTTTTTCGCTCTTGTCGAATTATCGCAAGGGAAACTGTTCGGAGTTCGACTACGCGCATTTCTGGTCGTCGTCGCTCATCATGGCGATCGCCATGCAGGCGCTGGTCTCGCGCATACGTATCGTCGCCGCCGACGAGGCGTTCAGTATCGGACTGCTGGCGCGGGTCGGTGAGTTGGCGCTGGCGACCGTTTATCCGGTCAAGTACGGCAAGTTGCTTATCGAGGCGGCGCAGGGGCCGGCGTGCGATTTCGCGGAGAAAGAGCGGCAGGCGCTGGCGGTGACGCATGCCGAGCTGGGGGCGGTCATGCTGGCGGATTGGGGTTTCCCGCCGGTGTTCTGTGATCCGGTGCGCTATTTCGAGCATCCGGCGGAAGCGCCGTTCGCCGCCGGCGATCGGGAGACGATGCTGATGCAATGTCTGATCCTCGCCAGGAACGTGGCGGAGATTTGTCTGGGGCCGGTATCCCGGCGGCACGAATCAATGGCGGCGGCCTTGCGCCTGGCCGCACACCTGGGATGTGCGCGCGAGGTGTTCGTCGCCGATTGCAACGAGATCGCCCGGCAGTGGAGTACGTGGAGCAGGCTGTTGCAGTTCGGGGCGGCGGAAGCGCCGTTGTCGTTCGAGACTTTGCTCGATGACGAAACGGGGGGGCGCGCCGCCGCACGGAGCGCCTCGAAGGTAGAAGACAGCGGCGTGGCCGAATCCGCGCCGCCGCTCGCATCGCCCGGTCTCCGGGCGATGCTGATCGTGAGTGACGCCGCGGAGCGCGCGGGACTGGCGCGGGCGTTGAAGGGGTGCGGCATCGAGACATTCGAGCAGGCCAGTTTCGCGGGCATCATGGAACTGATCCTCGACGTGCAGCCGCACATGCTGGTGCTCGATGGCGGCGGCGATCCGTTGCGCGCCAGCCGCTTCATCAAGTCCCTGCGCGCTACGCGCATCGGGCGCGGCATGTACGTCCTGCTGCTCCTGCCGGATGACGATGAGATGCACCTCGCCGTGTTCGAGGCGGGGGCGGACGATTTCTTCGTCAAGCCGGTGGGGGGGCGCATGGTGCTGGCGCGCCTGACCGCGGCGCAACGGATCGTGCGCTTGCAGCAAGAACTGGAGCATGACCGCGAAGAATTGCGGCATTACGCCAACGAGCTGGCCATTTCCAATCGCTGTTTGCAGGAAGCGGCGCTGACCGATGCGCTCACGGAATTGCCCAACCGGCGTTATGCGCTCGAACGCATGCAACAAGAGTGGCTGGCGGCGCAGCGCAACCAGCATCCGCTGGCCTGTATGGCCGTCGATCTCGACAATTTCAAGCAAATCAATGATATATATGGTCACGACATCGGCGACATGGTGTTGCGCCAGACGGCCAGCGCCTTGCGCCAGATCCTGCGCGGGCAGGATGTGATCTGCCGCACCGGGGGGGATGAGTTCCTGGTGATTTGCCCGGAAACTCCAGAGGAAGACGCGATGATCTGCGCCGAACGCCTGCGCGGCGGGATCGACCGGCTGGTGTTCGATCATGACGGCAAGAAGTTGTCCATGACGGTCAGCATTGGCGTCGCCATACGGGACGGCACGATGGCCGATGCCGGCGACCTGATGAAAAAGGCGGATCGCGCCGCGTACATCGCCAAGAAAATGGGACGCAACAAGGTCATATCGGCGACCGATGCCGGTTCCGCCTGATCCGGGGCCGGGTGGCGATGACCGCTTTGCCCGCGCGGCCGCATGAACAGCCGCTATGGGAAAAGAAAGAGATAGGATTGCGCCTTGTCTGACGGAGACCAACCCAATATGTCTACCACACACGACGGCGACGGCATGAAAGTGGTCGTCGGCATCTCCGGCGGCGTCGACTCCGCCGTCGCCGCCTTGCTGCTCAAGCGGCAAGGCTACGCGGTGAGCGGTCTTTTCATGAAAAACTGGGAAGACGACGACGATGGCGAATACTGCTCGACGCGGCAGGATCTGATCGACGCCGCCGCCGCCTGCGATGTGATCGGCATCGACCTCGAAGTAATCAATTTCAGCCGCGAATACAAGGAGCGCGTGTTCGCCGATTTCCTGCGCGAATACGAAGCCGGACGCACACCCAATCCGGATATCCTCTGCAATTCCGAGATCAAGTTCCGCTGTTTCCTCGACCATGCCATGGCTCTGGGGGCGGAGCGCATCGCCACCGGCCACTACGCCCAGGTGCGCGCCCGGGAAAGCGATGGCCGGAGCGAGTTCCAGTTGCTCAAGGCCGAAGATGGCGGCAAGGATCAAAGCTATTTCCTCTACCGGCTCACGCGGGCGCAATTGGCGAAGACGCTTTTCCCGCTCGGCGCGCTCTACAAGCGCGAAGTGCGGCGCATCGCCGCCGAGGCGGGGCTGGCCGTGGCCGGCAAGAAAGATTCGACCGGGATTTGCTTCATCGGCGAACGCCCGTTCCGCGGCTTCCTGATGCGCTACCTGCCCGCCCGTCCCGGCGAGATTCGTTCCTTCGACGATGAGCGTGTTCTCGGCGAGCACCGCGGCCTGATGTATCACACCGTCGGCCAGCGCAAGGGCCTGGGCATCGGCGGCATCCGCGAGCATCAGGACGAAACCGGCGGGCACGACGCCTGGTACGTGGCCGGCAAGGATGTCGCCGCCAATGTGCTTTACGTCGTGCAGGGGCGCGATCACCCGGCGCTCTGGAAAGAACGCCTCGCCGCGCTCGACCTCAACTGGATCGCGGGCCGCGCGCCACACACGCACTGGGTCTACAGCGCCAGGCCGCGCTACCGCGCTCCGGACATGCCGTGCGAAATCGACGCACTGGACGAGAGCCGCGCCGAAATCGTCTTTGCCCAGCCGCAATGGGC
>JAITLI010000109.1 GCA_031277975.1 Azoarcus sp.
AGTCCCGCCCGCCTCACCACAGGCTTTGTCGCCGCGGCAGTCTGCATGGCGCTCACCACGGGAATCAGCATGCAATTGGGACGGGTCGATCCCCTTGTGCAAGCCGCCGGTGTATTTCGTACCGGAAAAGTGAGCTTCAGTGAAAATAGTTCTGTTCCATTCCTGAAAGACGGCAAAACTGCCACGATTGCTTTGTATCGGGAGACGGGCCAATCCTTGTCCATCATCACCAATGGCAAACCCGATGCCTCACTGACCGCTTTCGACCGCCCCCCCACCCCGGATGAAATCACCATGATCATGCTGGGCGTCATGCCTCTGGTTGCCCATCCGGCCCCCAGGGACATCGCGATCATCGGATGGGGATCTGGCTTAAGCACACATACCGTTCTGGGAAGCCCGATCCCTCGTAACGTAGACACGATCGAAATCGAAAGGGTCATGTACGATGCCGCGCGGGCATTCGGTCCGCGGGTAGCGCGCGCCTACAAGGACCCGCGCTCGCACGTGCATATCGACGATGCGCGCACCTTTCTTTCCACCGGTAGCCGCCAATACGATGCTATTCTTTCGGAGCCGTCGAACCCATGGGTGAGTGGCGTCGCCAATCTGTTCACCGCAGAATTCTACCGTTTCATGAAACGCCATCTCAAGGAAGATGGCATGCTGGTGCAATGGCTGCATACCTATGAAATCAGTGATCCACTGGTTTCCACCATGCTCGCGGCCTTGGTGAGCGAGTTCCCGAATGCCGAGATCTACGCAATCAATGACGCGGATATGCTGATCCTGGCGCCAAAAGGAAAACTTTCCACGCCCTTTGGAGAAGCTCCCTGGCGGGAGACCGCATTGCGCGCGGAACTCAGCCGCGTGGGACTTGGTCATCCGGACGAAATCGCCCAGCGCCGGATCGGTAGCGCGAAAGTCATCCTGCAATATGTCAAATTGTTTTCCGCGGCCATCCATTCGGATTACTACCCAAGCGTAGCGCTCGAAGCGCCCCGGGCCCGTTACCAGAAACAAAATGCCAATTTCCTGTTCAATCTGGTTGTCAACAGTTTACCCGTGCTGGACATACTGGATTGTCGCAAACCGCTGGGATCTAAAGCGCAAAGCATGCCTCACCAAGACAGTTTGTTCAGCATGCGGCATTTTTTGGCATTACAAGTCACGAGTGCCATTCTTCAGGGACACCTGAGCAATGCGCTCAAGCAAAAGGCTTCCCCGGTGGAGATCTCCACCATTCATTACGCGCTTTCGCTCGTGCGCCAAACCACCAGTCTGGACACTCCCGCGCAAGTAAAGGAATGGAGCGCCGCTCTTTCCACGCTGGCAACTTCCATCGGAGCATTGCCCGCAGAGGATTTGCAGGATGTCTGGACGCCCGCGCCCGCGTGGCTGCCCGCTTCCGTCACCAAACACCCCGTGGCGGCGGCATTGCTAAGGGTTTATTCGGCCACCGCGGCGCGCAACCCGCAGGCCATGCTCGATGAGGCCGAATCCTTGCTCGCCATGCCTGAAGCGAACGATCTCACCCCGGCTTCCCGCGAAGAAATACACACAATCGCCATACTCGGCGCATTGGGGACAGGCGACAACACCAAGGCTCTGGCGTTGGGTAATACAGACCCCGGCAATCTTGCCAACAACCTCGCGGGCATCCGAAACTACTTGATGGCATGGGCCGACAGCGGCACGCCCGCGTGCATGGCGCGGACGCAACGGGCGGAAGATTGAAGAATTTCCCGTTGTTCCAGATAACGCGGCCATGAGAGAACGCGGCCATGAGAGAACCCCTTTGCGATCTGGTCTTTATTCCGTGCGGAAGGTATTCCACGGTCGGTGATCGAATCACATCGACATCGTGAACCCAAATACCCCCGATGCCGTCTTGCCAGCCCTATCCGGCGCTGGCGGATGCCGGCTGGCAAGTACGCGAAGAAAGCTGGACAGGCGGGGCGCTCGAGGAAACGATGATTCCAGAAAAAATAAAGGGCTGCTTCCTCCGGCAGCCCTTTTTGCCGCGCCTGGCGAACGTTACTGCTCGCCCAGTACCGAAACGGTAATCGGCGCCACGACATCGGCGTGCAGGACGATATCGACCCTGGTGTCGCCGATCTGTTTCAGATGACCGTCCGGCATGCGGATGGCGGCGCGTTCGATCTCGAAACCCTGCGCGGCCAGCGCTTCGGCCACGTCGATATTGCTCACCGAACCGAACAGGCGTCCATCCATGCCTGCCTTGCGGGTGATCTGGATCATCAGTCCCGCGAGTTTTTCGCCCAGAGCCTGCGCCTCGGACAGCTTGTCGGCCTGGAGCCGTTCGAGTTCGGCGCGGCGCGCTTCGAACTCGGCCTTGTTGGCCGCAGTGGCGCGCTTAGCCAGTCCGTGCGGGATCAGGTAGTTGCGGGCGTAGCCGTCCTTGACCTTGACCACGTCGCCCAGCGAACCGAGCTTGCCGACCTTTTCGAGCAGAATGATTTGCATGTTCCCCGTCTCCTCACTGATGCAGATCGGTGTAAGGCAGGAGCGCCAGGAAGCGGGCGCGCTTGACGGCCACCGACAGTTGGCGCTGATAGCCCGACTTGGTGCCGGTGATGCGCGCCGGCATGATCTTGGCGTTCTCGGTGATGAAATCCTTGAGGATATCCACGTCCTTGTAGTCGACTTCCTCGATCTTTTCCGCCGAGAACCGGCAGAACTTGCGACGTTTGAACAGGCCGCGGCCACCGCGGTCTTCCTTTTTCTTGAATCTGGACTTGGGCTTGAAAGCCATTTCAGTTTCCTTCCATGAATTCGATTACATTCAGATGCAGTATCGGCGTCCGGCTGCGCGCGCTTTTTGCCGCCATGAAACCGCTTACCGATACCTGCGTTCCGGGAGATGCGCCCGCCAGCACTTGCGCCAGATCGCCGATGGCCATCGCCGACAGTTCCAGGCTGACTTCACGCGCGACCCCCGCCTCGATTTGCCGGGATGCGTGCGCCAGCACGCAGGAAGCGACCGGAACACCCGCCGGAGTGCGCCGCAAGGCCGAAACCTCGACGATGCGCGCCGCCAGCCGCAGTTCATTGGCCGTCCCGGCGGACACTCAGACCGGAGCCGGTTCGGCGTTCGCTTCGGGCGCAGCGGTCGCGGGCGCGGCTGCGGCTGCCTCGCCGGTTTCCGGCGCGGACGCGCCAGTGAGCGAGCGCGACTTCTCTTCCTTCATCATCGGCGAAGGCGTGGTGACCGCTTTCTTCATCTTGATGACGAGGTGGCGCAGCACCGCGTCGTTGAACTTGAAGGCATGTTCAAGCTCGCCAAGGGTTTCGCCGTCGCTCTCGATGTTCATGAGCACGTAGTGGGCCTTGTGTACCTTCTGGATCGGATAGGCCAGCTGGCGGCGGCCCCAGTCTTCCAGGCGGTGGATCTGGCCGTTGCGGGCGGTGACGATGCCCTTGTAGCGTTCGATCATCGCGGGCACCTGTTCGGACTGGTCCGGGTGCACGATGAACACGATTTCATAGTGTCGCATTGGAACTCCTTTTGGTCTGGATCAGCTCCCCGGCATGCGATTTCGACCGGTGGAGCAAGGGAAAAGCCGCGTATTCTGACAGAACATCCGCGCGATGCGCAAGTAACGGATGCGGGATTCTTGTCTCGCCGGGCGCGGCGCAATGGCCGGCCCGCGCATTTTCCGCTCACGCCAACCCCGCGAAACGCACGATTTCGTCCAGATAGTCTTCCCAGTGTACGAACCCGTGCCCGCCTCCTTCCAGCACTGTCTGACGCACGCCGGCGTAACGGGCGACGGCATGGCGGTAGTCGAGTATTTCGTCGCCGGTTTCCACCAGTAGCCAATAGCGTTCCGGATGGGTGATCGCCGCTGTTTCAAAAGCGCACAATTCCTCGATGTGCGCGGCGGTCAGTTCGATGCGCTCGCCGGTATAGAGGTTTTCGTGCACGCCAATGTATTGCCGCAACGATAGCGGCGCGAGAACGGCCGGGTTGACCAATACCGCCCGCAAATCGTGGCGCTCGGCCAGCCACGTCGCATAGTAGCCGCCGAGCGAACTGCCGACGAGCACCGGCGGCACGGCGGGGCGGGCGGCGAGGCAGGCAGCGAGCCGCTTCTCGACCAGCGCGATGGCCGCTTTGGGCGAAACGGGCAACTGTTCGCACCAGAAGGAAACGCCGTCCGGATCGCGTGCGGCCAGCTTGCCGGCCAGCGCGCGCGCTTTCCACGAAACCGGCGCGGAACGAAAACCGTGCAGATAGAAGATCATGCGCTCAATCCGGCGCGCTCCAGTCCACCGCGCCGAAATACCAGGTGGCAAGCACCACCAGCCCGAATACGATGCGGTACCAGGCAAACGCCACGAACGTGTGGCTGGCGATGAAACGCAACAGGAAGCGTACCGCCCACATCGCCGAAATGAACGCGGCGACACAGCCGACCGCGAACACCGGGATGTCGCTTGCCCTGAACAACGCCCAGTTCTTGTAAACGTCGTAGATGGTGGCCGCGAACATGGTCGGGATGGCGAGGAAAAACGAGAATTCCGTGGCGGCGGTGCGCGACAGGCCGAAAATCACCCCGCCGATGATCGTCGCCCCCGAGCGCGAAGTGCCCGGAATCATCGCCAGCGCCTGCGCGAAGCCGATCTTGAGCGCGTCACTCACCGTGATTTCGTCGACGCCCGCGCAACGGGGACGGTAATGGCGGCGTTCGACGATGAGAATGATCAGGCCACCGACGATCAGCGCCGCGGCGACGACCAGCGGATTGAACAATACGCCCTTGATGGTGGAGTGAAAAAAGAACCCCAGCACCGCCGCGGGCAGGAAAGCGATGAAAAGCATGAACACGAAACGCCGCGCACGGGCGGCGCGTGGACGGAACAAAACGCCGGCAGTCAATTCGGCGAGACGCAGACGGTACGCCCAGCACACGGCGAGGATGGACGCAAGCTGGATGACGATCTTGAATACCTTGCTGATTTCGTTGTTATAACCCAGCAGGTCGCCGGCGATGATGAGGTGCCCTGTTGAAGAAACCGGCAGGAATTCGGTCAGTCCCTCGACAATGCCAAGCAGAAGAGCGGTGAGAAGGAGCGAGATATCCATGATGTGATCGATGAGCCAATGGCCGCGAAAATCCAGGATCGGGATTATATCGGGCCGCGCGCTTCGCCCGCCCGCGTCTCCGGCGGAGCGTTTTCCAGCGCTTGCCGGAGCCAGCCGGGAATGGGCGTGGATTTCATGGTGGAAACATCGACGCAGACGGCTTCCACGCTGCCATTCGCAAGCGTTTCTCCATCCCGCAGGGCGCGCTGGCAGAATGTCAGCGAAGAACGGCCAAGTCTCCCGATTTCCAGCGTAATCACGATTTCATCGTCGAGGCGGCCCGGTTGCAGATACTCCGCGCTGGCGGCGCGCACGACGAATACGAGTCCCTCCTGGTCCGAGAGGCGGTCATGGCCCAGGCTGCGCATCCATTCGGTGCGGCAACGCTCGAAAAACCTGAAGTAATTGGCGTAATACACGACGCCCGCCGCGTCCGTATCCTCGTAATAGATACGGACGGGCAGACTGAAAAGAACCGTTCCGGCCCGGGGTTCGTTCATTGCAAGAGGCTCCTGTATGAAAATCTTCTTCCCCGGGGATGATCGGGTACGGAAGGGATGCCGCGCAAGCATTTCCGAACGGCCCCGCCCGGAAACGCGATCTTACAACTGAAAATTCCGCACCAGTCCGTTGAGTCCCTCCGCCAGGTCCTTGACGTGCGAAACGGTGCTGTTGAGGCTGTTGACCGAGGCGGCGTTCTCGTCGGTCATCTGGGCAATGCGTTCGATGTCGCGCCCGATCTGCTGGCTGGTGGTGTTTTGCTCGGATAATGCTTCAGTGATGGCATTGACCGAAGCCATCGCCGCGCTGATCTTGTCCCTGACCTCCTGCATGGAGGTGCCGGTATCGTTGGCGAGGCGCACGCCCTCGGCCACCCGCACCTGGCTGCTTTCCGTGTTTTCCAGCGTGCTTTGCGTGCCGCTCTGGATCGCCCCGACCATGGCGACGATCTCGCTGGTCGATTGCGCCGTGCGCTCGGCGAGCTTGCGCACCTCATCGGCCACCACCGCGAACCCGCGCCCGGCCTCGCCCGCGCGCGCCGCCTCGATCGCCGCGTTGAGTGCCAGCAGATTGGTCTGGTCGGCGACCCCCTTGATGACATTGATGATCTTGCCGATCTCGGACGACTTCTCGGCCAAATCCCGGATGCTCCCGGCCGCGGCCTCGGCGTCGTGCTTGATCATATTGATGCCTTCCAGCGAATGGCGCACGGCCTCGATCCCGCGGTCCACGGTCGCGCTCGACTCTTTCGAACTGTGGCTCGCATCCATGGCGGAATCCGAAATCTGCCCGACATTGACCGACATCTCTTCCACGGCGGCGGCGATGGCCGAAGTCGCCTCGTTTTGCACATTGACGGCATCCATGACCTTGTTGCCGCTGTCGAACATGGCTTCGGCATCGGCGCCCAACTGCTCGGCGCTGGCCCGTATCCGGGTAATGATGCTGTTGAGGCTGGCGCGCATCCGTTCCGCCGCGCCCAGCATGCTGTCTTCGAACCCGGGGCGCACCTTGATGCGTTCGCCCAGATTGCCCGCGGCGATGTTGTTCAACTGCCGCGCCACCTCCGCCGGTTCTCCGCCCAATTCATGGTTGATCTGGCTGGTGACGATCAACGCCAGCGTAATGCAAAGCACGACGGCCAGTACAATGACGACCAGGTCGATAGTACTGGTCGATTTTTCTGTTCTCACACCCTCTTCATAATCCGCCCTTGCCGCATCGAGCTGAAGCTGGATAAGTTCGTTGAACTTGTCTGTCAGCGGTTCGATCGCGGGATAGAGTCTGTTGCGGGTAAACTCGCCCAAACCATTCATGTCGCTTGCGGCGAGGAGACCATTGAGCTGGTCGATGGTGCCGGTGCCGGCGGCGCGCAATTTCTCGATTTCATTGGCCAGCTTCTTTTCGTCCGGCCTCAAGGCCGTGTCGAGATATTTTCTCCAGATCTCGTCGATTTCTTTTGTCGCCTGCTGGATTTGCCGCAACGCCTGGCTCGGGGCGATATTGCCGTCACTTACCTTGTGCGACAGATCGACAATATTGACCGCATACAAATCAGAAATTTTCTTTATATCGCGCAGAGGAATGACACAATTCTTGTAAACGTCATCCAACGTTTCCACAGTGTGCCGCAATCCAATGTCACCCGATACCGCAATGGCCACCATTCCAATCAAGCCCACTACAGCTACCAACAATATCCTATGTACAACTTTCAGTGCTCGTAACATACATTCGCTCCAGTCTTTGCTTCGCAAAGGATTACCCGGTCCCGGCGGAACATAATCAAAAACCCCACATGTGCCGTATTCGCGGGGAATAGCGATACGCACGAATCTTCATTCGGAAACATTCCATCAGGACACCCATTGCGCCCTTCGTTCAAGCAGCGCCCTATATCAATCTGCTATAACGTCATGACGCTGTGCCAGTATATCGGCACAAGCTATGCATTGATAGGAACTGTATAACGTTGCCCATACCGTGTTTGCAGCCTGCGGACTTTTTTCACGATAAAAAGAGGGCGCGTCCACCCACCCCCGCCGCCGCAAAACAATCAGTGTTGCTATGCTCCGCATGGAATGAAACCCTCTCCCGGCCCTGACGGCCCCTCCTCTCCCCCACGCGGAAGAGAGGAGGCCATTGGGCTGTATTTTTCTAAAGAATTCCCCCTGCCCAAATAATTCCCAACCCAAATAATTCTCCTCTCCCCCCTATACACACAGCACAGCGGGAGAGAGGAGTCCATCGAAGACCTTGCCATTGCGAAAGCTTTCCCTCTCGTCATTGCGAG
>JAITLI010000084.1 GCA_031277975.1 Azoarcus sp.
GTTGTAGCTCCCTCTCTCACCCCGGAAAGCTACAATGTTCTGCCATGAACCCCTTGCCCAGCTTACGCTGGGCAAGGATTTTTTCATGGAAATTCAACCTCAAAACAGTAAAAGTTGAGCGGAAGCCCCTCTTTTTTCTGAAAACCGAGGCGGGCCAACAAGGAGCTTGATACCGGCGAACTGCTTTTCCGTCACCACCATGCAACGCACAGAGCCTGCGGGAGGCAGGTTGTCGACCAAGCGCTTCAGGTGCTTTTGCTCGTCATCCATGCCATGCAGAAGTCGCCCATATACCGACCATTGAATCATGTCGTAACCATCGTTCAGCAAAAATCGGCGAAATTGTACGTACAGCTTTTTTTCCGCGCGCGTCACCATGGGAAGATCAAAAAACACCATCATTCTCATAAAGCGTCGAGTCTCCCGGCTCATGGTCAGTATTCATATTGGTGGGCATTCAGCCCCAGCAACGAGGGCAAATCCAGGACGGGCACCCTCGTTTCGAATAACCGGCACAGACTTTCTACAGCATACTCAATGGCGGAAAGCGTCGCCATGCTGCCGTTTGACATGCCAACATCTACATTCAATATGCCCACAAATTCCGCCTTGTCTTCCGATGTGAGTGCGTCCTTTTCTTCCTTGGCGCGGCATGCGGACTGAAATATTCGCAAATCTACCAACGGACGAAAAGGTTCAATCAAATCATCCGCCAGGTTGAAGGCATTCTGTTCGTTAGCGTGGAAAATTCCTTGGGAAGGATGCAGTCCATGCGCAACCAGCCCGCGCGCAATCGCACCACGCAAGATTGCATAACCGTAATTGAGCGCGGCATTGAGCCAGCCTCCTTCACCACGAAAAAAACCATTGCCAAACAAACGTGGGAAATAAAAAGCGGCGGCTTGCCCTTCCAAATTTTCCGTGTCACCAGAACGCACATTTGCCGCCATGGCGCTCAACCGCTTACTGCCCACCTGTCCAGCCAATTGCAAACAACGCGCCTGATTCTCGATCTTCTTCCGCACAATCGCCGCCCACGCCTGTTTGAGTAGCGGTTTGCCCGCTCGTAGTTGTAGTCTCAGCATCCTGGTTGTGCGCGTGTGCTGTAAAAAAGGCAGGAACACCCCGTTGGGCTGATGATTCTCACCCAGGGCATAGAGAGCGATGCCATATTCCGCGCAGGCGGAAAGTACCGGGTGCGTCAGAGTGATTTGCCGATGATTGAGGACGATGACGGCAATGTCCTCAAAGGGAATCGTCACCGTCTCGCCCTGCTCAATGGCAAGGGAAAAATGCTCCCGTCGCAAACGCGCCGGGCGGGAGATCATCAAACTACGCCAGCCCACGGCGCGGCTCCGGGCGGGATGGGTAAAAGTTGCCCAAAACATCGACATCGAACTTTTCGAGTTTGAGGGCAGTCTTGACGCCGATGCTGCGAATCAGGCCATCCTTGCCAATCGCTTGATTACGGTCATGCTCCCAAATGCTGATGGCTCCCGTTGAACGATCTGTGGTGTCATAGTAGCCAAAGAAGGTTTCTTTTTTCGTTTCAATGTATACTAGGTCATTCGGATACAGTGAAAAACACCAAGCAAAACTTTCATCCATTAAATCCCACTCTTCTTCGCCTTTGTAAGCAATAATCGCTCGATCCGGCAAGCCCTTTACCCTGTGATGCACATATATTGGCACCAGGTAAAATCGGCCCACTTTTGAAAACACATCCACGCGCAACATAGCGTCGTTTTTGGCGATTCCGCCCCGAACAGGAATGCCGGAAAGTTTGTCGACCACCATCGTCACCGTGCGAACAATCGGGCCAATCAAATTGCCATTCTTATCCGGTTTCCTGAATTCCGTTCCGGAGGGGAATGCCTTGTCGCCCTGGCCGCCATGCTCTTCCAGCCGTTTGCGAATCGCCGCATAAAGCCGTTCGTTGCGATGCGGGTCGATGAGCTTATCCATATCTTTCAGACTCAAGGCGGAAAGCGCGACCTTTTGCGTCACGCTACCCTTTGCTTTCAAACTTTTCGGCTGCCCGTAAATCGTGTCCTTGTGCGCCGCGCCGCCAGTGCGCCGCTGCGGAGCGCGTGAAACAAACAGTGGACGCAGCGCATCCAGTTCTTCCACGCTGTAAGTAGCCAGACGTTCCATTTCTTCGCGCAGTTTTCCCATGTCATCCATTTTCAGACGGATTTCCAGCTCACGATGGAAATGCGGCCACGGTTCGAGAAAATCATGATGCAAGCGAGCAAACCGCGCCGGGTCGACAATTTCGCCGGTATCGGCATCCACGAATTCTTGCCTAACCTGTTCCAGCTCTTTTCTACGGCTGTAATCGGATAGGCGTTTGACCATTGCATGGCTGCACGCGCCAACCACGACAGCATCCAGAGCATGATGACGGTCACTCTCGGCGCGGATTTTAAGCAGACCCCAGCGAGCGCGCAAAAAGGCCGTCATCTGACCGGAAAGCACCACGCAGCGTTGTGCTGTCGAACCATCTTCGCGGCTTTCCAACTTGAGATAACGCTCAACATAATTCTTGAAAAAGCGGCAGATGTAGCGCGTGTCGTTCAGATTGCGCTCACGAAATTCTTCGGCATTCTTCACGTCGAAACCTTTGCGCAACAAGCGGCTATACTTGGCCTGACGATAGTTCTTATTACCTTCGACAAAAGCAACAAAGCCACGCCAGCGTTCGCCTTCTTCGCCACCTGGAAAAGATGTGAGATATTCATGTGGCGTGCGATTGCCTTTTGCCTGATTTTCATGTTTGAACACCAGCACTTTGTTATTTTTGCTGTCATCAAAACTGCGCGACCACGGTAAGGCATGATCGACTTCGACATAGCCGTGGTGCAGCAAGCGGGCAATGTCGATGGACTCCAAAGAATACGCACACTTGCCATTCTGTTCCCGATAGAGCCGCCATTTCTCGAAATCACGCCCTTTGACCTGACCGACAATATTGAACTGTTGCGCGAATTCAGCTTTATCCCTTTCATTGCGGACGCGGAATTCGTCCTGTTCTTTTTTGATTTTATTGCGATCATCCAGCGAACGAGACAAGTCCCGCGCCATTTCGATATGTACGGCAAGCGGGGAGCCATGGTGACGCACAATGGCATTGACTACCTTGCGTGCCTGATTGAGCGCTCGCAGCACCACTGGATTGCGCGGAATATCCGCCTCATCGCGGAACACCATTTGGCCCTTGTCGCCACGTTCAGCGTCGTAAAACGGCGGCAGATATTTTTCCTTTTCGTTGTCGCCGGGTTTATGCAACTGGCTGTGATGATAACCTGCCGAAACGCAGGCTTCGTCGTAGCGCTTTCCTTGTTCCATGAAAGGTACGATCTTGTAGAGCGCTTTCAGGGAAAGATTGCTGAATTTGTCAAAGCTCAACTCCGAGAGTGCCTCCAGCATTTTTTCGCCACCAGATAAAGAAAGTTTGCGCAGTTCCCTGTCAATCTCCTCTCCTTCCTTGTAAACAGAAAGCACGCGGGCTATTTCATCCAATTGTTGCGGCCTGCCTGCCTGCGCCGCACCCGCCATGCCTTCCCACTCCGTCTTCAATCCCGCGCTCTCCAATTGTTTGCGCAAGGCTTGCCAGCCAGGAAGTTTTACCAATGTCGCGGCTTCCGGGTCTTTTATCTTCCCTTCCAGCTTTTGCCGCTCACTGGGATAGGATAACCCCGCAAATATGAAACCATTTTTTCCCAGTAAGCCCGCTTTGGCAAACCCCGCGCGTAACTGTTTATAGGTCAGGTCACTGGCTTGGCCGTAAGGTAGAGGGAACGCAATTTCGCGCTCTGCCGTATTCAGCGGGCGCACTTTGCCATCCGCAACGATCCGCAAACTGTTGAGCCGGGTCAGCCACACATGCCGCTCGACGGTGAAACTGGCTTTCGGAGCACGGTATTCGTCTTTTTCGAACGTACATTTACCCAGCATTTTCAGCAAATTTTCACCGGAAAGCGCAGGTTTCTGCTGCCAGAAAACACCGCTCTTTTTATCGCCGCTCCCCAGGATTTCCGTTTCCAGCGCCGCATCCGCATGAGGATTGCTATACCTCCGTTGCGCTTCGAACAGCGCTTTCAACTCCTCTCCTAATAAAACGCGAGAAAGCGCCTTGGTGTATTCGCCCCGTTTGTTGCGAAACGCTGTCAGATTATTTTGTCCAATTTCCCTGAGCAGCATTTCGGCAGGACTGCGATAGCCCTTTTCTTCCATCAATTTCCGGGTTCCCGCCAGGCCCTGCTTGACCTTGCCCCCCTCGCCCTTGCTATCGGCTCCCGCCGCTTTTTCTTCCGCCTTGCTGATCCAGTGAAAACCGCGATGCTTGACGACGTGGTAAATCACCCGCGCCCATTCTTCTGGCGCAAGCCGGCGATTCAAACCTTCGACACGCAACTGCCAAAGATTCTTTTCCCTGTTCACATAAGGATTTTCACATGAAAAGAAGCGGACATCGGCAATCAGGCCATACCGTTTCAACACCCGCGCCAGCTTCTTCAGCCGCCACTTCCTGTGATCGAGGCGCCGCCGCATCAACCTTGCCATACGCCGGGCAAGGTTCAGCGACTCCCCTTCCTTGGCGGTTTCCGCCTTGTCGAAAGTGCGCACACCCAAGTCAATGATGTGATCTTCCGCCAGTAGCGCCCAGCCCACCGAAGCAATGCCAATATCCAGACCAAGTGTGTACATCATATTTCTCCCGCGGTTGCCATGAATACATCGAAGGCAGTATAATAGCGACGCTGTAGCTTTCCGGGGTGAGAGCCGTTGCTACAATAAGGATGCCGCCTTCGGGCGGCGACCGAACCCGACCCGACACAAGCGTGTCGGGTCTTTTCTTTTGGCGCGCCCGGCGAGGGGAAAAACCGGCGGAAGAGCAAGGATATCGCGGGTAAGACCAAGAAATCCAGATCAGTGCCGAAAACGCGGAGCGATGACGCGTTCTCGGCCCGGCAGCGCTCCAGCTTTCTTCAAAGCCGCGTATCGAGGCCGTTTTCGGCCATTTCCGCCGCGCGCAGCATGGCGCGGGCCTTGTTTTGCGTTTCCGCCCATTCGGCATCGGGATCGGAATCGGCGACGAGGCCGGCGCCCGCCTGGACGTGAAGCTGGCCGTCCTTGAGGACGGCGGTGCGCAGGGCAATGGCTAGATCCATGTCGCCGTGAAAGCCGATGTAGCCGACCGCGCCCGCGTAAAGGCCACGTTTGACCGGCTCCAGTTCGTCGATGATTTCCATTGCCCGCACTTTGGGCGCGCCGGATACGGTGCCCGCGGGGAAAGCGGCGCGCAGGACGTCGAATGCATCCAGCCCGTCGGCCAGCCGTCCTTCGACGTTGGAGACGAGGTGCATCACATGCGAATAGCGTTCGACGATGAAACGTTCGGTGACTTTCACCGTGCCGATCGCCGCCACGCGCCCGGCGTCGTTGCGGCCCAGGTCGAGTAGTTGCAGGTGTTCGGCGCGCTCTTTTTCGTCGGCGAGGAGTTCCGCTTCCAGCGCCTTGTCTTCGGCGGTGGTCGCGCCGCGTTTGCGGGTGCCGGCGATGGGGCGCACGGTGACATTGCCGTCTTGGAGCTGGACGAGAATCTCTGGCGAAGCGCCGACAACGTGGAAGTCGTCGAAATGGAAGTTGAACAGATAGGGCGAGGGATTGAGCGAGCGAATGGCGCGGTAGAGCGCGAGCGGCGGCGCGGCAAAGGGTTTGCTCATGCGCTGAGAGAGGACAGTCTGCATGACATCGCCGTCGACGATGTACTGCTTGACGCGGCGCACGGCATCCTTGAACGCTTGTTCGCCGAAGCTCGATACCGCCGGGGCGCTGGCCGTGCGCGTCTCAAAGGGAATCCGCACCGAATCGCGCAGTTTTGCGAGGAGTTCCGCCAACCGCCGCCGTGCGCGCCGGAACGCGCCCGGCACGTTGGGATCGGCATGGACAACCAACGTGAGTTTGCCGGAAAGGTTGTCGACGATGGCGATTTCCTCGGAGAGCAACAGCAGGATGTCGGGGGTGCCGAGGGGATCGGGTTTTTTCGGCGCGCCTAGGCGCGGCTCAATGTAGCGCACGGTGTCGTAGCCGAAACAGCCGACAAGACCGCCCGCGAATTTCGGCAATCCCGCGCGCGGCGGCACTTTGATCCGTCCGATGAATTCGGAGATGAAGGCGAGCGGGTCGATGTCGTCCCGACGCTCGATCAGGCAGTTGCCAGTCAGCAGCAGGGCCGTGCGCTCATGGACTTCAATGCGGGTCGGCGCGGCAAGACCGATGAAGGAATAGCGCCCGAAGCGCTCGCCGCCCTGCACGGATTCGAGCAGGTAGGTGTAAGGCTCGTCGGCGAGTTTCAGGTAGATGGAAAGGGGCGTATCGAGATCGGCGAAGGTTTCGAGCGTGACCGGGATGCGGTTGTAGCCCTCGGCGGCGAGGGCGTCGAAGGTTTGTTCGAGCATGGGGGACTCCACGGAAAGAAACGGGAAAGCGGTATTCGGACGGCTGGGCGAGGCGCGGGGCGACGCGAAAGGCGGGATTTACTGGCCCAAGGGCCACCGCCAGCGAAGCTGGAAAGCGGCAATCCGCGTGGAGAATCCGGTGATGTGCGTCACGATCGTTCCGTGGAGAAGATCAAGAACCGAAGCGAATGGATTAAGACTCGAAGTGCGGGCGATGGTAGCCCATCACGCGCGGCGCTGTCTACGCCAAGGGTATCGCGCCCTCCGCCGGCTCCGGCATCTCGCCAAGAGCGAGGCGGAGAGAGCGGTGGCATTCAGCGCTTGCCGGAAAACAGGGCCGCGCGCGGCGCGGCGCGGCGGGTATTTGTTGCGTCCGCTGTGTTCGCGCGCGTGTTGCCACGGATATTGCCGCCATTGTCATGGCGGGGCGCGCTGTCGTGCCGATTGGCGGAACGCGTGCCCGCGCGCCGGGCGGCGGCGGGGGCATGTCCGTCCCGGGACGGCGCGACGCTCTGGCGGGCCGGACGGGGACGGCGCGGCGGCGGTTCGCGCCGCAGATCGTTGTCGTAAGCGGTTTCGGCGCTGGCGCTGGGTGTGAAGCCTTCGGCTTCGGCGCGCGCGATCTTGCGGCGCATCAGGCGCTCGATGGCGGCAAGCAATTTGAGTTCTTCCGGGGCGACCAGCGAGATGGCATGGCCCGCCGCGCCAGCGCGGCCTGTGCGCCCGATGCGGTGAACATAGTCTTCGGACACATTGGGCAGCTCGAAGTTGACGACTTGCGGCAATTGTTCGATGTCGAGGCCGCGCGCGGCGATGTCGGTAGCAACCAGCACCGGCAGCGCGCCGTCCTTGAATTGTGCGAGCGCGCGCGTACGCGCCGACTGGCTTTTGTTGCCATGAATGGCAGCGGCCTCGATGTCGTGACGGCAGAGGTATTCGGCCAGCTTGTTCGCGCCATGCTTGGTGCGGGTGAAAACGAGCGCCTGGAACCATTGGCGCTCATGAATCAGCCAGGCGAGCAATTCCCGCTTCTGCTTTTGCCCGACCACGTATACACACTGCTCGACTTTTTCGGCGGCGGTGTTGCGCGGCGCGACTTCGACACGCGCCGGGTCGACCAGCAGACCGTTGGCAAGCGTGCGGATTTCGTCGGAAAACGTCGCCGAAAACAGCAAGTTCTGACGTTTTTTCGGCAGCAGGGCGAGTATCTTGCGGATGTCCTGGATGAAACCCATGTCGAGCATGCGATCGGCTTCGTCGAGCACGAGGATCTCGACGCCGGAAAGGTCGATGGAACCTTGCCGGGCATGGTCGAGCAGTCTTCCCGGCGTGGCGACGAGAAGGTCGACGCGCTTTTTCAGTGCCGTGATCTGCGGATTGATGCTGACGCCGCCGAACATCACCATCGCGGCAAGCGGCAGATGTTGCCCGTAAGTGCGCACCGACTCGGCGACCTGCGCGGCCAGTTCGCGCGTCGGGGCGAGGATGAGACAGCGCGGACGACCCGGCGGATGGGGATGGATGGGATTGCCCGCCAGCACATGGAGTATGGGCAAGGTAAACGCGGCGGTCTTGCCCGTGCCGGTCTGGGCGGCGGCGAGCAGGTCGCCGCCGGCGAGCACTTCGGGAATGGCCTGGATCTGGATCGGCGTGGGCCGGGTGTACCCGGCTTCGGCGATGGCGGCAAGAAGAGGAGCGGCCAGTCCGAGGCTGGTAAAGTCGGGGGAATTGTCATTCATTGTAAAACTGACTCCGGTTTGAAACGCGGTACTTGCAGGGCGGTCTTGCGCAATGGGCGTGTGCGCCCGCCGCGCATTTGCGCCGATGGATCGCGCCGCGGCGGAAATCGAAAATCGGAAATCGACTTTCCCCGCGGCGCGGATAAGGTGAATGAGGGGATGGAACAGATGGCAAAATGACGATGATCGCGCCGGGCAGTGGAGGAGGGAGGGAGGAGGTAACAGATGGAACAGATGGCAAAATGACGATGATCGCGCCGCCGGGAAGCGGGCCGAACGGGTGGGATAGCCGGATGAAACGCGGAAGAGCGCGGGAAATCCGGGGAGACGAAAAAGGAGGCGCGGCAAAAACGGCGCGGCGAAAGGAAGAGAAAGATAATATCCGTATTCCCTGCCATGATGACGGGAAGCGGAAGGCCGGAAAACGATCGCGGCGGCGGGTATTTCCCGGCTGGACGGGGGCGTACTGTAATCGTTTTCGCACCAAAAAGCGAGCCGGACATGACGGAGCAGCGTTTTTTCCATAGAATCGCCCACGCTTTCGCAGGTTTTTCACTATTTCCGCGCCGTTTCCGCGGCAGCATTTTTGTGTGAGTTCGCCGTGAGTATTCCTTCCTCTCTCGCCGGGGATTTCCGCGCGCCGGGGCGCATCGCCATCGCCACCCGCGAGAGCCGGCTGGCCTTGTGGCAGGCCGGACACATCAAGGCGCGGCTCGAAGCCCTGTATCCGGCTTGCCGGGTCGAACTGCTGGGCATGACCACGCGCGGCGACCAGATACTGGATCGGCCCTTGGCCCGCGTGGGCGGCAAGGGGCTGTTCGTCAAAGAACTGGAAGCGGCGCTCCTCGACGGGCGCGCCGACATCGCCGTGCATTCCATGAAAGACGTGCCGATGCTCATGGGCGGCGAATTCACCCTCGCCTGCGTCACGGCGCGCGAAACGCCGTTCGACGCTTTCGTTTCCGCGCGCTACGCCGCGCTCGACGACATGCCGCCGGGCGCGGTCGTCGGCACATCATCGCTGCGGCGCGAAGCGCAAATCCACGCTCAATACCCGTTTCTCGCCGTCGCCAGCCTGCGCGGCAACCTCGACACCCGCCTGCGCAAGCTCGATGAAGGCCAGTACGACGCCATCATCCTCGCCGCAGCCGGCCTGCGCCGCCTGGGCCTGCAAGAACGCATCCGCGCCATTCTCCCGGCGGAAATCTCGCTGCCCGCCGCTGGACAGGGCGCGCTCGGCATCGAATGCCTGCGCGCGCGCGCCGATCTGGCCGCCAGCCTGCAAGCGCTGGCCGATGCCGCCACGACCGCCTGCATCGCCGCCGAACGCGCGTTTTCCCGCGCGCTGGGGGGAAGTTGCGAAGTGCCGCTCGGCGCTTACGGCGAAATGCGCAATGGCAAAGTGTGGCTGCGCGGCTTCGTCGCCCGGCCCGACGGCAGCCGCCTCGCGCGCGGGGAGCGCGAAGGCGCGCCGGATGATGCGGAAAATATCGGGCGGGCGCTGGCTGGCGATCTGCTCGCCCAAGGGGCCGGAGAAATCCTGGCCGCCCTGGCATGAACGGCGCGCTCGCCGGACGCACCATCGTTGTCACCCGCCCGGTCGCCCAAGCCGGGGCACTGTGCCGCGCCATCGAAGAACAAGGCGGGCGCGCCTTCCGCTTCCCGGTGCAGGAAATCGCGCCCGTGACCGATCCCGCCGTCTTTGCGGCGGCGGCGGCGCGGCTCGATGAATTCGCCATCGCCTTTTTCGTCAGCGCCAACGCGGTCGAACATGGCTTGGCCGGACTGCGGCAAGCATTGGGATCGCGGCCATGGCCGGCGGGCCTCAACGTGGCGGCGGTTGGAAGCGCGAGCGCCCGGGCGCTCGCGGCGTGCGGCTTCAGCGAAACCGCGCCGATCGTGCCGGAAAACAGTTTCGACAGCGAAGCCGTACTGGCCCTGCCCGCGTTCGCCCCCGAAGCCGTGCGCGGGCGCGCGATCCTGATCCTGCGCGGCGGCGGCGGACGCGAACTGCTGGGCGAAACGCTCGCCGCGCGCGGAGCGCGGGTCGAATACCTCTCCTGTTACCAGCGGCGCTGCCCCGAGACCGATGCCGCGCCGTTGCTGGCATTGGCCGCGCGGGGCGAGATCGACGCCCTATCGTTTACCAGCGGTGAAGGCGTCGACAACTTCGCCCGCCTCATCGGGATCAGGGGACTGGTCTATTTCACCTCCACGCTTGTTTTCGCGCCGCATCCGCGCATCGCCGCCCGCTGCCGCACCTACGGCCTGGCGCGGGTCATAGCCATCGAGAGCGGGGATGAGGCTTTAGTGCGCGCGCTCATCGCATTCTTTGGGTAAACTCATGACATGAATACGCCAGCCAATACCAATACGCCAACGCCAGCCGGCGTCATACCACCCGATCCGGCGCCCATCGACCCCGCGCCAACCGCCTCCAGCCAAGCCGATACCGTAGCGGGCGAATCCGCGCCGGCGGGCGGGCCTGCCGCCCATGCCCCGCCTGAACCCGCCCCCCCCGCCAATACCGCCGAAACGCCCGCAGCCCCCCCCGGAGTGGCGCCCCCGCACCGGCAGCCGCCACCGGGCGATTCTCCGTGCGGCGCGCGCGCCAACTGGGCGCTATTGCTGGCGCTGCTCGCCCTGGGTTTTTCCGGCTATACCCTCTGGCAAGCCGGAGAATGGCTCACGCGCGCGGCGAACCTGCGCGTGGAGATCGCGGAGCGCCTGAACGGCAGCGACATCCTGGCCACCGAAGCGCGCACGCTCGCGCGCCAGGGACAAGAAAACACCACCGCCCTGCGCAGCAGACTCGACGAAATCGAAGACAGAATCGAAAAAACCGAAGGACAATCCGCGGCGCTCAATGACCTTTACCAAGAATTCTCGCGTTCGCGGGAAGATCGCGCCCTTGCCGAAACCGAACAAGCGATGACAATCGCCGCCCAGCACCTGCAACTGACGGGCAACGTCGAAATGGCGCTGATCGCGCTCAAGAGCGCGCAAGCCCGGCTGGAGCAGGCCGACCACGGCCAATTTGCCATCCTGCGGCGCGCACTCGCGGCGGACATCGACAAACTCTCCCGGCAAGACGTACTCGACATTCCGGCCACGGTCGCGCGGTTCGAACAATTGCTCGCGCGCATAGACAAAATGCCGCTGGCCTTCGCCGGCGAAGTGCCGCCCGCGAACGGCGCGCCCGCCGAAACCCCGGCGGAAGAAAACAGCGTACCCGGCTTCCTGCGGAGCCTGGCGCGCGAACTCTGGCGCGACATACGCTCACTGGTGCGGATCGAACGCCTCGACGCCGACGCCGAGCCGGTATTGCTCGCCCCGGAACACAGCGCCTTCCTGCGCGAAAACCTGAAGACGCGTCTCCTGACCGCCCGCCTCGCCCTGCTCGCGCGCGACAAGCAAACCTACACCGCCGATCTCGCCCAGGCGCGGGGCTGGATCGAACGCTTCTTCGACGCGCGCGACAAAGAAGTCAAGGCCGCGATCAGCGACCTGCAAACCCTCGAAGCGGTGCACGTCGGCATCGAGCGCTACGAACTGATCGACAGCATCGCCGCCCTGCGCCACCTCCAGGCCCAGGCGCGCGACGGCGGCGCGGACAACGTCCTCCTCCCGCGGCGCCACGAAAAACAGCGCGATGACAGCAACGGCACAGCCACCCAGCAGCCCGGCGACGGCGCGGCGCAACCCTGAGGTCCGAAAGCAATGCGCGTCCTGATCTGGTTCATCGCCATCTTTGGTCTCGCCGTGGGGCTGGTCATGCTGTTCGGCCACGACTGGGGCTATGTGCAATTCATGCTTCCGGAGCGGTATCGCATACAAATGCCGCTCAACCTGTTTGCGGCGCTGCTCGTCATTGCCTTCACCGTCGGCTACCTGCTGACGCGCCTGATCCGCCGCACGCTGGCGCTGCCCGAAACAGTCGGACAATGGCGCGAGCGCCGGCGGCGGCAACGGGCGGATCGCGCCCTGCGCGAAGCCGTGCTCACCCTGCACGAAGGGCGCTACGCCCAAGCGCTGAAACGCGCGGAAAAAGCATTCGCGGCCAGCGATCATCCGGGCGCGGCGGCCCTCCTGGCGGCGCGGGCGGCGCACGCCCTGCGCGACGAAACCCGCTACCGGGGCTGGATCGAGCGTCTCAAGAACGAAAACGGAGAAAACGTCCAGGTCGCGCGGCTGATGACCGAAGCCGAACTGGCCATTACCATGCGCGACTTTGAAGACGCCGCCGAAAAACTGGAAACCCTGCGGGAAGAAGGCCATCGCCACATCGCCGCCCTGCGCCTATCGCTGCGGGTCGCCTCCGCGCTGCGGCACTGGGAAGACGTACTGCGCCTGACCCGGCAACTGCGCAAGCACAAAGCGCTCACCGAAACCCAAGCCCTGCCGCTGCTGCGCCGCGCCCATATCGAATGCCTGCGCGAATGTGCCGAAAACAGCGAAGCGCTCCTGCAAGCCTGGGACGCCATCCCCAACGCGGAACGCGCCGACTCCCAATTGTTGATAGAAGCCGTGCCCCTGCTGGCGCGCGCCGGCAAGGGCGGCGTCGCGCGGCGCACGCTCGAACGCCTGCTCGACGACGAATGGGACACCGGCCTCGCCCGCCTCTACGGCTACTGCGGCGGCAGCGATGGAGACAACGCCCTCGCCAAAGGCGAAAGCTGGCTGGCCCCCCATCCGCGCGACGCCGGATTGCTGTTCGCGCTTGGCCGCCTGTGCCTTGCCGCGCAACTATGGGGCAAAGCTGAAAGTTACTTCGGCGCCTCGCTCGGACTGCGCGCGGACATCGAAACACACTTGGCGCTCGCGCGCCTGTTCGACCGCCTGGAACGCGGCGCGGACGCGCAACGCCACTACCGCGCCGCCGCGGAACTGGTCGCGGGCTGACATCGTGGATCAAGGATCGGATTTGAATCAGCGGCGCTTCGCGCCGGTTGGTTGAACCCCCCTCTCCCTGGCCCTCTCCCCCCTGCGGGGGGCGAGGGGAATCCTTTGGGGGACGCGTCATTGCGAGGCGCGCAGCGCCGCTGATTTTTTGGCGGTGGGGTGTGGGCGGGCGCCCTGCCCTCCTCTTTTTATCCAGCGGCGCTGCGCGCCGGATGGAACGCGCTGGATTGCCGCGGACCTACGGCCCTCGCAATGACGAGGGGGGTGGGGGAGGTGGCTCCTCGCAATGATGGGCGAGAGGAATCCATCGGAGGAACCCTCCATCAGATCAGGCGCATCCGCGCCGAGCGCGCGTGCGCCTGCAAGCCTTCGCCGTCGGCGAGGAGCGCGGCGGTGGGCGCGAGCCGCCGCGCGCCTGCTTGCGAGATTTGCACGATACTGGTGCGCTTCTGGAAATCGTAAGTGCCCAACGGCGACGAGAAACGGGCGCTGCGCATGGTCGGCAGCACATGATTGGGGCCGGCGCAGTAATCGCCGAGCGCTTCGACCGCCCAGTGACCGGCGAAGATCGCGCCGGCATGGCGAATCCTGCCGATCCAGTCTTCGGCGCGGTCGAGCGCGAGTTCGAGATGCTCGGGGGCGATGCGGTTGGCGAGCGTACAGGCTTGTTCGAGGCTGTCGACACGGATCAGCGCCCCCCGGTTGGCAAGCGAGCTAGCGATGGTGTCGCGGCGCGGCATTTCGGGCAGCAGGCGGTCAATGGCGGCATGCACGGCGTCGATGAAGGCGGCGTCGGTGCACAGCAGGATGGATTGCGCCAGTTCGTCGTGTTCGGCCTGCGCGAACAAGTCCATCGCCACCCATTCGGCATGGCCGCTGCCGTCGGAGATGATCAGCACTTCGGATGGCCCCGCCACCATGTCGATGCCCACCGTGCCGAACACCCGCCGCTTGGCCTCGGAGACGAAGGCATTGCCGGGGCCGACGATCTTGTCGACCCGCGGGATGGCGCGCGTGCCATAGGCCAGCGCCGCCACCGCCTGCGCGCCGCCGATGGTGAAGACGCGATCCACCCCGGTGATCGCCGCCGCCGCCAACACCAACGGATTTTGCTCACCGCGCGGCGTCGGCACCGTCATGATGAGTTCGCCGACGCCCGCGACCTTGGCGGGAATCGCGTTCATCAGCACCGAACTGGGATAGGCGGCCCGTCCGCCCGGCACATAAAGACCAACGCGATCGAGCGGCGTGACCTGCTGCCCGAGCACGCTGCCGTCGGCCTCGGTGTACGTCCATGACTCGCCTTTCTGGCGCTCGTGGTAAGCGCGCACGCGCCCGGCGGCGATTTCGAGCGCTTCGCGCTGCCCGGCGCCGAGCGCCTCCAGCGCCGCCCGCAAGGCGCTGCGCGGCAATTCCAGCGCTTCCACCGACGCGGCGTCCAGCCCGTCGAAACGGCGCGTGTATTCGAGCACGGCCTCGTCGCCCCTGATGCGCACCGCGTCCAGGATTTCGCCGACGGCCCCGGCGATGCTTGCGCTGGCGGCGGCCTCGAAAGCCAGCAGTGCGTCGAGCGTGGCGAGAAAATCGAGGGCGCGGCTATCGAGGCGGCGGATGGATGTCTGGCTCATGGTATGGATATATACAGTGACAGCGGCGGAACGCCTGCTTCATGCCGGATGCCCGGCGGGCGGGGAACACGGCCGGCGCGCGCCGGCGAAAGCGTCGAGCAAGGGCTGGATGAGTTCGCGCTTGAGCTTCAGCGCGGCCTGGTTGACGATCAGCCTGGCGCTGACCGACATGATTTCCTCGACCTCTTCGAGACCGTTGGCGCGCAAGGTCGCGCCCGACGACACCACATCGACGATGGCCTCGGCCAGCCCCACGAGCGGGGCAAGCTCCATCGAACCATAGAGCTTGATGAGATCGACGTGCATTCCCTTGCCGGCGAAATGCGCCTTGGCCGCGCCGATGTACTTGGTCGCCACGCGGATGCGCCCGCCGGGCCGCGCCGCCGCCGCGTAACCGAAACCTTTCTTCACCGCCACGCACAAGCGGCAGCATGCGATATTGAGATCGAGCGGTTGGTACAGGCCCGCGCCGCCGTGTTCGCACAGCACGTCCTTGCCGGCAATGCCCAGATCCGCCGCGCCGTACCGCACATAAGTCGGCGTATCGGCGGCGCGCACGATCACCAGCCGCACTCCGGGCCGGTTGGTATCCAGGATGAGCTTGCGCGAACGCTCCGGATCGTCGGCGGGCACGATCCCCGCGGCGGCGAGCAGCGGCAGGGTCTCTTCAAAAATACGCCCCTTGGAGAGCGCGAGGGTAATGCTGGACACGGCGGGATGCTTGTGGGAGAGCGTGGAAGCGGGGCGATATTGTAACCCGGGGATGGCGCCCTCTCCCGCCCGGGCGGCTGACAGGGTCGGAGAGATTGCCCGCCGCGACAAGCTGGATTACATCAAGGCATTGACGCCTCCGCCAAAAACACGGCAAGCCCGAGCGACGCCGTGGCCGCTTCGGTCGCAAACATGTATCGACCGTCCGGCGCGCCGCCCCGCTGGTATCATCCGCCCACCACGGCTTGGCGTGATGATGATGCGCGTCCTTCTTATCAAGACTTCTTCGCTCGGCGACGTCATTCATGCCCTGCCCGCCGTCACCGACGCGGCGCGGGCGTTGCCCGGCATCCGTTTCGACTGGGTCGTGGAAGAAGCCTTCGCCGAAATTCCTTCGTGGCATCCGGCGGTCGGGCGCGTGATTCCGGTGGCTTTGCGGCGCTGGCGGCGGCAGCCGTTCGCCCAGGCCACGCGCGAGCAATGGCGCATCTTCCGCGCCGCCCTCGATGGCGCGCGCTATGACTGCGTGCTCGACGCGCAGGGTTTGCTGAAAAGCGCCTGGCTCGCCGGAAAGGCATGCGGCCCCCGGCATGGCCTCGATCGCCGTTCGGCGCGCGAGCCGCTGGCGAGCTTCTTTTACGCGCACCGCCACGCCGTACCCTGGGGCCGCCATGCCGTGTGCCGCGTGCGCGAGCTTTTCGCCGCCGCGCTCGGCTATGCCTTGCCGCCGGAGGCATGCGGCGAGGACGATGGCGCATCCCGCGCCAGTGCCGCCGCCTATGGGCTGGATCGTTCCCGCGTGCTGGCGGGCGCGCGGGACGTGCCTGCGGAGGGCGCGCCCCGGCTGGTCTTCCTCCACGGCACTACCTGGCCCAGCAAGCATTGGCCGGAGGCGTACTGGTGTGAACTCGCCCGCATCGCCGCCGCCGCTGGCTGGCAAGTGCGCCTGCCGTGGGGAAATGGCGCCGAGCACGCGCGCGCCGCGCGCATCGCCGCCGCCGGGGGAGGGCATGTGCTGCCGAAGCTGCCACTGGCCGGGCTGGCCGCCGAACTGGCCGCCGCCGCCGCGTGCGTGGCCGTCGATACCGGCCTCGGGCATCTTGCCGCCGCGCTCGATGTCCCCGCCCTGTCATTGTTCGGCCCGACCCATCCCGGCTTTACCGGCGCGTGGGGCCACCGCCAGTTTCGCCTCGCCACGGACTTGCCGTGCGCGCCCTGCCTGCGCAAGACATGTTCCCTTCGCCCGCCCGCCGGCGCTGTCCAGCCGCCCTGTTTCGCGCGCCTGCCGCCGGAGCGTGTATGGGAGGTTTTCAGGGATCGGGGATCAGAGGACTGAGGACAGTCGATATGCGGCGCGCAGCGCTGATGACTTAGAACCTGTTCATTGTCTCTGGCACTCCCCCGCCGATTACCCCTACAACGGTCTGAACACGTTCTGAAAGGCGGGGAATTCGTTCTGATATTCCCGATTCCACTGATTGCGGGAGCGGTTTACCGCCATTCCCGGAGATAATGAACAGGTTCTAAGGCCATGTGGATTGCCACGGCGCTGTGGCCCTCGCAATGACGAGGGGAGACGTCATTGCGAGGAGTGAAGCGACGTGGCAATCCATGCGGCGGTTCCAATCAGGTAGTGTCTGGTTT
>JAITLI010000073.1 GCA_031277975.1 Azoarcus sp.
GCGCTCCGTTCGGCCTTTCGTAATTGTTTCGCAGGGCCGGGCCGCATTCGTTCAACTTCCCCCGGCGTTGCAAGGATCGGAACGCGGCGTGTTCCCCGGCGCCGTGCGGGCTTTTTGAACGGCTTCGGGTGACGCGCATGCCGGGGGCTTGCTCGCGGACGATGCGGAAGGCATCATCGCGCCATGCGTGCGAATGTTGTTGGTATTCTATCGGGTGTCTGGCTCTTGCAGGCGGCGGCGGTCTTGCCTGCGTGGGCGCGATGGGGATGGCTCGCCGCCGCCGCGGCGCTGGCCGTGATGGCTTGGTGCGGACGGATGCGGCGGCGGGCGCGGACGGCGCGCGGCGCGGGGGCGGCTTGGGTGGTCGCGCTGGCGGCGGCGGTGTGCGCGGGCCATGCCTATGCCGCGTGGCGGGCGGACGCGCGCCTGGCGGATGCGCTCGATGGCGCGCTCGAAGGGCGCGACGTGCTGCTCACCGGAGTCGTTGCCGCCTTACCTGATGAGGATGCCGGGAGCGTGCGCTTCGTGTTCGAGGTCGAACGCGCCGAAGGGGGGGCGGTGCGGGATGGTCTTCGCGGCGGCGTGCCCCGGCGGGTGTTGCTGTCCTGGTATCGCGGCTACGGACGCGCGCCGCGTGCCGAACGTGAGATTCCGGCCTTGCAGCCGGGAGAACGCTGGCGGCTGCCGGTGCGCTTGCGGCGTCCGCACGGTTCGGCGGCGCCGGGCGTTTTCGATTACGAGGCGTGGCTGCTGGAGCGGGATTTGCGGGCGACCGGTTATGTGCGCGGCGATGGCAAGCGCCTGGCGGGGGAGGGCGGCGGTTTCATGCACGGCGTGCATCGCTTGCGGGCACGTATCCGCCAGCAATTCGCGGCGGCGCTGCCGCAAGCGCCGTATCTTGGAATACTGACGGCGCTTGCCATTGGCGACCAGAGCGCGATCACGCCGGAGCAATGGGAGATTTTGCGCCGTACCGGCGTGCAGCATCTCGTGGCGATTTCGGGCCTGCATGTTTCGCTGGCGGCGCTGGCCGCGGGCGGTCTGTGCGCGGCGCTGTGGCGGCGCGTGCCCGGCCTGGCGCTGCGCTGTCCGGCGCGCCATGCCGGAGCGGTGGCGGGTCTGGCGGCGGCGGGCGGTTATGCCCTGCTTGCCGGGCTGGGGATTCCGGCGCAACGCGCCCTCGTCATGCTGTTGGCGGCGGCGCTCTCCCTGGTCGCCCGGCGCGGAACGAGCGCGCGCAATACGTTGGCCCTGGCGCTGGCGGCGGTGTTGATCGTCGATCCGTGGGCGCCGCTGGCGGCGGGGTTCTGGCTTTCTTTCGGCGCGGTGGCGGTGATTTTGTTGATGGCGCGCGGGCGGGTCGCGCCCGTGCGCGGCTGGCGGGCGGCGGTGCGGCTGCAATTGGCGATCACGCTGGCGACCGCGCCGGTGCTGGTCGTGTTGTTCCAGGGGTTCTCGCTCGCGTCGCCGCTCGCCAATGCGTTTGCCATTGCGATGGTGAGTTTCGCCATCGCACCGCTCGCGCTGCTCGCCGCGCTCTGGCCCGCGGGCTGGCTGCTCGAACTGGCGCATATCCTGCTCGTGTGGATGATGACGGCGCTGCAATGGCTGGCGGCGTTGCCATTCGCCCTGTACGAGCGCCCCCTGCCGCCGCCGTGGCTGTTCGTGGCGGCGCTGGCCGCCGTGATGCTGGCGATCCTGCCGCGCGGCACGCCCGCCCGGCTGGCGGCGCTGGCGCTGCTCGGCGGCTTTTTGCTCTGGCAACCGGCGCGTCCGCGCCCGGGGGAATTCAACGCCGCCGTGCTCGATGTCGGCCAGGGGTTGGCCGTGCATGTGCAGACCGCGCGCCACGATGTTCTCTACGATAGCGGCCCGTTGTACGGAAGCGCGAGTGACGCGGGCGCGCGCGTGGTGGCGCCGTACCTGCGCGCATTGGGTATCGGGCGGCTCGATGCGGTGATGATTTCGCACGACGACGCCGATCATGTAGGGGGGCTGGAGAGCGTGCGGGCGCGCGTCGAGGTCGGGGAAATTCTCGCCGGGCGCGGGGATGGCGAATCCGCGTCCGGATCGGCGTCCATCCCGGAGCATGGCCTGCGAGGCGCCTCGTGCGCCAGTGGTTTGCACTGGCGATGGGATGGCGTCGATTTCACCGTGCTCGCGCCGGACGAATTACCGCCCGGCCGGCGCGGCAATGCGCAGTCCTGCGTCCTGCGGATCAGCGGCGCGGGTGGCGCTTCGCTGCTGTTGACCGGCGATATCGGGCGCGGCGGCGAAGAAGAACTGACCAGGCGATATGGCGCGGCCCTGGCAAGCACGGCGGTGGTGGCCGCGCACCATGGCAGCCGCGCGTCATCGTCTCCGGCGTTCGTCGCCACGGTGCGCCCGCGGGCGGCGATTTTTTCGGCAGGCTACCGCAACCGCTACGGGCATCCCCATCCGCAAGTGCTGGCGCGCTGGGAAGCGGCGGGCGCGCGCAATCTGCGCACGGATAGCGGAGGAACGATCTTGCTCGAAACCGCGGGCGCGGAGATGAAAATCGCGGGCTGGCGCGAGATCATGCCGCGTTATTGGCATGGGCGTTGATCCGCTTCGCATGGGAAAGGTGGCCTTTGCCTGATGGCGCAAGGCCCCGGGTTGTTTCCACTCCCCCCGATTCCCCGGGCAGGCGGGCAGAGACAGGGAGCAGCATGAACGGAAAAATCTTCAGCCCCGCCGCGCCGCGCCAAACACTTCTGCCAGACTGCCCGCGTCGAACACGGCGTCCGACCAGCTTTCCAATTGCGCGCGGTTCACCTGCCGCAAGCGGACTTCGGCCCATTCCGGCAAAGGGCCGAAACGGCGGGCCAACAGCCGCGCCTGGCATGGGAACCGCGGGGCGGGTCGTTTTTGACTTCTTACTTTTGCGACAGAATCCAGGCCACCAATTGTTTGGCCTCGTCCGCTGGAATGTTGTTGGGCGTCATTGGCATCGCTCCCCAGACACCCGCGCCGCCCTTGATGACCTTTTCGGCCAGCGCATCGGCGGCATCCTGGCCGGCGTACTTGGCGGCCACTTCCTTGTAAGCCGGGCCAATGAGCTTCACGTCGGTGCGGTGACAGGCAAAACAGCCCCTGGCCTGCGCGAGCGCTTCGGCGTTGGCGACCGGCGCGGGTTGCGCGGGGGCGCTTCCGGCGGGTTCAGCGGAAGAATCGGAGGCCGCGACGGCCGGCGCGGGCGCTTCGGCTCCAGCGGAAGGATCGGAGGCCGCGACAGTCTGCGCGGGCGGCTCGGCGCTGCTTGCGACCGGCGGCGCGGTTTCCTGCGCCACAGGCGCGGGCGCGGGCGTATCCGTAGCGGCGGGAGCAAGCTCGAAGCGGGCGACAGGGCGGGTACGGGCCGCGGCTTCATTGGCGTCGGTGGTGTTGTCGCCTTGTCCGCAACCGGCCAGCAGCATCGTCGCGGCAAGGGTGAAGCAGGTGGAAGAACGAAGTGTGAACATGCTTGGATTGCCATGGTTGACGGTCAAACAACCGCGACAGTCTAGCAAAATACACCGCCGCGTGGATGGGCGGGGCGCTTGCCATGGCTCCCTGCGGATTTGCGGGGCGGTGGCATGCGCGGGGGCGGATGGCGATCCGCCCGTCTGG
>JAITLI010000095.1 GCA_031277975.1 Azoarcus sp.
GGCCGTGGAAGGATGGTCTTTGCCCAGCACTTTTTCCTGGATAGCCAAAGCCTTTCGATACCCTTCCAGCGCTTCTTCGTACTTGCCCTGACTGCGGTATACCTCGGCGATATTGTTGTAGGTCGAGGCCGTGTCAGGATGGTCTTTGCCCAGCACTTTTTCCCGGATAGCCGAAGCCTTTCGATACCCTTCCAGCGCTTCTTCGTACTTGCCCTGACTGTGGTATACCCCGGCGATATTGTTGTAGGTCGTGGCCGTGTGAGGATGGTCTTTGCCCAGCACTTTTTCCTGGATAGCCAAAGCCTTTCGATACCCTTCCAGCGCTTCTTCGTACTTGCCCTGACTGTGGTATACCTCGGCGATATTGTTGTAGGTCGTGGCCGTGGAAGGATGGTCTTTGCCCAGCACTTTTTCCTGGATAGCCAAAGCCTTTCGATACCCTTCCAGCGCTTTGTCGTAATCGCCCTGCTTATCAAATACAACCCCCCTGTTATGATGGATCACCGCATAATCGCGTTCCCCGGCGGACAGTTTTCCATAAACGCTCTCCGCTTCCGTAAAATCTTTATTGGCTGCTTCGTATTGGGCCATCCTGAAGCGCATGACGCCCTTGGACACCAGAATGTCCGCCAGGGCCTTTTTCTGGATGTCGCCGCTCTTTCCATCTCCCTGCGCGGTCTTCAGCGCCTCTTCCTGTTTCTCGTAGGCTTTCTCGTAATGTTCCAGCGCCTTGGGGTAATTGCACTGCTCATGGTAACTTTCCGCCATCCGGAGATTCTTGTCGGCGAGGTATTCGAGATTGGGCAGGATTGGCTGGGATTCCTGGGTTATATGGACATTGAAGGTTCCATTGTTGGCGCAGACGCCCTGCTCGATAATGCTATTGCATTCAGTCTTGTTCCCGGCGTTATCCCCGTTGCCAAAAATCTCGATCACGCCAACAAGAACGGCAAGCAGCAAGGCAATAGCGACGGTGGCTTTGTAGAAAAGCTCTTTGTTCCGAAAGAACAGTTTCACCTGTGCAAGAGCACGCTGGAGAAAAGCAGGGTTGCTCATCATGATCTCCTTGCGGTAAAGGGATGTTTTCAGGCGAAGTGCGCGCCATTATTGCGCCGCCGTGACGTGCTGACAAGGGGGCGATGCTATTGTGCGCGTGGATGCCTGGGCGGGGTTGTAATCAGCGGCGGCGCGCGCCTCGCAATGGCGAGGGGGAGGGTTTTTGCTTTTGACGTGTTCCTCCGATGAATTCCCCGCGCGCGCGCCAGGCCATGGCATAAAACGTGCTGTGGAATCCGGCATGAAACCCGAATCCAATTCCTCGTCCCAATCGGCGCCATTGCGTCCCGTGCCGCGCGCGCCGTGTTCCGGCCATGCGCCGGAGACTTTGCCTCCGGGCTTGCTCGAAGCCGTCGTGGACGAGGCGCCGCTCGCGCTTGCGCTCATCGGCGTGGACGGGCGGATCATTTTCGACAATCACGAATACGAGAAACTGGCCGCCGGTCTCGATGCCGGGGAATTGGCGTACCTGGTTCTGGAGATGGCGCTGCCCGGCTGGCGCCAGATCGTCGCCGCCCCGGCGTTCAAGGGATTCCACGCCCGTGAATTGCGCATCGACTATCCCGGCGTCGCGGCGGCGTCGCGCTGGTTTTCCTGCTCGCTGCGGCCCATCGTCTCCGGCGCCGTGCGCGGCGACCCTTGCCTGTTGCTGGTCATCGACGATGTCAGCGGCCCGCATCAGGAACAGGAAAAAATGCGCCTTGCCGTATTGCGCGCCCATCTCCTTGAGGAAGAGCATGCCGACGTGTTGCGCGAGAGCCTTTCCGCCGCGCTTTTCCGGCTGGAGGGGCCGCTGAACATGCTTGGCTCGATCATCAACCTCATCAGGCATTCCGAGCCGGCGATGTCGGGCGCGCTCGATTCCGCTCTCGCCGAAGGGCGCGAGCGCCTGGAAGAACTGCGCCGCCTGATCCCGCTCGGGCGGCGCGAAGCTTCCATCCTGGTCAATCTCAACGAGGTGCTGCACGACGTGCTCGATGTCTCCACGCCGCGCCTGCTGCAAAACGGCATTACCGTGAGCTGGCGGCCCACCGCGATCCTGCCCGCGATCACCGGGCAGCCGATGCGCCTGCACGCGCTCTTCAAGGCGCTGGTAGACAATGCCATCGACGCGCTTTCCGGGCGTGGCTGGAAAACCCGGGAAATGAGCCTTTCCACCCACATCTCGGAGAACTACGTACAAGTGTTCATCGACGACCGCGGGCCGGGCATTCCGGCGGAACTGCGCCTCAAAGTGTTTGAACCTTTTTTCACCACGCGCGCCAGCCATGGCCAACATCTGGGCACGGGACTTTCGAGGGCGCTGGAAATCGCCTGCGAACACGGCGGCGCTCTGGAACTGGCCGGCGCGCCCGGCGGAGGCTGCCGCGCTTTCGTGGAATTACCCGCCGGGCACAAAACGGGGGCCGACGAATGAATGAGGAATTTTCCGGCAAAGATTCCATTCCGATCATCTCCACGGGCTGTCCCGTCACGCACTGCGGCAACCACGACCTGCGGCTCAACCAACTGGCGGCGCTCTACAGCATCAGCCAGGTACTCTCGTGTTCGCTCGACTACCACGGGAACATCCGCGAAGTGCTGGGCATTCTCGACGCGCGCGTCGGACTGGGCCGCGGCCTCATCAGTGTCGTGGAACCGAACGGCGGTCTGCTCGTGCAACTCGTGCACGGCCTGCCCTCCGGCGGCCCCGGCGCCGTGCGCTATCAGGCGGGCGAAGGCATCATCGGCTTCGTCCTGGAAAACGACTGCTCCGTCGTCCTCGCCCGCGTCGGCGACGACGCGCGTTTCATCAACAAGACCGGCATCTACGATCCCGCCCTGCCCGTCATCGCCGTGCCGGTCAAGGCCTCGGGCGTGCTGAAAGGCGTGCTGGCCGTGCAAGCGCAGCCCGCCGACGAAGCCCGCTTGCAGGAACACGCCCATTTCCTGGAAATGATCGCCAACCTGATCAGCCAGAGCCTGCGATTCTCCCTGCAAATCGAGCAGGAAAAGCACATCATGCGCGAAGAGCGCGACCGCCTGCGCCGCACCGTGCGCCTGCAACACGGCTTCGACAGCATCGTTGGCCGCTCCGCCGTGATGCGCCGCATCTTCGAACAAATGCGCCTGGTCGCCAAATGGAACACAACAGTATTGATCCGCGGCGAAACCGGCACCGGCAAGGAATTGATCGCCAACGCCATCCACTACAACTCGCCGCGCGCCCGCGGCCCGCTGGTCAAGCTCAACTGCGCCGCGCTGCCCGAAAGCCTGCTCGAATCGGAGCTTTTCGGCCACGAACGCGGCTCTTTCACCGGCGCCATCGGCTCGCGCAAAGGCCGGTTCGAGCAAGCCGACGGCGGCACGCTCTTCCTCGACGAAATCGGCGAAATCTCCCCGACCTTCCAAGCCAAACTGCTGCGCGTCCTGCAAGAAGGCGAATTCGAGCGCGTCGGCGGCAGCGCGAGCATCCGGGTCGATGTCCGCATCATCGCCGCCACCCATTGCGATCTCGAAGCCGCCATCGACAGGGGCGACTTCCGCGAAGACCTCTTCTACCGCCTGAACGTCATGCCCCTGTACCTGCCGCCATTGCGCGACCGTCCCGAGGACATTCCCGGCATCAGCCGCCACCTGCTCGCCAAGATAGGTGAAGAGCAAAAGCGCAAACTCACCATCAACGACCAGGCCATCCACCGGCTGGCCCAATACAACTGGCCCGGCAACGTGCGCGAACTGGAAAACTGCCTGGAGCGCGCCGCCGTACTCTCCGAAGACGGCCTGATCGACAGCAGCCTGATCCGCATTCCCGCGCTGGAGCGCCCTTGGGCGCGGAACGCCGCACCAGCGGAAAGGAAAGATTCATTACCCGGAGAAAGCCCGCCGGAGGTGGAAAGCGAACGCCAGCGCATGGAAGACGAGCGCCAGCGCACGGAAAGCGAACGCCAGCGCCTCATCGCCGCCCTGGAACAGACAGGCTGGGTACAGGCCAGGGCCGCGCGCTTGCTGAACATGACGCCAAGGCAAATCTCCTACCGCATTCGCACGCTGCGCATCGACGTGAAACAGTTCTGAAGCCGCGACGCGGCTGGAAGGACTCGCCATTGCGAGGGCCTCTCCCCGCGCGCCTCGCAATGACGAGGTGGGGGAGGCTTTCACAATGACGGGAGGACTTTCGCGATGATGCGTTCTTGCGATGAATTCCCTTCTCCCGCTTGCGGGAGAAGGCATCCTTCCATGCGGAGCGCGAGCGGCGCCGATTGAAAAAAGAGGGCGGGAAAACGCTTGGTCCATGCCCTCGCCGCAAAGCAATCGGCGTCGCTGCGTTTCGCGGGGTCGCCCTTCCTCTCCCGGCCTTCGAATGGCACGAGGGAAAAAAGTGAAGTCCGCGGCGGGGGCGGTTAAAATGCTTCGCTCCCATTTGGCGCGCGGGGCGCGGCTCCGGACTGGTCTTCCGCCCGCTGCGTCGCCCGCCACCCGCCTTTATCTGAAATTGATTTCCTGTCCTGTTTGTCCCGCCGATGCTCTATGAACTTTTCGCCGGTCTGCGCTATACCCGCTCGCGCAAGCGCGCCCAGGGGCGCAACCGCCTTGTTTCTTTCATTTCGCTGGTGTCGATGCTGGGCATCACGCTCGGGGTGATGACGCTCATCATCGTGCTTTCGGTGATGAATGGCTTTCAGGAAGAGTTGCGCGATCGTATCCTGGGCGTGGTCTCGCATATCGAGGTGGAGGCCAGCGAGGGCGTTGGTGGTGTGCGCGACTGGCGGCGGGTCATCGGCGACGCCGCCATGCATCCGGAAGTGGAGGGCGCCGCGCCTTATATAGACGAGCAGGGCATGCTGGTGGCCGGCGAGGCGGTGCGCGGGGTGCAGGTGCGCGGCATTCTTCCCGGGGAAGAAGCCGCGGTGGCCGATTTCGGCAAGCATATGCGGGCGGGCAGTCTCGACGGTCTGCGCCCGGGGCGTTTCGGCATCGTGCTGGGGCGCGATCTGGCGCGGGCGCTTGGCGCCAGGCTGGGCGGCAAGCTCACGCTGATCGCGCCGCGGGGGCTGGTGACGCCGGCGGCGGTGATGCCGAGGATGCGGCAGTTCGAGGTGGTCGGCATTTTCGATGCCGGGATGATTCAATACGATTCCGCGCTGGCGCTCGTTCATCTCGCCGATGCGCAGGCGCTTTACCGCATGGGCGAGGCGGTGAGCGGGGTGCGCCTGCGGTTGCGGGATTTGTTCGCCGCGCCGCGGGTGGCGCGGGAACTGGCGCGGATCATCGGCGTTCCGGGCCTGGCGCTGCGCGACTGGACGAAAATCCAGGCCCATTTTTTCCGCGCCGTGGCGCTGGAAAAAACGATGATGATGTTGTTCCTGTTCCTGATCGTGGGGGTGGCGGCATTCAACGTCGTCGCCAGCCTGACCATGACCGTGCAGGAAAAAGCCGCCGACATCGCCATATTGCGCACGCTCGGCGCGCGGCCCGCTTCGATCATGGCGATTTTCATCATCCAGGGGACGATCATCGGCGTCGTGGGTCTGGCGGCGGGCCTGGCCGCCGGGCTGGGCGTCGCCTGCAATCTCGATGTCGTGATTCCGGCGCTCGAAACCATCACGGGCTGGACCCTGTGGGACAAGGAAGTCTATTTCATCAGCAAACTGCCCTCGAAAGTATTGCCGGGCGATGTGGCGACCATCCTCTCCGTGTCTTTCGCGCTGACGCTGGCGGCGGCGATTTATCCAAGCTGGCGCGCGTCCCGCGTGAAACCGGCGGAGGCGCTGCGCTATGAGTGAGGCGAATGAGGCCATGGGCGAACGTGGAACGATTTTGCGTTGCGCGGGGCTGGAGAAGCATTTCCGCGAAGGCGCCGATTCCGTGCGGGTGCTGCGCGGCGTCGATCTCGAAGTGGCGCGCGGCGAACGGCTGGCGATCGTCGGCGCGTCAGGCTCGGGCAAAAGCACGCTGCTGCATCTGCTCGGCGGGCTGGAGACGCCCAGCGCGGGGACGGTAGAACTGATGGGGCGGGATTTCTCCTCTCTTTCCGAAGCCGCGCGTGGCCGCCTGCGCAACGCCGCGCTCGGTTTCGTCTATCAGTTCCACCATCTGCTGCCCGAATTCACCGCGCTGGAAAACGTCGCCATGCCGCTTTACATCCGGCGCATGAAAAAACCGGAGGCCGACGCGCGCGCGCGCGCCATGCTGGACGAAGTCGGCCTTGGTCATCGTCTCACCCACACGCCGGGCGAACTCTCCGGCGGCGAACGCCAGCGCGCCGCCATCGCCCGCGCGCTGGTGACCCACCCCGCCTGCGTGCTCGCCGACGAGCCGACCGGCAATCTCGATCGCCATACGGCGGAAACGGTGTTCGATCTCATGCTCGCGCTCAATGCGCGGCTGGCGACGAGCTTTGTCGTCGTCACGCACGACGAAGCGCTGGCGCGGCGCAGCGAACGCATCCTGAGACTGGTGGACGGAATGTTGGAACAGTAGGAACATGGCGAAAAAGCGCCGCGACCGCGCATGGCGCGCCGCCGGGCCGGGATTTCGTCCGCGCGGTTCTCGCCGGGGCTGGACATGGACATGAAGAAGGAAGTCGATGCGTAAGAGACGGATACCTCCACTGGAAATAGGCGATGCCGAACGGAAGCAACTCGTGGCGCTGGCGGCGCGCGAGGAGACGGCCCAGGCCAAGGGAGTGGCCGCGCGCGCGCGCGCCATACTGGCATGCGCCGACGGCATCAAGACAAAGGATGCCGCGACCGCCGAACATGTGTCTTCCGATCTGGTGTCGAAATGGAAGATCCGTTTCATCCTGTACGGGATCGAAGGGCTATACGATGTGCAATTGATGTTGAGCGATGCCGAGCGCGAGCAGCTCGAAGAATTGACGCGCCTGGACAAGACCTTCCAGGACCAGGCGCTGGCCATGCGCGCGCGCGCCCTGTTGGCCTATGACGCTGGCGAGGACTTCCGCGGCATCGCCGATAATCTGGGCGTTTCGATTCCGACAGTGTCGCGGTGGCGGGATTACTTCCTCCAGAGCCGGATCGACGGCCTGTTGAACACGCGGGTGATATTGAGCACGGGCGAGCGCACGCATCTCATGACCATACTGGATCAAGGCGCGGCTTTCCCGAGGCTGGCGCAGCGCGCCCGCATCATCCTGGCGTGCGCGGAAGGGGACGACATCGAGGCCATTGCCGCCAGGGAGGGCATTTCGACCACGACCGCGGCGAAATGGCGCTCGCGCTTCGTTACCCATCGGGTCGCGGGTCTGGAAGACATCGTAGCGACGAACATCCCGGAGACCTCCGGCGGCGGCGCTCCGGAAGCATGATTCGCAGCGGGCGCCGCCGAAACGCCCGCGCGGGTTTTCCATGACGGCAAACGTTTTGCCCCATTCTCGCACGGGCCGTTTCGCGCCTTCTCCCAGCGGCCCCTTGCATTTCGGCTCGCTCGTCGCCGCGCTGGGCAGCGCGCTGGAGGCGCGCCGCCATGGAGGGCGCTGGCTCGTGCGCATCGAGGATGTCGATGCGCCGCGCGTCGTTCCGGGCGCATCCGCCGCGATCCTCGCCACGCTGGAGCGCTTCGGCTTTGAATGGGACGGCGAGATCATGTGGCAAAGCCGCCGCGCCGCGGCCTACGCCGCCGCGCTGGAGCGGCTCAAGGCGGGCGGACATGTCTTCCCTTGCGCCTGCACACGGCGCGAAATGGCCGAAGCTCCCGATTCCGCGCTGGCCCGCGACGGTTCGCGGCGCTATCCCGGCTTCTGCCGCGACGGTCTGCCGCCGGGCCGCGCGGCGCGGGCGTGGCGGGTCAGGGCCGAAGGATCGATCCGTTTCGACGACGCCATCCAGGGCGCGCAGGAAGAGGATCTCGCCCGCGATGTCGGCGATTACGTGATCTTTCGCGCCGATGGTCGGTTCGCCTACCAACTTGCCGTCGTGGTCGACGATGCCGCACAGGGCGTGACCCACGTGGTGCGCGGCGCGGATTTGCTCGGTTCGACCGGACGCCAGATTCAATTGCAACGCCTGCTCGGCCTGCGCGTTCCGGCTTACGCCCACTTGCCGGTTGCCACCAATGCTGCCGGAGAAAAACTCTCCAAGCAGACTCTGGCGCGCGCGCTCGACGATATCGCGCCCACGCGCGCCCTGGCCGCCGCGCTCGATTTTTTGGGGCAAACACCTCCCGCTGGACTGGCGGACGCGGATCCCGCCGCGATCTGGCAATGGGCAATCGCCCACTGGCGGCTCGACCGCGTGCCCCGGCGCACCCACATTCCCGCTCCCGCGCTGGAGTGATCCGGCATCAGGAGCCGGGGACCGGATTCGAGCCGCCAGGGCGCACCGAAAGGACTCGTCATTGCGAAGCGCCGTGGCGATCCAGAACGTTCCACCCGGCGCGCAGCGCCGCTGATGCGCGCGGCGGGGATCATCCTGGCAAGAAAATCTGTAGTAAATCGTTGAGAAAACGCACGCCCCGCGCCGTTGGTCGCAGGCGGCCGGGCGCGGCGTCGAGCAGGCCGCGCTGGCGGGCCGTGGCGAGTCCAGCGGCGATGCTGGCCAAGGGCAGGCCGGTGCGTTCGGCGAAAAGCGGCGCGGGGACGCCGGCGAGCAGGCGCAGCGCGTTCATCATGAACTCGAATGGCAGTTCCGCCGCCGCGATCATGTGGCGCGCCTGGATGAAATCGCCGCGCGGGGCACGCGCGAGATAGCGGGCGGGGTGCTTGTGGCGCATTTCGCGCACGATACCGTCGGGGGTCGAGAGCTTGCCATGCGCGCCGGGGCCGAGGCCAAGATAGTCGCCGAATGTCCAGTAATTGAGATTGTGGCGGCATTGCTGGCCGGCGCGGGCGAAAGCGGAGATTTCGTAGTGCTCGAAACCGGCGGCGGCCAGCCGGGCTTCGATGGCTTCCTGCATATCGGCGGCGGAGTCGTCGCCGGGCAGGGCGGGGGAATGGCGGGCGAAGGGCGTGTTGGGTTCGATGGTGAGGTGATAGCAGGAAAGGTGGCCGCCCCCAAAGGCAAGCGCCGTTTCCAAGTCGGCAAGCGCGTTTGCCGGTGTCTGGCCGGGAAGCGCATACATCAGGTCGAGGTTCGTCCGTTCAAAGTGCGCGAGGGCGGTTTCAACGGCGCGGCGCGCTTCGGCGCCGTCATGGATGCGTCCGATGCGGGCAAGCAGGGCGTCGTCGAAGCTCTGGATGCCGAGCGACAGGCGCGTGACGCCGGCGGCGCGGTAGTCGCGGAAGCGCGCGGCTTCCACTGTGCCGGGGTTGGCTTCGAGGGTGATTTCGGTCTCCGGCGTGAGCGGCAACCGGGCGCACAGGGCGGCAAGAAGGCGGTCGAGGGTCCGGGCCGGAAGCAGGCTCGGAGTGCCGCCGCCGATGAAGATACTGTGAATATGCCGTTCATATATTCGTGGCAGGCTTGCTTCAAGGTCGGCGATGACGGCTTCGCGCCAGTCTTCACAGGGAATGCCGTGCGCACGCGGCGTGTGCGAGTTGAAATCGCAATAGGGGCACTTGCGCACGCACCATGGGAAATGGATGTAGAGCGCGAGCGGCGGCGGGTATCGCATGAGCTTCGGGTGCGGGGGGGCTGGCCGGGCGGCGCGGTCATCGCCCTGATGGTGAAGCTGTGTCATGTGGAATTCCCTTGGCGATCCGTTTTATCCGAATGCCCATCATATCGGCATGGCGCGTCAAGGCCGCCGCGCTCCTCGCAATGACGAGTTCTTGCGATGAATTCCCTTCCCCCAGCTTGGCGGGGTGCTCCGCGGGGGCGGGAGAGCGCATCGTTCTGCACGGAAGCAAACATTTATTTTCACCGCTCCCATCGCCCGCTCCTCAAAAAAGGGGAATGAAACCCCAGCTTCGGCAATCGCTACAAGCCTTTGTTGTATACCAGTGATTTATAATATGATTTCATGCTCTGGCCCTGCGCGCGACGGTCCGCCCTCTTGCAGGACAAGGCCACATCGTTTATAGTGCGCGCCTCTTCGGGGGTATAGCTCAGTTGGTAGAGCAGCTGACTCTTAATCAGTAGGTCCAAGGTTCGAGTCCTTGTGCCCCCACCAAAGCGCATTCCGAAGCAGTCCGATAAAGTCCGGGAACTCCAGTAACAGCAAGGGTTTCCGGATTTTTTCGTCCGATGTGCCACGGCATGGAACGGTTGAATCCGGCGTTTTGCCGGGGGGTGCCCGGGGGCATGTCCAGTTTGTACCAAACGGTATACCCCGAAGGAGGCGCCCTCATGTCCGCCAGGTAACAATGTTGCAGGCAAAATGCGGCGTGGCAATGACCGTCCCGGGAAGCTTCTCCAACGAACGTATTTCGGGGAAATTTCCTCGCCGTCTCCCGGCGAGACCGGCGCCGCGGAAACGAAACTGGAGGTTCGCCGTCAACCCGGTATAAAATCCGGGCCTTGTTGAAAGCTGGCCGGAAATGCGCCGGGCCGACGGTATTTTTGACTCCCATCAGGATTTTTGCATGCAGACTACTCAGGAAACCACGAACGCGCTCGAACGCCGCATCGACATGTCCGTTGCCCTGGCGGATATCGACAAGGATGTCGATATCCGTCTCAAGAAACTCTCCCGCACGGTGAAAATGCCGGGTTTTCGTCCGGGCAAGGTGCCGCTCAAGGTCGTGGCCCGGACTTACGAGCCGCAGGCCCGTTCCGAAGCGATCGGGGCCGCGGTGGAAAAAGCCTTCGGCGAGGCCGTGCGCACGCAGAATCTGCGTGTGGCGGGTTATCCGCGCATTGAGCCGAGGGAAAGCGGCGTTTCCGGCGTGCTCGAATTCAGCGCCGTCTTCGAGATCTATCCGGAGGTCGTCATCGGTGATCTTTCCGGGCGCGAGATCGAGCGCCCGATGCTCGAAGCGGGCGAAGCGGAGGTCGACAAGACCATCGAGATCCTGCGCAAGCAGCACACCCGTTTCGAGCCTGCCGAACGCGCCGCCGCCGGAGGCGACCGGGTCGTGATTGATTTCGCCGGGCGCAAGGACGGCGAGCTTTTCGAGGGTGGGCAGGCGCGGGAATTCCCTTTCGTGCTCGGTTCGGGAACGATGCTGGCGACGTTCGATGCGGAGGTGATCGGCCTTCAGGCGGGCGAGAGCAAGACCTTCGCCCTGACTTTCCCCGAGGATTACCACGCCCGGCACCTGGCCGGGCAGACGGTGCAGTTCGAGGTGACGGTAAAGAAAGTGGAAGCGCCGGTGTTGCCGGAAATCGACGCTGATTTTGCCCGGGCGCTCGGCGTGGAAGATGGTGACATCGCCAGGCTGCGCGAAGAGGTCGGGGGCAACCTCGTGCGCGAGGTCAAACGCCGTATACAGGCCAGGGTCAAGGATCAGGTGATGAACGCCCTGCTCGCGGTGACGCCGATCACAGCGCCCAGGGCGTTGGTGCGCGCCGAGTCGGAGCAACTGGCCAATAACGCCCGCCACGATCTGGAGGCGCACGGCTTGGCGATCAACAAGATTCCCGTGGAACCGGCATGGTTTGCCGGACCGGCGGAACGGCGGGTGAAACTCGGCCTCATCATGGCCGAACTGGTGAAGGCCAACAATCTGCATGCCAGGACGGAGCAAGTGCGTGCATTGATCGAGGATATGGCGGAGAGCTACGAGGAGCCGGAGGAACTGATCCGCTGGTATTATGCGCAACCCGAGCGCCTGGCACAGATGGAAGCAATCGCAACCGAGGATAATGTCGTGGAATGGGCGTGCTCCCGCGCCAGGGTCTGCGACAGGGCGGTTTCCTTCGATGAACTGATGGGCAATGCCGCGGCGCGCGATGCCGCGCCAAAACAGATAAAAACGGATGAACAATGAACAGGATCCCCCGGCAAGGCGGCAATGAATGGAACCCGGTCGGCCTCGGCCTGGTGCCGATGGTCATTGAACAAAGCGGACGCGGCGAGCGCGCCTACGATATTTATTCGCGGCTACTCAAGGAGCGGATCGTATTCCTCGTCGGCCCCGTCAACGACGCCACGGCCAACTTGATCGTGGCGCAACTGCTGTTCCTCGAATCGGAAAACCCGGACAAGGACATTTATTTTTACATCAACTCCCCCGGCGGCTCGGTGACGGCGGGGCTGGCCATCTACGACACCATGCAGTTCGTCAAGCCCGACGTCAGCACGTTGTGCGTCGGACAGGCGGCTAGCATGGGAGCCTTCCTGCTCGCGGCGGGCGCCAAAGGCAAGCGGTTATGCCTGCCAAATTCTCGGGTCATGATCCACCAACCGCTGGGCGGTTTCCAGGGACAGGCGTCCGACATCGAAATCCATGCGCGCGAGATACTTTACCTGCGTGCGCGCCTGAATGAGATGTTGTCAAAACACACGGGCAAGCCGATCGAACAAATAGAAAAAGATACCGATCGGGATAATTTCCTGTCTGCCCCCGCGGCGATGGAGTACGGTCTCATCGACAAGGTGATGACTACCCGTGGCGATATCTGACCAGGAGAGCGATCATGCCGGACAAAAGAACAGGCGCGGATGGAGAAAAGCTGCTTTATTGTTCGTTTTGCGGTAAAAGCCAGCACGAAGTCCGCAAATTGATTGCCGGGCCATCCGTTTTCATTTGCGATGAATGCATCGGGCTGTGCAACGACATCATCCGCGAAGAAATCGCCGATGGATTGGGCGTGGAAAACATCCGCGGACAATTGCCCACGCCCCACGAAATCTGCGCCATCCTCGACCAATACGTGATCGGACAGGCACCGGCCAAGCGCAGCCTGTCGGTGGCGGTCTATAACCACTACAAGCGCCTGCGCCATCTGGGCAACGCCATCAAGGACGATGTGGAACTCGCCAAGAGCAACATTCTCCTGATCGGCCCGACCGGCTCGGGCAAGACGCTGCTGGCGCAAACCCTGGCGCGGCTGCTCAACGTGCCGTTCGTGATGGCTGACGCCACCACGCTCACCGAAGCCGGCTATGTCGGCGAGGATGTCGAGAACATCATCCAGAAGTTGCTGCAAAAGTGCGATTACGATGTCGAAAAAGCGCAGCAGGGCATCGTCTATATCGACGAAATCGACAAGATTTCACGCAAATCCGACAATCCGTCGATCACCCGCGACGTATCGGGCGAGGGCGTGCAGCAGGCGCTCCTGAAACTCGTCGAAGGCACCATCGCCTCGATTCCGCCGCAGGGCGGGCGCAAGCATCCGAACCAGGATTTCATCCAGGTCGACACCACCAACGTGCTTTTCATCTGCGGCGGCGCCTTCGACGGACTGGAAAAAGTCATCCTCAATCGCACCGAAAAAGCCGGAATTGGTTTTGGCGCGGAGGTGAAAAGCGGCGAAAGCCGCAGCCTCACCGAAACATTCGGCCAGGTCGAACCGGAAGACCTCATCAAGTTCGGCCTCATCCCCGAACTCATTGGCCGTCTGCCGGTGGTGGCGAGCCTGCACGAACTGGACGAGGACGCGCTGATCCGCATCCTGATCGAACCCAAGAACGCGCTGGTCAAGCAATACCAGAAGCTTTTCTCGATGGAAGGCGTCGAACTCGAAATCCGCCCGGCGGCGCTGCATGCGGTGGCGAAAAAAGCGATCCGGCGCAAGACCGGCGCGCGCGGCCTGCGCTCGATCCTCGAAATGGCGTTGCTCGACATCATGTACGATCTGCCCAGCCTCGAAGGGGTTGGCAAGGTCGTGATCGAAGAAAACACAATCGAAGAAAACGCCAAGCCGTTGCTCATCTACACTGAACACGCGAGAGTCGCCGGCTCCAACTGAAAAACCGTCCCGGCGGCGAGCGCTCCGGCCCGCCCGGCCACTTGAATAAACGGAACCGCGCCCCGATATGGGGGCGGCTCCGTTCCCGAGGATCAATACAATGTCGGCTTCCGACGATCTTTCCAACGCGCAACAAATGGAACTGCCACTGCTGCCATTGCGCGACGTGGTGGTGTTCCCGAACATGGTCGTCCCGCTCTTCGTGGGCCGCCCCAAATCGATCAAGGCGCTGGAAGTCGCCATGGAGGAGACGGGCAAGACCATCCTCTTGGTCGCGCAACACTCGGCGGCCAAGGATGAGCCGTCGATCTCCGACCTCTACAGCATTGGCTGCGTCGCCCGCATCCTGCAAATGCTGCGGCTGCCCGATGGCACCATCAAGGTGCTGGTCGAAGGATGGCGCCGCGTACACGTCGACGCGGTCGACGACCGGAACCAGTTGTTCTTCGCCCGCGCGACCCCGGTGCCCTCCGCGGGCAAGGACAACACCGAAGTCGAAGCGATGCGGCGCGCGATCATCGCCCAGTTCGACCAATACGTGAAACTCAACAAGAGAATTCCGACCGAAATCATCGGCTCGCTCGCCGGCATCGAGGACACGGGCCGGCTTGCCGACACCATCGCCGCCCACCTGCCGCTGAAACTCGAACAAAAGCAGGAAGTGTTGCAGATGCTCAACGTCGGCGAGCGCCTGGGCCGGCTGCTGGCGCAGATCGAAAACGAAATCGACATTCTCCAGGTCGAAAAGCGCATTCGCGGGCGGGTCAAGCGCCAGATGGAGAAAAGCCAGCGCGAGTACTACCTCAACGAGCAGGTCAAGGCCATCCAGAAAGAACTCGGAGAAGGCGAGGACGGCGCCGACTTTGAAGAAATAGAGAAAAAAATCAAAAGCGCCGGCATGCCGAAGGAAGCGCTGGCCAAGACGCAATCCGAATTCAAGAAACTGCGGCTGATGTCGCCGATGTCGGCGGAAGCCACCGTGGTGCGCAACTACGTCGACGCCATGATCGCCCTGCCGTGGAAAAAGCGTTCCCGCGTGAGCAAGGATCTTGCCGCCGCCGAAAAAATCCTCGATCAGGATCACTACGGGCTGGAAAAGGTCAAGGAGCGCATCCTCGAATACCTCGCCGTCCAGCAGCGCGTCGACAAGGTGAAAGCGCCCATCCTGTGCCTGGTCGGACCGCCGGGCGTGGGCAAGACCTCCCTCGGACAATCCATCGCCAAGGCGACCACGCGCAAATTCGTGCGCATGGCGCTCGGCGGCGTGCGCGACGAAGCCGAAATCCGCGGCCACCGCCGCACCTACATCGGCTCGATGCCGGGCAAGATCCTGCAGAACATGACCAAGGTCGGCGTCAAGAACCCGCTCTTCCTGCTCGACGAAGTCGACAAACTCGGCATGGATTTTCGTGGCGATCCGTCCTCGGCTCTGCTCGAAGTACTCGATCCCGAACAAAACCACACCTTTCAGGATCACTACATCGAAGTCGACTACGACCTCTCTGACGTAATGTTCGTCGCCACCGCCAACACGCTCAACATCCCGCCGGCGCTGCTCGACCGCATGGAAGTGATTCGTCTCTCCGGCTACACCGAGGACGAAAAGGTCAACATCGCCCTCCGCTACCTGCTGCCCAAGCAATTCAAGAACAACGGCCTCAGGACGGGCGAACTGACCGTGACCGAAGAAGCCCTGCGCGACATTTGCCGCTACTACACGCGCGAAGCCGGCGTGCGCGGCCTCGAACGCGAAATCTCGAAAATCTGCCGCAAGGTCGTGAAAACGCTGGTACTCAAGCCGCGCGCGAGCAAGGTCGTGGTCAATGCCAAGAATCTCGACAAATACCTCAGCGTGCGCCGCTACAACTTCGGCATCGCCGAAAAACAAAACCAGATCGGACAAGTGACCGGGCTGGCATGGACGGAAGTCGGCGGCGAACTGCTGACGATCGAAGCGGTGGTATTGTCCGGCAAGGGCAAGGTCATGACCACCGGAAAACTCGGCGAAGTCATGCAGGAATCCATCCAGGCCGCGCTCTCCGTCGTGCGCCGGCGCGCGCGCTCGCTCGGCATTGAAGGCGACTTCTACCAGAAAAGCGACATCCACATCCACCTGCCGGAAGGCGCCATTCCCAAGGACGGCCCCTCGGCGGGCAGCGCGATCACCACCGCGCTGGTGTCGGTACTGACCGGCATCCCCGTGTGCTGCGACGTGGCGATGACCGGCGAAATCACCCTGCGCGGCGAAGTCCTGCCCATCGGCGGCCTGAAAGAAAAACTCCTCGCCGCCGTGCGCGGCGGCATCGCCCGCGCCCTGATTCCGGAAGAAAACGTCAAGGATCTTGCCGAAATTCCGGACAACATCAAGAACATGATCGAAATCATCCCGGTACGCTGGATCGACCAGGTGCTCGAACTGGCGCTCGAACGCAAGCCCGTGCCGCTGGACGACCTCGAAGAAGCGGTTCCCGTCCCAACGGTCGGCGCGGACGACCCGGCGGCGGGCGCCTCGCAAACCATACGGGCGCACTGATCCGCCGCCGCCTTTCGCACGGCACGATCTTCCCTCGCCCGGCGGGGAATGCCTTGATCCATGGTCGATCCATGGCGGGTGGTGTTCGGGTGACAAGCGCGGGTTTCGGATGAGTCCCTAGTGGAATAGGCTCTGAAAGCCGCGGTGGCGGCCAAGGATGGAGACGGCATCGCGCCGCACTTCGGTCATGCCGATGCCTTCTCGATCCATGAAGCGCGCCGGGGGCGTCTGCTTCATCGAAACGCACGAAATGGAAAAATACCGCCAAGACGGCGATGCTCGCGAAGACCGCCGCGCGCTCGCCGACCTCGCCGCCCGCGCCAGCGACGGCCCCGCGGAAAAGCCGGAAGCGGTGATCATACGAAATCGCCAGATTCCACCAGCGTCCGCGCCAGACGTTCACGCAGAAACGCGATGAAACATTGTGTTTTCGCGGGCAGCAAGCGGGTTTCGGTAAGGGCATGAACCGACAATGCGCCGCCGCGCCATTCGGGCATGACGCGGCACAGCCGACCCTGGCGCAGATCGTCGATGACGATTTCTTCCGGCATCAGGATGATTCCCATCCCGAGCGTCGCCAGACGCCGGATCATGCTCGCGTTGTTGAACGTGAAGCGGCCCCGCACCGGAACCGTGACGGTTTCCGTGCCGTTGGAAAGCGTCCATGCGCCCGCTTTCCGGATGTTCAGGCATTCATGCCGTGCCAGATCGGCGGGCGTGCCGGGCTTGCCCGCGGTTTCGAGATATTCCGGCGAGGCGTAAAGACAAGGCGTGAGGGAAACCAGTGGACGCGCGATCAGTTGCGCATTGGCGGAAATGTCCCGGCGAGCCGCCGGCGATCCGGCGAATTCCGGGCGGCCCATGCGAATCGCCACATCGAAAGGCTCGCTCACCAGATCGACCTGCCGCGGGGAAAAATCGAAATCGAACGTGATCTCGGGATAGAGGCGGGCGAATTCGGCGATCAGCCGCGCAAGGTAGGTCACAGCGAAATCCGCCGGCAACGAGGCGCGCAGCACGCCGCTGGGCCGGGTGAGCATCTCGCCGAGTTGTTCATGGGCGAGCCGGGCTTCGCCGACGATGCGCTGGCAACGTTCGAAATAAATCCGCCCGGCTTCCGTCAATTCGATCTTGCGCGTCGTGCGGCGCAAAAGACGCAGACCAATGGCTTTTTCCAGCGCGCCGATTCGCCGTGACAAAGTGGAACCCGGCATTCCAGCCGCTTCGGCGGCGCCGCGAAAACTTTTGGCCTTGGCGACTTCCACGAAAATGGCCATGTCGCTCAATAATTTCATCAGGAACCGACTCCAGTTGGAGACCTCCCCCTTCAGGGGGAGGATCAAGCACGGCGGAGGCGTAAGCTCTTCCGTGCGGTTTCGTCCGGTCACGGGCGTGGATTGAAACGATCAATGGAAGATTGTTTTCCAATTTACCATGTTTGTCCTGGACGCCCCGCGGTTGATAATGCCGCCGAGTCGTCTCCCTTCGACTTCTTTTTCGAGGATTTCCCCATGTCTCAATCTCAATTATTGTTTACCCCCGTCACCGCCGGGCGACACACTTTGCGTAACCGCTTTGTCATGGCACCGATGACGCGCTCGCGTTCCGACGACGAAACGGGCGTGCCGGACGATCTCGTCGCCGCCTACTACGCCCAGCGCGCCAGCGCCGGACTCATCATCAGCGAAGGCGTGTTCCCCACGGCGATGGGCAAGGGCTACGTGCGTACGCCAGGCATCGTGACCGAGGCGCAAATCGCGGCATGGCGGCGCATCGCGGCGGCCGTGCATGATCAGGGCGGGAAAATATTCATGCAGATCATGCACTGCGGGCGCATCTCTCATCCCTCGCTGTTGCCGGGCGGATCGACGCCGGTGGCGCCATCCGCCATCAAACCGGAGGGACAAGCCTGGACGCCGGCCGGGCAAGTGGATTACGTTACACCCCGCGCCCTGCGAACGGAGGAAATCGCGGGCATCATCGAGGAATACCGTCGCGCCACCCGTCAGGCATTGGCCGCCGATTTCGACGGCGTTGAACTGCACGCGGCTTCCGGGTATCTGCCAGAACAATTCCTTTCTTCCGGCAGCAACCGGCGCGATGACCAATATGGCGGTTCCGTCGAAAATCGCGCCCGTTTCGTATTGGAAACGCTGGCGGCGATGGTGGATGAAGCCGGCGGCGATCGCGTTGGTATCAAGATTTCGCCGGAGATGAATTACAACAGTATTACGGACGCCGCGCCGCGGGAAACTTATACCTATCTGGTCGAGCAATTGCGCGATCTTGGCCTGGCCTATCTGCACGTCGCCCTGTTTGGCGCGAAAACCGATTACCATGCACTTTTGCGCCCCCGCTTTCCGGGCGTTTATCTGCTGGGCGGCGGACTGGATCAGGCCAAGGCCGAGACCGCGCTGGCCGAAAATCGCGCCGATGCCTGCGTCTTTGGCGTGTCTTTCCTCGCCAACCCGGATTTGCCAGAACGCTTCCGCCAACACGCGCCGCTCAATACCCCAGACAGCGCGACGTTCTTCACGCCCGGCGCGAAGGGGTATACGGACTACCCAAGCCTGGGCGCCAGCCCTGGCAGCGGCGTGTAGGCGCACGGCGTCCATGCTCATCCGCCCGGGGCAAGGATCCCGGGCGCTTTGCTGGGACGGTTTTTTAGAACCTGTTCATTGTCTTTGGTACTCCCCCACCGATTGCCCCTACAGCGGTCTAAACACGTTCTAAAAGGCGGGGAATTCGTTTTGATATTCCCGATTCCGCTGATTGCGGGAGCGGTTTACCGCCATTCCCGGAGATAATGAACAGGTCCTTAGAACAGATTAGCAAATGGAAACGCATATCCTTCGTCGCGTAGCGCTCAGGTGATGGGAAAAGTGCAGATCGGCATGCGCCACATCAAGTTGATTTGCTATAAAAAGGGGAGGAATAAACGAGCGTTCATCCACGCTTCACCGCCAGGAAATCAGCGTCGCTGCGCGCCGCATGGCTGGCTCCCCTCTCCCTGGCCCTCTCCCCCTGGTACAGCTCCCCTGCGGGGGGCGAGGGGAATCCATTGGGAGAACGCGTCAAAGGCGAAAGCCTCCCCCTCGTCATTGCGAGGCGCGAAGCGACGTGGCGCAATCCAGTGCATTCCAAACGGCGCGAAGCGCCGCTGTTTTCCTGGCGGTGGGGCGTGGTCGCGCGGTTCATTTCCTGTACCATCACGAAATCATCGCCAAGAAGATCGGCCCCCATGGCCCCGGCGCCCCCTTTGCGTGGGATGAGGGTTCCTTCGGGTCGAAACGAGGCGCGGGGTCTTCGGACAATGGCGTGTTATCCATGGACGACGGAGTTTCGTCCATGGACGACGACGGCGAGTAAATTGCAAGGTGAACGGGAGTATTACGCCAGAGATCATCCTGGTTCGGTGCGGGATGTGCTGGATCAACAGGGCAATGTGACCGCGAGCTTTGATTATGATCCGTATGGGAAACTGATCAATAGCCCTGCGACGCTGCCGGAGTTTGGGTACGCGGGGATGCAGTTCCATGCGCCGAGCGGGCTGTATTTGACGAAGTATCGGGCTTATGAGCCGCAAACCGGGCGGTGGTTGTCGAGAGACCCGATTGAGGAGATGGGAGGGGGGAACCTTTACGCTTACGTGGAAGGGAATCCGGTTTCGTGGGACGATCCATTGGGGCTATCAAAATTTGATAAGTGTATGGTTTGCCAAAACAATTTTGGAACTGGTACCATCGAAAAGATAAGCGTAAAGGCGATCCTGATCTTACGAAAGAAGAAGCAAAGGATTTGCACAAAGAATGGGAGGATATGGGCAAGCCAGGGCCAGATGGTAAACAGAAGGGATTTTTTGATTCGGATATATTGGAATGGTTGATTCCATGGCCACTAACACCCTCTTCACTTGCTTGCAGTGATTTGGATTGCAACAAAAATGGTATTCCTGATTCTATGGAGAATAAGCCATGCAAATAGACTTGGAGTTGGCTCTGTTGGATACGACTGAGGAGGACGTTAGAGAGATTCAAAACGTGCTCCCTTCAGGCGTCTTTTTTGAGAACAAAGTCAACTTGGGTTGGGGAATTGTTATTCGCGTTACAAAGAGTCTTCCAGACAATATTTGTGATGCGATAGATATATTCCTTGATTTGATACGTCCACTAAAAAATATCATAAATAGTCACGTGGGCGTATTAAGGGTAGCTGTTTTTTACAGCACTTACACATCTACAATCCAACTCAATTCATTTGAAAAATTAACTGAATTTGGATTGAAGTTGGAAATATCGAATTATCCGACATTGGATGATGAAGAAGGAGAGTCGCAAGATAACAGCGCTTATTCATTATAATGCCTTGATCCTAAACATCCGCATGCACCCATGGTTCATACGATTACGTATCGTAGCGCTATAACAGTGCCTCGCGGCTACATGAACGCGGCCAAAGGTTAAGTATTCAAGCAAAACCAGCTTGAAGCCCGTTCCAGAAGGCGCTTGCAGCACAGGGAGCATATGCCGATAGCTTCAACTCTGTTTTGTTCGAGCACTTATTTGTAGCAAATTAACTTGATGTGGCGCATGTCGATCCGCACTTTTCCCATCACCTGAGTGGAGCGCTACATGACTGAGGATATGCGCTTCCATTTGCTAATCTGCTCTAAATCTCAACGCTCACGCCATCCATCGTGAGCATTTCCAGGAGCACCAAATGACCGTCAAAGTCAAAGCCGTAACCTACAGCAATCCACAAAACCGTTCCCAGACAAATTGGCACTACAGGCAAGT
>JAITLI010000097.1 GCA_031277975.1 Azoarcus sp.
GCCTTCATCGCCAGAAAAAAGCCGGGGAACTCGACCGCATCATCGCCGACGAAAACCTCAACCCCGGCGAAACAAGGACATTCGTGGAAAATGCTTTCCGTGACGGCGCGATCCCAACCACCGATGCCGCCATCACGAAGATACTGCCGCCGGTCTCGCGGTTTGCCAAAACAATAACCATGCGGCAAAGAAGCAAAGGGTGCTGGACAGGCTTGCGGCTTTCTTCGGGCGTTATTTCGGGTTGGCCTGAACGTGCGCGATCACTCATCTCCAGCAACCGCGCCGCTTCTTCTTGCGTCAGCCGCCCTTGGTTCCAGCCTTCGTGGGCCTCTGTAAATCTCATCTTCCGGCTCTCCGGGAATCCAGGGAGCGGGTGACTGCCAAACTACAGATCGAAATTTGTTCAAGATTGTTGTAGGTTGTTTGGGCATATCTTGGTTTTATATTATAATCAACAACAGAAACAAAGAAGGAGGTCGGTCACATGAATCCCATCGACAATCCGTTTGCCCCCGGTGCTGGCTCTCCGCCTCCAGAACTTGTCGGTCGTGACAGCGTGCTTGAGCAAGCTCATATACTGTTGGCTCGAATAAAACGCAAGCGCCCGGAAAGAAGCATCATCATCAACGGCCTGCGTGGAGTCGGTAAAACAGTGCTTGCCGGAGAAATCAACCGCATGGCGCTGGCTGAAGGTTATCAGACGGTTTTTGTCGAAGCGAGCGAAGAAAAGGCGCTCGCTAGTCTCATTTGTCATCCGCTGCGGCAATTGCTCTTTGAGTTGGACAGGCTGGCCAGAGTAGGCAATAAAGTCAAACGCGCGCTCGCCGTGCTACGTAGTTTCATCGGGAGCTTGAAAATCTCGGCAGGCGACATTTCCATCGGGTTGGACATTGAACCAGCCATGGGCACCGCAGATAGCGGCGACATCGAAGTCGACATCCCCGCGCTTTTCGTCGCCATAGCCGAAGCTGCCGAGGAACACAACACTGCGGTTGCGATCATCATCGACGAAATTCAATACTTGGCTTCAAAGGAACTCGGCGCAATCATCATGGCAATGCATCAGATGCAGCAGCGCCAGTTGCCGCTCGTGCTGATTGCAACCGGCTTGCCTACTTTGCCTGGACTGGCGGGCAAGTCGAAAACCTACTCGGAGCGCCTTTTCAGCTTTCCCAATGTCGGTGCACTATCAGAAGACGAAGTTTGCCGGGCACTACAAGAGCCGGTGCGTGAAGCCGGGATGATATTCAACATCGATGCGCTACAAGCAATATATCAAATGACACAAGGCTATCCGTACTTCGTTCAGGAGTGGGGATATCAAGCGTGGAACCGTGCTGATTCCAGCCCGATCACACTTGACGTGATTCACGAAATCACCCCAGAAGTTGGGCTACGACTTGACGCGAACTTTTTCCGTGTTCGATTCGACCGGCTGTCGAACACAGAAAAGACGTTTTTGCGTGCTATGGCGGGATTGCCTTCGCCGCGTCGAACGGGACAAATTGCCAGCGCAATGAACAGTACATTGAACAGTACGACGACATTACGCGCGAACTTGATACGCAAAGGCATGATCTTCAGTCCGCGATATGGCGAACTGGAGTTTTCCGTACCGCTGTTCGACGACTTTATGTGCCGGGCAATGCCCGACACATTAGTTCATTGACTTTATTGTATCCATGGCGGAGGCGGTGAGATTCGAACTCACGAACGGTTGCCCGTTGCCGGTTTTCAAGACCGGTGCAATCGACCACTCTGCCACACCTCCGCGACTCTTCCCGGCGCAAGCGTGATCCAATGCCCGCCGCCCGTCCGGCGCGGACGCCATTGCCGCGCCGGACGGGCGGGCAGTATAGCACCGCAATAGCCGCGTCCGGGAGGCGCGCTCCGCGGCGATTCCCCCCTCCGCCCTCTCCAGGCGCCCCGGATACAGATTCACGAAATCCGCCCCAATGTTTCCCGGATCCGCTCCCCGATCTCCGCCCCCTGATCCCCGATCCTTGCCTCCTGATCCCTTGCCCCTGCCTCGCCCATGGCGGTGTCGAGTCCGTAATAGGCGGCCAGTTGCTTGTATACAGCGGGAAAAGCGGCGCGCAGCCGCAAGGGCGTCTCGAAAAAAGATTCGGAAGCGACCGCGAAGAATTCACCGGGGTTCAAGGTGGCGTAAGGATCGAGCACGGTTTCGATGCCAGCGTCGGTCAATTCGCACAGATGCCTGTAGGCGGCGGAAAACGCTTGCGCCCATTGCAGCCGCGACATGCCGGGCGGCAAGCGGGGGAAACCGTTGACGTTGCCGTTTCCCATATCGAGTTTGTGGGCGAATTCGTGGATGACCACGTTGATACAGGCGCCGTCCGGGGAGATCCCGTTTTCATCCCCATCATCCCCATCTCCATCCTCATCCTCGTCGAACCAGGCCACCAGCACCGGCCCGTCCGGCCAGGCTTCGCCGATGAGAGGAATCTCGTATTCGTGCACCACGCCGGCCTCGTCCATTTCCCGGCGCGGGACGATGAACTCGCCGGGATAAACCACGATCCCGCTCCAGCCGCAATAGGCGGCGAGACCGCGATCGAGAATGAGCAGGCAGGCTTGCGCGGCGATGGTGAGCATGATTTCGTCGGTGAGCGGTAAACCGTGCGCGCCGTAAAACTCTTTCCGGGCAAGAAAATCCACGGCCAGCGCGCGCAGCCTGGGGCGTATTTTGGCGGGCAGATAGGCGAGAAACGGCAAACGCGCCTCGACACGCGCCCACAGTTCGGGAGAAGGGCGGATTATCCTGCCCTTGCCGGAGAAGCCAAGCCAGTGTTTCAGTCTGTTGAACATCGCGGATTCGATTGCGGAAAAAATAGCGTGGCAGGAGCAAAAAACGTCCGGCGGCGGATGGACTGCCCGCGCCGTTTTTTTACCCGGCGATGATGCGCGTCATGTGGGACAATTGCGCGCCATGGTTTCCGTCACACACGCAATCGGCCGCAACGCCGCCGCGGCGCCCTTGGAACTGCTCGCCGAAGGGCTGACGCGGGAAGAGCACGCCGCAATCGAGCGCGCCCTCGCGCTGGCCGCCGACGCCTATGATAACCGCAGTCTGGGCACCGGCGAAGCAGTATGGATGCATGCCGTGGGCTGCGCGCTCATCATCTCCTCCCTGCGGCTGGACGTGGATGCCCGCATCGCCGCGCTCCTCTTCGCCGTCGAAGAATACATCGAAGACGCGCGCGAAAGAATCGAAGCCGGCTTCGGCATACATGTCGCGCGCCTGGTCGGCGGCCTGCGCCGGCTCAACAGCCTGCGCACGCTCACCCGCATGACCTCCGCCGCCAGCGCGCCCGAAATCCGCGCCCAAGTGGAAACCCTGCGCAAAATGCTGCTCGCCATGGTCGAAGACATCCGCGTAGTCCTCCTGCGCATCGCCTCGCGCACCCAGACCCTGCGCTACTACACCAACGTCGTGGACAAAAGGCGGCTGGAAATCGCGCGCGAAAGCCTGGACATCTACGCGCCGCTCGCCAACCGCCTCGGCATCTGGCAACTCAAATGGGAGATGGAAGACCTCTCCTTCCGCTTCCTCGAACCGGACACCTACCGGCGCATCGCCAGCATGCTCGACGGACGCCGCTCCGAACGCGAGGAATTCATCCACGCCGCCATCGCGCGCCTGCGCAAGGAACTGAGCGCCGTCGGCATCGAAGCGGAAATCCATGGCCGTCCCAAGCACATCTACAGCATCTACAACAAGATGCGCTCCAAACGGCTCGACTTCTCGCAAGTCTACGACATCCGCGCCCTGCGCGTACTGGTCAACGAAGTGCGCGACTGCTATGCCGTGCTCGGCATCGTACACCAGATCTGGCAGCCGATCCACAAAGAATACGACGACTACATCTCCCGCCCCAAGGGCAACAACTACCAGTCCCTGCATACCGCAGTACTGGCCAGCGACGGGCGCGCGCTCGAAGTACAAGTGCGCACGCACGCCATGCACAAACACGCCGAACTCGGCGTTGCCGCGCACTGGCGCTACAAAGAAGGCGCGGGCGGAGAAAGCGGCGCCTACAGCGACAAGATCGCCCTCCTGCGCAGCCTGCTGTCATGGCGCGACGAAGTCGCCGGTTCGGCGCAATGGATCGAACAATTCAAACGCGCCTCCCTCGACGACGCCCTCTACGTCCTCACCCCGCAAGGCAAAGTGATCGACCTGGCGCGCGGCGCCACCCCCGTCGACTTCGCCTACCGCCTGCACACCGACATTGGCCACCGCTGCCGGGGCGCGAAAGTCGACGGCCACCTCGTCCCGCTCAACACCCCCCTCGAAAACGGCCAGACCGTCGAAATCATCACCGCCCGCGAAGGCGGCCCCTCGCGCGACTGGCTCGACCCGCGGCAAGGCTACATCACCACCTCGCGCACGCGCGCCAAGATCCGGCAATACTTCAGCGCCCGCGACGAAGACGAACTGCTCGCGCGCGGCCGCGCCTTCATCACCCGCGAAATGCAGCGCGACGGCCACTCCCAGGTCAACCTCGAACACATCGCCGCCCGTCTCGGCTTCAAAAGCGCCGACGCCCTTTATCTTGCCGCCGGGCGCGGCGAACTTGGACAACGCGCCCTGCTCATGGCGGTACGCGAAGAAGACGCAGCGAGCGCGGGCGCGGCCACCGAAAGCCGCAGACCGGAAATCGTCGTTGGCCGCAGCCGCTCGCAGAGCAACGCCGGCAAAGTACTGATCGTCGGCATCGACAACCTGCTCACCACCCTTTCCCGCTGCTGCAAACCCGCGCCGCCCGACGCGATCAAAGGATTCGTCACCCGCGGCCGCGGCGTATCGATCCACCGCGTCGACTGCCGCGACTTCCGCCACCTTGCCGCGCAACACCCCGAACGGATCATCGCCGCCGAATGGGGCCAGCAAACGCGCGACGACGCGCAGCCCTCGCTCTTTCCCGTGGACATCGAAGTACAAGCCATGGATCGCCGCGGCCTGCTGCGCGACATCTCCGAACTGCTGCTGCGCGAAAAACTCAACGTGACAGCGGTAAACACGCAAAGCAAGAAGAGCATGGCCCGCATGTGTTTCACCCTGGAAGTCGACGGCATCGCACAATTGCAGCGCGCGCTCGCGCTGATCCGGGAAGTCAAGGGCGTACTCGAAGCGCGGCGGGGATGAAAGCCGCCCGTCCCCGCAGCCAGCCCAATACCGCGTTCGGGAACGACCCGATCAGGCTCGCGCGCCTCATCATTGCGAGGCGCGAAACGCCGTGGCAAATCCGCGTGGGCGGTGGTCTTGGGCGGCGCGGCGGGTTGACCGCCGGCGCTCCTCACACGACCGCTTCCTGTTTCTGCGTTTTTGCCTTGGCGAACTGCTCGCGCGATACGCCCAGCCACATCACCAAGGGAGAGGCGACCAGTACTGAGGAGTAGATGCCGAAGCAGATGCCGATGGTGAGCGCCAGCGCGAAATAGTGCAGCGTCTCACCGCCGAACAGCAGCATCGACAGCACCACCACCTGGGTGCTGCCGTGGGTGATGACGGTGCGCGAGATGGTGCTGGTGATGGCGTGGTTAAGCACTTCGGGGGTGTTCATGTCGCGCCGCTTGCGGAAGGTTTCGCGCACGCGGTCGAAGACGACGACGGATTCGTTGACCGAGTAGCCGAGCACCGCCAGCACCGCCGCCAGCACCGGCAGCGAGAATTCCCACTGGAAGCAGGCGAAGAAGCCCAGGATAATGGTGACGTCGTGCAGGTTGGCGAGGATCGCCGAGACGGCGAAACGCCATTCGAAGCGGAGCGCCAGGTAGAGCATGATGCCGATGACCACCAGCAGCAGCGCCATCAGGCCGTCGTTGAGAAGCTCCTTGCCGACTTGCGGGCCGACGAATTCGACCCGGCGCACGTTGGCCTCCGGCCCTTCGATCTTTTGCAGGATTTCCTCCACGCGCTCGCCGATGCGCGAGGTATCGGCATCGCCGCGGTTGGACAGGCGGATCAGCACGTCGCGCGTGCTGCCGAAATTCTGTACCTGCGCGTCGGAATAGCCGCCGGCGGCAAGCGCCTGGCGTAGCGGCTCAAGCTGCACGGTTTCGGTGTAGCCGGCTTCGATCAGCGTGCCGCCGGTGAATTCGACCGACAGATGCAGCCCGCGAAAGATGAGAAAGCATACCGCGGCGATGAAGGTGACGAGCGAGATCACGTTGAACACCACGGCGTGGCGCATGAACGGGATGTCTTTCTTGATGCGGAAAAATTCCATGGTGCGTGGTTTCCTTGCGTTGTTCGTCCGGCGTCCGCTTGTTTATTGCCCCGTATTGCCCGGCTTCCACACCGTGCCGATCGACAGCGAGGCGAGTTTGCGGCGGTAGCCGTGGATGAAGTTGATCAACATGCGCGATACCAGGATGGCGCTGAACATCGAGGTCAGGATGCCCAGGCAGTGCACCACGGCGAAGCCGCGCACCGGCCCCGAACCGAAGATCAGGAGCGCGATGCCCGCGATCAGGGTGGTGATGTTGGAGTCGAGAATGGTGTCCCAGGCGCGTTCGTAACCGGCGGAGATCGCCGCCTGCGGCGTGCAGCCGTTGCGCAGTTCTTCGCGGATGCGCTCGTTGATGAGCACGTTGGAGTCGATGGCCATCCCCAGGGTGAGCGCCATGGCGGCGATGCCGGGCAGGGTCAGGGTCGCTTGCAGGAGCGAGAGCAGCGCTACCAGCAACAACAGGTTGGCGGTGAGCGCGACGGACGAGACCAGCCCGAACAACATGTAGTAGACGCTCATGAAGGCCACGATGGCGACGAACCCCCATAGCGTGGAATTGAACCCTTTGGCGATGTTGTCCTTGCCGAGGCTGGGGCCGACGGTGCGCTCCTCGATGATTTCCATCGGTGCCGCCAGGGCGCCGGCGCGCAGCAGCAACGCGGTCTTGCTGGCTTCGGCGCTCGTCATGCTGCCGGAGATCTGTACCCGGCCACCGCCGATTTCGGCGCGGATCACCGGCGCGGTCACCACTTCGCCCTTGCCCTTTTCGACCAGCAGGATCGCCATGCGCTTGCCGACGTTCTGGCGGGTGAGGTCGCGGAATTTGCGCGCGCCGGGGCCATCCAGGGTGAGGTACACCGCCGGTTCGTTGTTTTCGTCGAAGCCGGGCTGGGCGTCGGTCAGGCGTTCGCCGGTCAACTCGATCTGCTTCTTGAGCAGGATGGGGCTGTCGCCGCGGCTGGAATGCTCGGTAAAAAGCTCGGTGCCATAAGGCGGGCGTCCGGCCCGGGCGCTCTCCAGCGCCCCCGGGGTGTCGTCGACCATGCGCAGTTCGAGCGTGGCGGTGCGGCCGAGGAGATCCTTGGCCTTGGCGACATCCTGCACGCCGGGCAGTTGCACGACGATGCGATCCAGACCCTGTTGCTGGATCACCGGCTCGGCGACGCCAAGCTCGTTGATGCGGTTGTGCAGGGTGTTGATGTTTTGCTTGATGGCGAAATCGCGGATGTTTTGCTGCGCCTGCGGACTCAGGGTGGCGATCAGCCCGGCTTCGCCCGCGCCGTCATCGCGGTCGGCCAGTTGCAGTTCGTTGTTGAAGGACTGGATCACGGCGCGCGCGGCGTCGCGCTCGGCGGCTTCGCGGAAGCGGATGCGGATGGCGTCGCCGTCGCGGTCGATGCCGGCATAGCGGATGTTCTTTTCGCGCAACTGGCCGCGCAGATCGCTGGCGATGGTGTCGATCCGGCGGGTGATCGCGCCGGGCATGTCGACCTGGAGCAGGAAATGCACGCCGCCGCGCAGATCAAGCCCCAGGTACATCGGCAGGGCATGTATGTCGGTGAGCCACGCGGGGGAGTTCGACAGCAGATTGAGCGCCACCACGTAGGAGGGGTCTTGTTTGTCGGGGATGAACGCGTTTTCGATGATGTCCTTGGCGCGGAGCTGCGTGTCGCCGTCGGCGAAGCGGATGCGCACGCCCGAGGCGTCGGCGAACACGCCGGTGTGCGCGATGCCGGCGGCTTCGAGCGCGCCGGCCGCGCGCGCGCTGACGGCGGCGGGATCGAGTTCGAGCGTGGCTTTGGCGCTCGAAATCTGCACAGCGGGCGCTTCGCCGTAGAAATTCGGCAGGGTGTAGAGCAGCCCCCACAGCAGGACGATGATGATGAGGAGGTTTTTCCAGAGGGGATAACGATTCATGATCGAAAATTCGGCGTGGGATGGCGCGCGCCGGGCGGGCGGCCCGCGCCCGGATCGCCGTCCGGGCGGCGCGGGGGGTCAGAGAGCTTTCAGGGTGCCCTTGGGAAGCACGGTGGCGATGGTTTGTTTCTGCACGGCGACCACGGTGTTGGCGGCGATCTCGATCTGGACGAAATTGTCGCCCACCTCGGCGACCTTGCCGGCGATGCCGCCGCCGGTCACGACTTCGTCGCCCTTGGCGAGAGCGTCGACCATGGCCTTGTGTTCCTTGGCGCGCTTCATCTGCGGGCGAATCATCAGGAACCACAGCACCACGAACATCAGAATCAGGGGAATGAAACTGGCCAGCCCGCCAGCCGCGGCCTGTCCGGCGGCCTCGGCGGTCTGGGCATGAGCGGTGGAAATCAGCACGTCGTTACTCCCAAGGTTGCGTGAAATGGGAAAGTATAGCAGGCGCCATGCGTCCTTTCCGGGTCATTGCGCGCGCAGGGCGTCGATGGCGTCGAGCCGCGCCGCGCGGCGCGCCGGCATCACGCCGGCGGCCAGCCCGATCAGGATGGCGCTGGCTTCGGCGAGGCAGACGAACAGCCAGGGCGTGGCGACCGGCAGCGCCGGAACGAGCAGGCCCGCCAGCCAGGCCAGCCCGAGGCCGGCGGCCAGGCCCAGCAGTCCCCCGAGCGCGGCCAGAACCGCCGCTTCGGCGAGGAAAACGCCCAGGATGGCGCGGCGGCGCGCGCCCAGCGCCACCAGCAGGCCGATTTCGGCGGTGCGCTCGGTCACGGCGATGGTCATGATGGTGACGATGCCCACCGCTCCGACGACGAGCGAGATGCCGCCGAGCGCGCCGGCGGTGATGGTGACGACGCGCAGGATGTTGACGAGCCGGGCGATCATTTCGTCCTGCGTGGTGAGGGTGAAATCCTCGCGGCCATGGCGGGAGGCGAGCGTTCGGCGAATCATGGGCAGGACATGGGCGGGACCGGCGTCCACATCGTAGGTGAGCTTGATCTGATCCAGGCCGCCGCGGTTGTACAGGGCCATTGCCCGCATGGCCGGGATATAGACGGCGTCGTCGATATCCACGTGGAGAATCCGCCCTTTTGCCTCCAGGACGCCGATGACGCGAAAACGTTCTCCGCCAACCTCGATGCGCGCGCCGAGCGCGTTGGCAGAGCCGAAAAGCTCGTTCCTGAGGGTCGCGCCGAGCACGGCGAGCGCGCGCGCGTCACGGTTTTCCTCGGGCAGGAAGCGACCGGCGGCAAGGGTGACGGAGTATATCTCGTGCATCCGCGCCCCCACCCCCATCGCCACGGTGCGGCGCGAGCGGCCATTGGCGCGGACCTCGGCGGTGCCCTGCGCGATGGGGCTGACATTGGTGATGAAAGGCAGGCGGGCAAGCGCCGCCGCGTCGTCCAGGGTCAGGTCGCGGGCGGTCGAGGGCATCGCGGGTTCGCCGCCGCGCGTATCCTGCCGTCCCGGCGTGACCTTGATGATATTGGCGCCGAAGCGGGAAAACTCGTGGAGCAGGTAGCCGTGCAGACCCGAGCCGATCGAAGTGAGCAGGATCACCGCCGCGATGCCGACGGCGACGCCGAGCAGGGTCAGGAAGCTGCGCAGCCGCTGGGCGGCCAGGGCATGCAGGGCAAGGTGGAAAAGATCGCGCCAGCGCATCCGTGCTCCTTTTGGCGTGCCTCAGTGCCGCGTCAACGCCGAGACCGGATCGAGCGCCGCCGCTCGCCGCGCCGGCATCGCGCCGAAAGCCAGCCCGCCGCACAGCGCCACGCCGAGCGCCGCCGCGACCGCCCATCCCGGCGGCCAGACCGGCAGGCCCGGCCAGCCCAAGCGCACGAGCCATGCGCCGAGGTGGCCGAGCGCGCAGCCGATCAGCGCGCCGAAGATCGACAGCAGCGCCGCTTCGGTGAGAAAGACGCGGACGACGTCGGCGTTGTTGGCGCCGAGCGCCTTGAGCAGCCCGATTTCGGCGGTGCGCTGCGTGACCGCCACCAGCATGACATTCATCACCAGAATCCCCGCCACCGCCAGGCTGATCGCGGCGATGCCCGCCACCGCCAGCGTCAGCGCGCCGAGCAGGCGGTCGAAGGCGTCGAGCACGGCGTCCTGGGTAACCAGGGTCACGTCGAGTTCACCGCCGTGGCGGGTGCGCAGGATGTGTTCGATCTGCCGCTTGATGGGCGCAATGGCGTCGCGGTCGCGGGCTTCGACCAGGATGCGGAACAGGTTCGCGGTGTTGAACAGGGATTGCGCCGTGGCCACGGGGATGATGACCAGTTCGTCGGTATTCATTTCGAGACCCTGCCCGGCGGGAGACATGACCCCGATGACGCGCAGGCGGCGGTCGCCGAGGCGGATCATGCGGCCAATGCCCGTTTCGTTGCCGAATAGTTCGGCGCGGATGGTTTCGCCGATGACCGCGCCGAAGCCCGCGCGTTGCCAGTCCCCGGCGGGCAGGAAACGCCCATGGGCGACGGACTGGCGGCGAATGGCGGTGAATTCCGCCGTGGCGCCGAGCACCGAGACCTCGCGCAGCCGTCCGTTGGCCGAGATTTCGGCACCGCCCAGCAGGAACGGCGCGACCCGCCGCGCCAGCGGCGCGCGCGCCAGGGCGGCGGCATCGGCCAGCGTGAGATCGCGCGTACTGTTGGTGATGAAATTGCCCGCGCCGAGTCCGCCGGTCTGGGTGCGCCCCGGCAGGACGATGACAAGATGGGTGCCGAGCGAGGCGAACTCGCCGACGATGTAGCGCCGCGCCCCGTCGCCGAGCGCGGTGAGCACGACCACCGCCGCCACGCCGATCGCCATCGCCGCCATCATCAGCGCGGTACGCAACGGATAGGCGCGCGCGGCATGCGCGGCGAAGCGCAGGATGTCGGCGGCGGTCATGGCAGCGGCGGCGCGCGGCGGCGCACGCCGCGGGTGGCGGGGGCAAGTCTCGGCATGGAGGTAGCGTAGCCTGAAATTCGCCTCCGGGGGAAAACCGTCACCGCGCAATGGCGGCGGCCGCTTCCCCGGGGCGCGGGGATGGCGTCGCGCGTCCGCGACACGGGAACGGTAAGGAAACTCGCCTACGAGGACAACACCGGCGACCGCCGCCCAGAGCATGTATACCTATGCCCCCGCAGGGGGGAGAGAGTGGCCGCAGGCCGGGAGAGGGCTTTGTTCCATCCGGCGCGCGGCGCCGCTGATCAAATCAAATAAAAAGCGCCCGCCCACCCCGATCTTCACCCGGCCTCGAAAGCGCCGCGAATCCAGCGCGGCGCGACGGTTTCCGCGTCATCGCCATCGAACAGGATGGCGTCGAAGCGGCAGGAGCGGCCCTGGTATGCGCTGCCGGCGCCGGCGAGCCACCAGCGCGCGGCGAGGATGATGCGCCGCTGCTTGGCGGCGGTGATGCTCTCCGCCGCGTTGCCGTGGCAAAGGTTGGTGCGCAACCGTACTTCGATGAAGAGCAGGGTGCCGCGCTCCAGGCAGATCAGGTCGATTTCGCCGCCCCTGCAGCGCACGTTGCGGGCGAGGAGTTTCAGCCCCCGCGCGCCGAGCCAGATGGCGGCGCGTTCTTCGGCGCGGCGCCCGCGCGCTTGCGCCGGGGAGGGCGGCTCTTTCACAATCGGGGCTTGCCCGTCCCGCTGTTTTCCTTTTGTAATCCCGCTCATGTCCAGATCACGTCCAGTCCAGCCCCCTGAAGGGGGAGATTTTCAATCGCGGCCGGTTTTCGACGAATCCGCCGTTGCGCCGCTACCGGATATTCCGGCATTGTATGTGGTGGCGACGCCGCTGGGAAACATGCGGGATTTGTCGGCGAGGGCACGCGATACGCTGGCGGCGGTCGATGTCATCGCCGCCGAGGATACCCGCCACAGCCAGCGCCTGCTCGATGCTTTCGGCATTGCCGCGCGGATGATGGCCGTGCACCGTCACAACGAGCAGGAGGCGGCCGGGCGGATCATTGATTGGCTGGCGGCGGGGCGGCGGGTGGCGTTGATTACGGACGCGGGCACGCCGGCGATTTCCGACCCCGGCGCGCGCCTGGTGGCGCGAGTGAGAGGCGCGGGTTACGCGGTGACGCCGATTCCGGGCGCGTGCGCGGCGGCGGCGGCGCTGTCGGTGGCGGGAATCGCCGAGGGGGGATTCCGCTTCGTCGGCTTCTTGCCCGCCAAGGCGGCGGCGCGGCGCGGTGCGCTCATGAAGCTGGCGGGCGAACGTGACGCGCTGGTGTTTTATGAGGCCCCGCACCGCGTGCGGGCATGCGTGGCCGATATGGCGGAGATTTTCGGCAGCGAACGCGAAATTCTCGTGGCGCGCGAATTGACCAAGCTGCACGAGGAAATCGCCGCGATGCCGCTCGCCGCCGCCGGGGCGTGGTTCGCCGCCGACGCCAACCGCGGGCGCGGCGAATTCGTGCTGGTTGTCCATGGGGCCGCGCCCGCCGGGGAACTGGACGCCGAAGCCGTGCGCGTGCTCGATCTGCTGCTCGCCGAATTGCCGCTCAAGGCCGCCGCGAGGCTGGCGGCGGAGATTACCGGCGCGCCGCGCAATGCGTTATATGCCCATACATTGGCGCGGCGGCGATGAGATAATCGCCCTCCCAGTTTTACGGCATAACAGATCATATGACCCCGCGTAAACCGGCGCGCGCGCCGACGCCCGATGATTCGGTGCAATCCCTGCCTCCCGTCCCCCCAGGCCCGTCCCTGACCCTGATCCGCCCCGATGATTGGCACTTGCATGTGCGCGACGGCGGCGCGCTCGGCGTGGTGGTGCCTCATTCCGCGCGCGGTTTCGGGCGGGCGCTCATCATGCCCAACCTGACCCCGCCGGTAACGACGGTGGCGCAGGCGCTCGCTTACCGCGAACGCATCCTCGCCGCCGTGCCGAAGAAAACGGCTTTCGCGCCGCTGATGAGTCTCTACCTGACCGACGATACGCCGCCGGACGAAATCGAGCACGCCCGGAACAGCGGCCACGTGATCGCGGTCAAGCTCTATCCCGCCGGAGCGACGACCCATTCCGATGCGGGGGTGAGCGCGATCGAGCGCGTCTATCCCGTACTCGAACGCATGGAAGCGCTCGGCGTCGTGCTTTGCGTGCATGGCGAGGCCACGGCGGCGGATGTCGACATCTTCGACCGCGAAAGAACCTTCATCGACAAGACGCTCACGCCGCTGGTGCGGCGCTTTCCCGGCCTCAAGGTCGTCTTCGAGCACATCACCACCGCCGAGGCGACCCGCTTCGTGCGCGCCGCCGGGGCTAATGTCGCCGCCACCGTGACCGCCCACCATCTGCTTTTCAACCGCAATGCCCTGTTTGCCGGAGGATTGCGCCCGCATCACTATTGCCTGCCCGTGCTCAAGCGAGAAGAGCACCGCCTCGCGCTCGTCGAAGCGGCATGCTCGGGCAACCCGCGCTTTTTCCTCGGCACCGATTCCGCGCCGCACTCCGTCGCCGCCAAGGAGACGGCCTGTGGCTGCGCGGGCTGCTACAGCGCGCCGCTGGCCCTGTGCCTCTATGCCGAAGTGTTCGAGGCCGCGGGCGCGCTCGAACGCCTCGAAGCCTTCGCCAGCCTGAACGGCGCGGCGTTCTACGGCCTGCCGCCCAATGCGGATAAAATCACCTTGCGGCGCGAGCCATGGCAAGTGCCCGCAAATTACAGCTACTGTGGTAATAAACTGACGCCATTGCGCGCCGGCGAGACACTCGCCTGGAAAATCGCGTAATACCCCGTCCGAGGAGCCGCCATGATCTTTCCGCGCCGCACCGCCGTCCGCATTCTCATGCCGCTGGCCATGCTGCCGCTCGTTACCGCCTGCGAGAACAGCGCGACCGCGATGCCCATCGGCGGCAAGGATCATGCGCTCATCCTCGTGCGCGAGCAGCCTTATTTCTGGAAGGACGAAGTCAGGCAATATATCGTCGCCTCCCGCCTGCCCCACTGCCAGCGCAGGGTGAGCATCCATCCCGACCGGGCCGGCATGGTTCCCATCGACGTGTACGAAGCGGGCGATTTCCTGTGGGCGCTGCGTCAGGGCGGGAGGTGGTATCTGGCCAGCACCGGGGAATGCAGGGTGCAGGACTGGAACAACGCCGGCGGCCAGCCGCCCGGCGCGGCGACCGGGCGTTTCGAGGCGCGTGAAGGCGCGATCGTCTTCACCCCGGCGCCCGCGCCCCCGTCCCCGGAACCGCCCGCCGCCGCGCCGGGCGCTTGAGCCGTTTCCGCCGCGCAGGGACGGAATGGCGGACACGGGATAGGGAAGCGGGAAGTTCGCCGATAAGCCGGGTTCTGTCGGATATCCCGCGAGGGACATCGGGCAGTCATTCATCTTGGCGGCGCGTTACCGCGCCGCTCCAGCGGCCTACCCGGGAGCGGCGCGGGCCACGCCATTGCCCCCCTATTTGGCCTTGCCCCGGATGGGGTTTGCCGTGCCGGTCCTGTCGCCAGTCCCGCGGTGGGCTTTTACCCCGCCATTTCACCCTTGCCTGATCCCGCGTGCGCGGGCCATCGGCGGTTTGTTTTCTGTTGCACTTTCCATCGCCTCGCGGCGTCCGGCCGTTAGCCGGCATCCCGCCCTGCGGGGCCCGGACTTTCCTCCGCACGCACCACACAAATGCGCGCGGCGACTGCCTGGCGAACTTCCCGGGGGCGGATTATCGCATCAAGGGCCGGGAATCGGGGGCCGGGGATCGGAACGGATTCGTGAAGTTTCCCGCGAGGCGTGGAGAACGCGCGTTCCTTCATTAGAATTCCGGGGCTTCGCGCTTTGGCGGCGCGGCAAGAAACCAGTGACAGGATTGATTACGAAAAAGGAGCGAAAAAATGACCGACGGCAAACTTGCGGGGAATGATTGCGGGGAGATGTCCGGGCGGCAGCCGGCGTTGCGGGTGGTGCCCTTGCCCGCCGATCTCAATCCGGCGGGCGATGTGTTCGGCGGCTGGATCATGTCGATGGTGGATATCGCCGGTTCGGTGGCTGCGCGCCGCCGCACGCGCTCGCGGGTGGTGACGGTGGCGGTCAATTCCTTTGTTTTCAAGCAGCCCGTGTCGGTGGGCGATCTGGTGAGCTTTTATTCCCGGGTCGTCGCGGTGGGACGCACCTCGGTCACGGTCGATGTGGAGGTCTATGTCGAGCGCGATCCGGCGAATCCGGTGGCGCTGAAAGTGACCGAAGCCAAGTTGACCTATGTCGCGCTCGATGAGAAGGGCGGCAAGCGCCCGATCCCGGATGAATGACACCGGGGGCGCCCATGGAACAAGTACGACTGATCAGAACGGGAAAAAGGCGTACAGGAACGCGCCCGACACGATCAGGAGCGGCAGGGCGAAAAAGAAGCGCGCAACGCCCATGTATCTGATGTCCGCGTCTTCCTCGCACCGTCCGAACATCATGCTGACGCCGAAAACGAACAGCGCCGCCAGCCCGCCGATGGTGGGGCCAATCACTGCCGTGGCGATCAGCGCGAACCAGAACGATCCGCCGGCAATCCACAGACCGACGAACAGGAGAAACGCGAACAACCCGGCGACGAATGGAATTCCGTCGTCGTCCATGAAATCCTCAATGTCCGCGAAAAAGTTCTGTTTCATGTCTCGATTATAGGACATCACATGGCAAACAATCTTGCGTTGGGTTCCCGGTAGTCGTGATCGCCCGCTTGCCGTCCGCCCTGCGGGAGGAAGTCAGACAATTGCACCAGCAGGCGTATTCTCCGAGGGACGCTTCCTGGCGCGTTCCACCTGTGGGCTACGCGCAAGAGCACGGTGAAGGAGCCGCCTGCGCCAATCATGGCGCGCTCGTCATCGGGCTGCGCCGTGGCGAATTCCATTCGAGGCCCTGGCGTCCCCTGAACGCCATGCCCTTGCCCTTGACGGGATCTCGCCCTGGCGCTTGCCTGGCGAGTTGGCACTAACACTGACCATTGCATTTCAGGACAACGCGACCGTACCG
>JAITLI010000131.1 GCA_031277975.1 Azoarcus sp.
GGGGAAATCCCGAAAAAGCGTACCGAGTCCATGGAGGCGTGGCTGAACGGGAAAATGGTGCTGGCGGTTCTCTTTGAAGTCCTGCTTTCCAGGCTGGACTTTTCCCCCCTCGCATCAGAGGAAATGGGAGAGGCGTAGTCTATGGAGAGAAATGTCTTTCTTCGCGTTCGTGGTGAAAAGTAACACCGTTTCCCTGAGCCAGGTCGCTCACTGTTTCACCGGGACAAGTAGGCTGTTCTTGATCGAAAAACGTCTTGGAACAAGGAATTTGCAATTATATTGCGCTGCAATGCTATGTTAGGTTAGTGCATATGGTGGGCAGCCCCGCGTATTCGATGGTTTCTGAAACAATCTGCCCGGCAAAGGAGATCGCCGCCAGATTGCGCTCGCGCCACTGGCGCGCCTCGCCGCTGCCCGGCTCCTCCCATTTGACCAGAATCTCATTGACCGCGCCGTCGAGCGCCGCGCGCGTGATCATGGTGAAGTGCAAGAATTGCCATTCGGTACAGATCGTGAAGAGCGGATTTGTACGGGGGAAGCAACGGTACAAATGCAAAGGATGCGGGGTGCATTTTATCGAAGGCGGCGCGAGGACGAGCGATAAAATCGCGGCGTTGAAAGGGCTTTGCGTGGCGCTTCATTCGTTGAGCAAAGGGTCTTGCTTGCGTACCGCGGAACCGACGGTCGACGGCGAAATCACACAAGTCGAATTCGACGAGATGTGGCATTTCATTGAGTCAAAAAAAGGAAACTTTGGCTCATCAAGGCCATTGATCGCGGCAGCCGCAGGACAATCGCCTGGATTCTCGGTAATCGTGATCGCGCAACTTTCCGACGCTTGTACGATAAAGTGAAGCACCTGAAAAACTGCACGTTCTACACAGACAAGTGGGATGCGTTCATGAAGGTTCTGCCGCCGGAGCGGCACGTAATCGGTAAATCCGGGACGTTTACGATCGAACAAGACAACAGCAACACACGACATCACCTGGGACGATTCCACGCGACGAACCAAGGTCGTCTCAAGGAGCAAGGAAATGGTGGATTTGACCATCCGCTTGTGGTGTTCGCTCACCAAACCGGAAGTTTTTGCGGCTTGGCAAGAAAAGTTTGCATATCTCTATACGTAACACTCTCGAATTTTCCTCACTCCACCGGCAGCGCCGTTTTATCCACCACCCGCCGCAGTACGAAGCTCGTGTGTACGCCGGACACTCCGGCGATGCGGGTGATGCGTTGCAGTAGTAATTCCTGGTAAGCATCCATGTCGGCGACCACGATCTTGAGCTGGTAGTCGGCGGACTGGCCGGTAATCAGCAGGCATTCGAGCACTTCGTCGATGTGGCCGATTTCGGCCTCGAAGTGGGCGAAGCGTTCCGGGGTGTGGGCGTCCATCGAGATATGTAGCAGCGCCGTCAGCGACAGGCCGAGACGGCGGGCGTCGAGGAGTGCGCGATAGCCAGTGATCAGCCCAGATTCTTCCAGCGTGCGCACCCGGCGCAGGCAGGCCGAGGGTGAAAGGCTCACGTGTTCGGCGAGGTCTTGGTTGCTGATCCGGCCTTTCCGTTGCAGCAGGTCGAGGATGCGGCGGTCGTAGCGGTCGAGTTGCATGGCGCGCTCCGTAGCGGTCACGATAGATTATTTCGTTGGATGCGTTGTGTGCGAAATAGTATTTCGTTTTTGGAGCGAAGCGCTCAAATATTGAAATTATTTGCCGCGCATTGCCGCGTAATATGGTGGACAGTCTGCCGCGATGCTTCGCCTGCCGGTGGTTCCGCGCTTTCCGCGCCAACCCGTGTCGAAAAGGATTCTTCGCCATGATGCTCCCCAACCCCGCCGTCAAATACAGGCCATTCATGCCCGTCCATCTTGCCGACCGGCAATGGCCCGACCGGATCATCACCCAAGCGCCCGTGTGGATGAGCACGGATTTGCGCGATGGCAATCAGGCGCTGTTCGAGCCGATGGATGTGGAACGCAAGATGCGCATGTTCCGCGCCTTGTGCGCCATTGGCTTCAAGGAGATCGAGGTCGGTTTTCCCGCCGCTTCGCAGACCGAATTCGATTTCGTGCGTTATCTCATCGAGGACGATCACATTCCGCCCGACGTCACCATCGAGGTGCTCACCCAGGCGCGCGACGAGATCATCGTCCGCAGCATGGAGGCGCTCAGGGGGGCGCGGCGCGCCATCATCCATGTCTATAACGCGACTTCGCCCACATTCCGCGAAGTGGTGTTCGATATGAGGCCGGAGGAAATCATCAACCTCGCCGTCACGGCGACCGGGCGTATCCGCCAACTGGCCGGGGATATGGCCGATACCGAGATCGTGCTCGAATACAGCCCGGAGACTTTTTCCGCCACCGAACTGGAATTCGCGCGCGAAGTGTGCGATGCCGTCACCGTGGCGTGGGAAGCGACTCCTTGCAACAAGCTCATCCTCAACCTGCCGGCCACCGTCGAACTCGCCACGCCCAATCACTATGCCGACCAGATCGAATGGATGCATCGCAATCTCGCGCGCCGCGACAGCGTCGTGCTGTCGCTGCATCCCCACAACGACCGCGGCACAGGCGTCGCCGCCGCCGAACTGGGCCTCATGGCGGGGGCCGACCGCGTCGAGGGCTGCCTGTTCGGCAACGGCGAGCGCACCGGCAACGTCGATCTCGTCACTCTCGCGCTCAATCTGTATACCCAGGGCGTGCAGCCCGGTCTCGATTTTTCGGACATCGGCGCCGTGGCGCGAATTTTTGAGCAATGTACGGGCATGCCGGTTCATCCCCGCCATCCCTATGCGGGCGATCTGGTCTTCACCGCTTTTTCCGGCTCGCACCAAGACGCGATCAAGAAAGGTTTCGCGGCGCAACGCCCCGATACGCCATGGGCGTTACCTTATCTGACCATCGACCCCGCCGACATCGGACGCGGCTACGATTCGGTGATCCGGGTCAACAGCCAGTCGGGCAAGGGCGGTATCGCCTGGCTGTTGCAGACGCGTTACGGTATCGCCATGCCCCGCCGCCTGCTGGTGGAGTTTTCGCGCGAGGTGCAGCGTGTGACCGAAACCAGCGGTGAAATGAGCGCCGAAGCCATCTGGCGGCTTCTTTCCCGCATCTATTTCGAGCCGCACACGCCGTTGCGCTACATCGAACATCATCTGCGCGAGCAAGGCGGCGCCCAGGGTATCGAGCTTGTCGTCGAGATCGACGGTCATCGCCATGTTCTCTCCGGAGAAGGCAACGGCCCCATCGATGCCGCCGTGCACGCCTTGCGCGCGGCGGGGATCACCGTGCAGGTGCGCAGTTTCGAGGAGCAGTCGATTTTCGCCAGCCGCGACGGGGGCGAAGCGCGCGCCTGCGCGTTCCTGGAACTCGCGGGCGCGGTGGGCGGCGGACGCTACGGTATCGGCATCGACGGGAATATCGTCACCGCCTCGATCCGCGCGCTGGTGAGCGGCGTCAACCGGCTGGGCGCGCGGGACAGCCGGGAGACGGGTGGCAGTATCAATACATGAACCGGTGACCCGCCGGCGCGCGTTGGCGCTTCCCGGCACCCATGTCGCCCGGGTTCCTTCCGCCCCGCGGCGAAGAAGAACAACGCGCGTGATGTATTCCGGCGCGCTTATTCATGGCGCGTGGCCTTTTTCACCACGAAAACCATGAGCCGCGACTACAATTCCTTTCCCATGCTATTCCAGAATGGTTTCGGCAGCGGGGGCCCCGCTTCGCGGGGCAAAGGAGTCGGCGATGGCCTCATATCGCTCCAGCATCCTTACAAGCCTGGTTCTGTGGGGGTGCGCGGTTGTCCTGGCAACGTTGATTGCGTTCGTGATCAGCGCTTACGGGCTTGTCATCGGCCCGGCCATGCGTGACATTTCGCACGCCAGGATAGAAAACGAGAATACGCGTTTACAATACCGTGTCCAATTTCTCCTGGGCAAGGTAAAAAACGTGCTGGAAACCGGGGCGCGCTATGTGGAAGACGATGCGCTGACGCACAACGACCTCGTGCGCCTCAACCGGGTTTTCAGGCCGCTTCTCGAAAACACGCCCGAAATCGGCGCGATTCTTTTCGTGCATGAGTCGGGCAGGGAATTCCTGCTCGGGCGCGATGTGAACGGGGGCTGGGTCAATCGCGTGAGCGATCCAGCCGCCTGGGGGCGGCTGGCTTACTGGTTGAAATGGGGCAAGGGCGATATTCCCGAGAAAGTGGAAGCGCGCGAGCAGGATTTCGACGCCCGTACCCGCCCATGGTTCAAGGGCGCGATCACGCAAACGCACGCGGCGCCGGCCTATTGGGCCGACCCCTACACGTTTTATGTTGATCGGGTGATCTACACGAAAAACGAGCCGGGCATCACGGTGGCCAAGCATTTGCGCATGCCCAGTGGGAATTACGTCATTGCCCTGGATGTGCGGCTGCGGGATCTCCTCCTGGCGATTTCCCGTGTGACGGTGGGTAAAAACGGCAAGGCCGCCCTGTTGTTCAGGCCCGGCCACCAAGTGGCGGATCAGGCGAACCAGCCCGACGGCACGCCGATATGGAGCATGAAGCGGATCGAGGCGCTTTCCGACCCCGCAGTCATGCAAGGGTTCCAGCAATGGCAACGCCAGGGCGCTTCCCGTCCCGGCATGGTGAATTACCAGGTAGATGGCGCGCACTGGCTGGGGTATTTCAATCCGATCAGTATCGGGACGGCACAGCCGCAGTGGCTGGGTATTTTCGTGCCATGGCGCGATTTCATGCCCGAGACCGCCCGGAGTTACCTGTTCCTCGTCGCGGCGCTGATTGTCGTGGCGCTGCTCCTGGCGCTGACCCTTGCCGCCTGGCTCGGCAAGAAACATTTCGCCGCGCCCCTGCGCCAACTCATCCGTGAAAGCGAGCGCTTGGCGCGCCTGGAATTGCAGGAACCCATCGAAATTCCGCCCTCGTGGGAAGAAGTCAACAAGGTGGCCGCCGCCCAGGAAGCCATGCGCCGCGAGTTGTTGTCCGCTTATCAGAACTTGCGGGGAATCAACACGCTGCTGGAACAGAAAATCCACGAGCGCACGATGAGGCTCGAACAGATCAGCAATGAAGCGCAGCGTTCGTCGCGCGCGCTCACGGAAATCGCCGCCTCCCTGCCTTGCGCCATTTTCCGTTTCGAGCGCCCGGCGGGCGGCGAAGGGAAATTCACTTTCATCAGCGACAACGTGCGGGATGTTTTCGGCTTTTCCAGGCAGGACATCCAGGCCAATCCTGAATTGCGCTGGACACACGTCTTGCCGGAAGACAAAGGCGAGGCGCGCCAATTGTTGCAGGAGACGGGAGATGGTGAAGAAAACGAAAACGCCATTCTCGAACGCATCGACCTTCCCGGAAAAGGGACGCGCTGGGTGGAAGCGCGCGCCCGCCGTTCGCCCATGGAAAATGGCGGCCATTGCTGGCATGGATACTGGCTCGATGTGACCGGGGAACAGCACGTCAGGCAACAATTGGCAAACCAGCTTCTTTTCCAGGAAGCATTGTTCGACGCGCTGGCCAATCCCGTTTTCGTCAAGGGCACGGACAATCGTTATATATCGTGCAATCGCGCCTATGAACAGGCGTTCGGCGTGCGGCGCACCGAACTGGCGGGCAAAACGGTACTGGAGATCCACCATCTCCCGGCAAGGGAACGGGAAATGCGCCACGAAGAGGACAGGCGCATCCTGTCCGGACAGGATGCGGCGGTGCGCAGGGAAACGGATGTCCGTTATGCGGATGGCTCGATGCGGCGGCTGCTTTGCCTGATTACGAGTTTCAAGCTTTCGGACGGCAATCCTGGCGGCGTGATCGGCATTACCGTGGATGTGACTTCCATGAAGGAGATGCGGGAAAATCTGGAAAACGCCAGGGACACCGCCGAACGCGCCACCCGCGTGAAAGAGGATTTCATCGCCAACATGAGCCATGAAATCCGCACGCCCATGAACACCATTCTCGGCATGACCCGGCTGGCCCTACAAACGCGGCCCAACGCCAGGCAAAAGGATTATCTGGTCAAGATCCTGCTGTCGGGCCAACACCTTCTGGACATCATCAACGACATCCTCGATTTCTCCAAGATTGAAGCGGGCAAGCTGGGCGTGGAACATGTGAAATTCGATCTGGAAAGCGTGCTGGAAACGATCAAGGGGCTGATCGCCGCGAAAGCCGCTGCCAAGGGTCTGGAGCTTGTTTTCGAGACCGCGCCGGATGTGCCGTTCGACCTCGTGGGCGATCCTCTGCGCCTTGGGCAAGTGCTGGTCAATTACGCCAACAACGCGGTCAAATTCACCGGGCAGGGCGAAATCGGCATTCGCATCGAAGTCCGCGCGGACGACAGCGACGGCGTGCTGCTTCATTTCTCCGTGCGCGACACCGGCATCGGTCTGGACGAAGCGGCGAAGAGCCGGCTTTTCCAGAGTTTTTCGCAAGCCGACATGTCGACAACCCGCCAGTACGGCGGCACCGGCCTGGGTCTGGTGATCTCCAAGCAACTGGCCAAACTCATGGGAGGCGAAGTCGGCGTCGAATCCGAACCCGGGCAAGGCTCTACGTTCTGGTTCACCGCCCGGTTGACGCGCGGCGCGCGGACGCCCCGCGCCGCTTGCCCGCACCCGGAACTGGCCGGCAGCTGCATCCTGGTGGTCGACGACAACGCCAGCGCGCGCCGCGCCACGAGCGGCATACTCCGGGGCATGGCGCTGGAAGTCCGCGAAGCCTCGTCGGGACTTGCCGCGCTGGAGGCATGCCGCCAGTCCGCGGCGGAAAGCAGACCTTTCCGTCTCGTCATCCTGGACAGGCAAATGCCCGGCATGGATGGCATCGAGACCGCGCGCCGCCTGCGCGAAGAATTCCGGGAACAGTGTCCCGGCCTGGTGCTGCTCACGTTCTACGGACAAGACGAGGTCTCCGACGTATCCGGCATCGGCGCTGGACACATCCTCGTCAAGCCCGTCATGCCTTCCTCGCTCGCCAACACGGTCATGCGCCTGCTGGGCGGCGGCGAACCCGCCGCGCCCGTCATGGACGCCGGACTCGCCATCGACATGGCCGGGCTGAAAGCCATCGCGGGCGCGCGCATCCTGCTCGTGGAAGACAATGAACTGAACCAACAAGTTGCCCGGGAAATCCTCGATCTCGCGGGCTTCGAGACAGACATCGCCGACAACGGCACCGCTGCGCTCGAAAAAGTGCGCAACATCACGGGCAGGCCCTACGACATCATCCTCATGGATGAGCGCATGCCGATCATGGACGGGCTGGAGGCCACGCGGCGGCTGCGCGCCGAAGGTTGCGCCATTCCAATCGTGGCGCTCACCGCCAGTATCATGTCCGGCGAGCGCGAGCGCTGCCTGAACGCGGGCATGAACGGCTATGTGGCCAAACCCATCGAACCCGCCCACCTGTGGAACGCCCTGTGCAAATGGATTCCGCCGCGGCATGCGCCCGCGGAACACCGTGGCGCCTCCCTGGCGGCGGTCTCCGCGTCCGCACCCGCCTCCACCGTCAATCCCGTGGAACTGCCCCGCGACATTCCCGGCCTGGACATCGATGCCGGTCTGCGCAGCACTTTCGGCAGGATGCCGCTCTATCTCGGCTTGCTGGAAAAATTCCTGGAAAGCCACGCGCGCGATCCCGAACGCATAGACAGCGCCATCGGCGGCGCGGATTGGCCGCTCGCCGCCCGGCTGGCCCACACTCTCAAGAGCGTGGCGGGCAGTATCGGCGCCAGCGCGATCCAGGGCACGGCATCCCGCCTGGAGAGCGCTTGCGGGCGGGAAAAACGGGATGAAGCGAAATGCCTGACGGACGAAATGGCCGGACAACTCGCACCGCTGCTCGAACGCCTGTCCGCCCTGTTCGAGCGTATCCCGAAAGAAGCGGCGGCGCCCGGCGGCGATCCATGCCACATGAGCGGCGCCGCCGGGCGGCTGGCCTGCCTGCTGGCCGAAAACGATGCGGCGGCGCTCGATTGCCTGCAAAACGAAGGCGGCCTGCTACATCAATGCCTGCAAACGCATTTCGCCGATCTGGAAACGGCGATCGGCGCGTTCGAATTCGATACCGCCCTGAATATCCTGTGCGAAGCCTGCGCGGAACAACACATCGGCCTGGATCGTACAGCCCTTACCCATTAGCCATTGGCGGCAGACGCAGGCATGCCGAACCGGAGTCAAGCCTATCATGAACAGCATCTCGGATTCCAGCGAACGCTTCACCATCCTGCTGGTCGATGACGCGCCGGAAGATTTGACCCTGATCAGCGCCATCCTGCGCGACACCTACCGGGTCAAGGTCGCCAACAGCGGCGAAAAAGCGCTGCGGATCATCGCCGCCGCGCCGCCGCCCGACCTCATCCTGCTCGATGTCGCCATGCCCGGCATCTCCGGCTACGAAGTCTGCGAATGCCTGAAAGCCGACCCGGCCACATGCGACATTCCCGTGATCTTCCTCACCGCCAGCGCCAGCGCGGGCGACGAGGCGCACGGCTTCGAGCTGGGCGCGGTGGACTACATCATCAAGCCGGCCTCGCCGCTCATTGTCCGCGCCCGCGTCGACACGCACCTGAAGCTGAAATCCAGCGCCGATTTCCTGCGCGACAAGGCGGAATACCTGGAAAACGAAATCAAGAAACGCACCCGCGAAGTACAGTCCGTCCAGGACATCGCCATCCTGACCATGGCCTCGCTCGCCGAGACCCGCGATCATGAAACCGGCAATCACATCCGCCGCACCCAGCATTATGTGAAAACGCTCGCGCAACAACTCCAGAAACATCCGCGCTACAAGGATTCACTCAGCAACGGCACCATCGAATCCCTCTACAAATCCGCCCCCCTCCACGACATCGGCAAGGTCGGCATCCCCGACCGCATCCTGCTCAAACCGGGCCGTTTCGTGTCCGAAGAATTCGAGATCATGAAAACCCACCCCATCCTGGGCAAGAACACCATCGAATACGCGGAAAGGCAACTCAATACGAAAGTGGAATTCCTTTTCTACGCCAAGGAAATTGCTTACTGCCATCACGAAAAATGGGACGGCAGCGGCTATCCGCGCGGCCTCAAGGGCGACGAAATTCCGCTTTCGGCCCGTCTCATGGCCGTCGCCGATGTCTACGATGCTGTCATCAGCCCGCGCGTCTACCGCGCCCCCATGCGGCACGACCAGGCAAAAGTCATCATCCAGAATGGCGCGGGGCGGCATTTCGACCCCGACATCGCGGAGGCTTTTTTCGAGACGGAAAGCAAATTCCTTTCCATTGGCCGGATATACGGCCAGTTTCCCGGCGATTGGCCGCGGGAGACCAACGCTTTTTTCCCGGCGGCGAATTGAGCCGCCGCGCGGCAGGCCCGGTCAGTGAAAATCGGCAATCCGCCCGCTCGCCGGCTTTCTTGAACCAGCCTGCCAACGCAATGGGGAAGGTCTTTCCGCCAACCGCCGATTTGGCGCTTCTCATGTCGATGTGATTCGATCACTGACTACGGAATACCTTCCGCGCGAAATAAAGGCCAGCTTCGAGTCGGGATATAATTTGGCAGAATCAAATACTGGAACAGGCTCCAGGCGGAAATACCACAGAATTCTTCCGCGCCCTTTCCTTCTGTCATGCCCGGTGCGTAGAATCGACGGCATTGCTCCGCCGTCATGTGTCCGCCATGTCCACCCTGTCCGTCTTGCCCGTCTACACCGTCCGCGACATCCGCGAAATCGAACGCCAATGCCTTCCCGGCGCGCAGCCTCCGTTGATGGAACGCGCCGGATGCGCCGCCGCGCGGGATGCCGCCCGTCTGATCGAATCCCGCCCCGGCCCCGTTCTCGTCGCTTGCGGGCCGGGCAATAACGGTGGCGATGGCTTCGTGCTGGCGCGCGAATTGCTCCGCCACGGGCGCGAAGCCGTCGTCGCCTTTGCCGGCGATCCCGCCCGCCTGCCCGAAGACGCCGCGCGCGCGCGCGCCAGCTTTCTCCACGCCGGCGGCAAGACCTTCGCCGATTTGCCCCCCGCGCCGGAAAACGGGTGGGCGCTGGTGGTCGATGCGCTTTTCGGCATCGGCCTGCAACGTCCCATCGTCGGTCAATACCGCGACTGGATCGGCGCCCTCGACGCCATCTCCGCTCCGCGCCTGGCTGTCGATGTGCCGAGCGGACTTGACGCCGATACGGGCCGCGTGCCGGGTGTCTGTTTCCGCGCCACCCACACCACCACCTTCATTGCCCTCAAACCCGGGCTGCTGACGCTCGATGGCCCCGATTACTGCGGAGAAATCTCATTCCAGTCCATCGGCATCGACCCTTCCGCCCATGTGGCCGCCGCTGGCTGGCGCGTCGCCCCGGAGATTTTCAGCGCATGGCTCGTTCCGCGTCCGCGCAACGCGCACAAAGGCATGTATGGCGACGCCGGCGTTCTCGGCGGCGATATTGGCATGACCGGCGCGGCTTTACTGGCGGCGCGGGCGGCCTTGCTGCTGGGCGCGGGCCGGGTTTACGCGGGGATTCTCGATCCCGGCGCGCCGGCGTGCGATCCCGCCCATCCTGAACTGATGCTGCGCCCGGCCGGACAATTGCCCGCGCGCCTCGACGCGCTCGCCGCCGGGCCGGGACTGGGAACCGGCGCCAGGGCAAGACATCTGCTGCAAGAAGCGATCGGGCGCGACATCTCCCTGTTGCTCGATGCTGACGCGCTCAACATCGTCAGCCGCGATCCCGCGCTGGCGGAAGCGCTCGCGGCGCGGCAGGCGGCGACCGTCCTGACCCCGCATCCCGCCGAAGCCGGGCGTTTGCTTGCCGTCCCCACGGACGAAATCCAGGCCGACCGCCGCGCCGCCGCGCTCGAACTGGCGCGGCGTTACCGCGCCTGCACCGTGCTCAAGGGTTGCGGCAGTCTCATTGCTACCCCGGAAGGACGCTGGTACATCAACACTACCGGCCATTCCGGCATGGCAAGCGCCGGCATGGGCGACGTGTTGAGCGGCCTCGTCCTCGCCCTGCTTGCCCAGGGCTGGCCCGCCGGCATGGCCCTGATCGCCGGCGTCCACCTGCACGGCGCCGCCGCCGGCAGACTGGCCCGCGCCGGTATTGGCCCGGTGGGACTGGGCGCGAGCGAAACCATCATTGCCGCGCGCGAAGTTTTCAACGATTGGCTGTGCGCGGACCCGAGTGTTTCGCAAGGGCGCTTGGCGGAAACCGGGGGCATCAGGGATCAGGAATCCCCGATCCCTGATTCCCGGGGCCTGACCCTCAATAAATAGACAGGACGCAATTCCCTTGTCCGCGTGCGCGGGTCGAGAAAACGCATCTTGAGCCGAGTAACGCGGTAATCCGGGCTGTATTCCAGCACGTCGATCGGCAGTTCCGCCGCTTCGAGCACTTCCCGGTCCGCGGCGGTGGCGTACAGCACCACTGGCGTCTCGATCTTGCCGAGTTCTTCGAGGCCGATGTCCGGCGTGAGCCGTCCGGTGGCGATGTCGAAGCTCGCCGCCCGTCCGCCGCCCGCGAGGAAGTAAAGACTTTCGGGGGCGATGCCCATGGTCATGGCTTTGCCGCCGAGCGTGGAACCGGCCTGGTAGGCAAGCAGGCGGGGATAGAAGTTGAAGTTGAGCAGCAGCCAGAATGCCGCCGCGACGCAGACGGAAACGATCATGGGCCGGGAGGCGCGCGGCCAGCGGGAAACGAAACCGATACCGGCCAGCAGCAGCGCCGCCGTGCCTGCGCCGATGCGCCAGTCGCGCAGGGGAAATATCCAGGCGTTCAACAGGAACGCGGCGATCGCCAGCACCGCGAATACCGCGGCCTGCACGCGCAGCAACGCGCGGCGGCCGCCGGGATGGACAAGCCGCGCCGGCAGCCAGCCCGCGAGGTGGATGGCGAAAAAGGGCAGGAGGATATTGAGGTAATGCGGCAGCTTGAACTGCGAGAGCGAGATGATGGAAAACATCGTCACGATCGTGCCCAGCGTGAGAGCTTCCCCCCGGGCGCGGGGCCAGAAACGGTCATGCGTGAGCCGCCGCAGGCTCGAAGCCAGCGACCACAGCGCCAGCGGCGACCAGGGCAGGAACGCCCACAGGAAGGTGTGATAGAAAAACAGCGGGTCGTCGGCGCCGGCATTGCCGAATCGTTCTCCGGCCAGGCGCTCGATATTCTGCGACCACAGGATGAATTTCACTCCGTCCACGCCGAATTGCTGGAAATAGGCGACGAGTACCGGCGAGATGAAAAGCAGGACGAGCGGCGCCAGTATCAACCAGCCCGGATCGAAAAGCCGCCGCCAGTCGCAAAGGTAGACGAGGTAAAGAAATACGGCGATCAGGGGCATGGCGACGCCGATCATGCCCTTGGTGGCGAAGCCGAGCGCCAGTCCGAGCGCGCCGAGGGTGAGGTGTTGCCGGCGCTTGAGTTCGTTGCCGTCATGGTCGGCGAAAGCGAGCAATTGCCAGGTCGAGAAAATGATGGCTCCGGTCAGGATCGCGTCCATGCGTACATCGTTGTTGGCGAGCATGAACGCGAAGGCGCTCGCCAGGATCACCCCCGCCAGCCGCCCGCTTGCCGCCGAATGCAGCATCGTTCCGAGGCGGATGGTGGAGTGCACGGCCAGGATCGAGAAGAGCAGCGAGGGCAGTTTGTAGGCGAAGGCATTGACCCCGAGGAACTTGAACGAAAGCGCCGCCAACCAGAAGAGCAGATGCGGCTTGTCGAGATAATCCTTGCCCTGGGTGATGAGGCGCGACCACTCGCCGGTCTCGTGGATATGGAGCGCGATGGCGGCATGGTGGGCGGAATCGTTGTTCATCAGCGGCGCGAGCGCGCCACCCACATAGGCCGCCGCGAGCAGCGTGTAACAGGCCAGCGCGGCGCCGGAGCCGAAAATCCGCACGCCTCAGACTCCGTAATAAGCGCGATACCAGGCCACGAAGCGGCTCACGCCGTCGCGCACGCTGGTGGAAGGGCTGAATCCTGTCCATGCGGCGAGTTCCGCCGTATCGGCGCAAGTGGCCGGGACATCGCCGTCCTGCATCGGCAAATAATGCTTGATGGCCTGCCGTCCGAGCGCGGCTTCGATGGCCTCGATGAAATCCATCAATTCCACAGGGCTGTGATTGCCGATATTGAGCACCCGGTACGGCGCGCGTGCACGCCCCGGGTCGGGGTGTCCGGGATCGAAGGCCGCGTCGGCTTCGGCGTCGCGGTCGAGCACGCGGACGACGCCCTCGGCGATGTCGTCGATATAAGTGAAATCGCGCCGCATCTTGCCGTGGTTGAAAACATCGATGGGCCGTCCTTCGAGCATCGCCTTGACGAACAGGAACAGGGCCATGTCCGGCCTGCCCCATGGCCCATAGACCGTGAAGAAACGCAGCCCCGTCGTGGGCAGGCCGTAGAGATGGCTGTACGTATGGGCCATCAGTTCGTTGGCCTTCTTGGTAGCGGCATAAAGGCTCACCGGATGATCGACGTTGTCGTGCTCGGAAAACGGCATTTTCGTATTGCCGCCGTACACGCTGGAACTGGAGGCGTAGACCAGATGTTCCACCCGACCGTGGCGGCAGCCTTCGAGGATATTCACGAAACCCGCCAGATTGCTGTCGACGTAGGCATGCGGATTTTGCAGCGAATAACGCACCCCGGCCTGGGCGGCGAGATGGATGACACGCTCGAACTTCTCCGCCGCGAACAGGCGCGGGATGGCCTTGCGGTCGGCCACATCCAGCTTCACGAAGCGAAAGCGGCGATGCGGGCGCAGGCGTCCCAGGCGGCTCTCCTTCAATGCGGGATCGTAATAATCATTGAGATTGTCGATGCCCACCACCTCATCGCCGCGCGCGAGCAGCCGTTCGGTAGTGTGCATACCAATGAAACCGGCGGCGCCGGTGACGAGGATTTTCATGTGCGGGCAAAAGGATGACTGCAATTGGAAGATGGCGGCGATTATCTCTCATCCGGGGCGCCGCGCCCCGCCCGCCGTTGAACGCCGGGCGGGGAGGAGAAGAAAGCGGGCGCGGGCTTGCCGTCCGGTTTTTTGCTCCGCATCTCCTTTTCTCCTAGAATCCCGCCTTTGCTCATTGGCATTCTTTCCCATGAAATCCGCCGAAATCCGTGAAAAATTCCTGAAATTTTTCGAGTCCAAGGGCCATCGCGTCGTGGCGTCCAGCTCGCTCGTGCCGCACGACGACCCAACGCTGCTCTTCACCAACGCGGGCATGAACCAGTTCAAGGACGTGTTTCTGGGTTTCGACAAACGGCCCTACCGCCGCGCCGCCACCAGCCAGAAATGCGTGCGCGCGGGCGGCAAGCACAACGATCTGGAAAACGTCGGCTACACCGCCCGGCATCACACCTTCTTCGAGATGCTGGGCAACTTTTCATTCGGCGATTACTTCAAGCGCGATGCTATTTCGTATGCCTGGGAATTGCTCACCGAGGTTTTCGGGCTGCCGCGGGACAGACTCTACGTTACCGTCTATGCCGAGGATGACGAGGCGCACGATATCTGGACGCAGGAAATCGGCCTTGCCGCCGAGCGCGTCATCCGGATCGGCGACAACAAGGGTGCGCGTTATGCCTCCGACAATTTCTGGATGATGGGCGACACCGGCCCCTGCGGCCCGTGCACCGAGATTTTCTACGACCACGGCCCGGACATCCCCGGCGGCCCGCCCGGCAGCCCCGATGAGGATGGCGATCGCTACATCGAAATCTGGAACAACGTCTTCATGCAGTTCAACCGCGATGAAGCGGGCGTCATGCATCCGCTGCCCAGGCCCAGCGTTGACACCGGCATGGGACTGGAGCGCATCGCGGCGGTCTTGCAGGGCGTGCACAGCAACTACGAAATCGACCTCTTCCAGAACCTCATCCGGGCGGCGGCGCGGGAAACATCTGACGCTGACATGGACAATCCCAGCCTCAAAGTGCTGGCCGACCACATCCGCGCCTGTGCTTTCCTCGTCGCCGACGGGGTCATTCCCGGCAACGAAGGGCGCGGTTATGTCCTGCGCCGCATCATCCGCCGCGCCATTCGCCACGGCTACAAACTCGGCGCGCGGGCAGCGTTTTTCCATCGTCTCGTGCCCGATCTCGTTTCCGAGATGGGCGCGGCGTATCCGGAATTGTCCGCGGGCGAAGACCGCATCACGGAAATCCTGAAAACCGAGGAAGAACGTTTCTTCGCCACCATCGAAAACGGTCTTGGCGTACTGGAAGCCGAACTCGCCGCGCTGAAGGCAAGGCAGCTCGCCGCATTCGACGGCGAAACCGCCTTCAAGCTGCATGACACCTACGGCTTTCCGCTCGACCTGACCGCCGACGTGTGCCGCGAACACGGCGTCCAGGTCGATGCCGCCGTGTTCGACGCCGCCATGGCGCGGCAAAAGGAACAGGCGCGCGCGGCGGGCAAATTCCGCATGACTTCGCTCCTGGAATACACGGGCGAAAGCACCGCCTTCCACGGCTTTGAGACGCTGGAGAGCACGGGCAGGATTCTCGCGCTCTACCGGGACGGCGCGCCGGTCGCCCAATTGGACGAAGGCGAATTCGGCGTCGTCGTGCTCGACAACACCCCGTTCTATGCCGAATCCGGCGGCCAGGTCGGCGACCGAGGCGAACTGCGGGGCACGGGACTTTTCGCCGTCGAAGACACGCAAAAAATCCAGGCGGCGGTTTTCGGCCATCACGGCATCGTCAAGACCGGGCGAATCGAAATCGGCCAAACGGTCACGGCCCGGGTCGACGCCACCGCCCGCGCCGCCACTGCCCGCAATCACTCCGTCACCCACCTGATGCACAAGGCCTTGCGCGAAGTCCTGGGCGCGCATGTGCAGCAGAAAGGCTCGCAGGTCGATCCCGACAAGACCCGCTTCGACTTTGCCCACCACACGCCGGTGAGCGCGGAGGAAATCCGCGCCGTGGAAGAGAAGGTCAACGCCGAAATCCTCGCCAACACCGCAGTCGACGCCGCCGTCATGGCGCTGGAAGAGGCGCGAAAGACCGGCGCGGTGATGTTGTTCGGCGAAAAATACGGCGACAGCGTGCGCGTGCTCTCCATCGGCGCGTCGAAGGAATTCTGCGGCGGCACGCATGTGGCACGCACCGGCGACATCGGCCTGTTCAAGATCGTCGCGGAAACGGGCGTCGCCGCCGGCGTGCGCCGGGTGGAAGCCGTCACCGGCCTGAACGCGCTCCATTACACGCAAGAAACGGATGCGCGCGTGCAAGCCATCGCCGCCCAACTCAAGACCCAGCCTTCGGAGGCCGCCGAGCGCATCGCCGGTTTGCTGGAAACTGTCCGCATACTCGAAAAAGACCTCGCCCGCGCGAAATCCCGGCTCGCCGCCAGCCAGGGCGACGGCCTCGCCGCGCAGACGGTGGACGTAAACGGCGTCAAGGTGCTCGCCGCCACGCTCGAAGGCGCGGACGCGCCCGTTTTGCGCGACACACTGGACAAACTCAAGGACAAACTCAAATCCGCCATCATCGTGCTGGCCAGCGTCAGGGACGGCAAAGTGAGCCTCATCGCGGGCGTCACCGCCGACCTCACGGATAAATACAAGGCCGGAGAACTGGTGAATTTCGTCGCGCGGCAGGTGGGCGGCAAAGGCGGCGGCCGGGCGGACATGGCGCAAGCGGGCGGGACGGAACCCGCGCGGTTGCCGGAGGCGCTGGGGAGTGTGAGGAGGTGGGTGGAAACGACGATTTTTGGTGGGAGGTAAACCATGGACGTAAACACCTTGTTCAAGGATATTGTGATTCCACTTGCTAGTGTCGCTATACTTTGGTGGCAACTTGGCGTTCAACGTAAACACAATAGGTTTTCTGTGAAACCGCATTTAGATACGTGGATAGATAAAAATAAGTATCGTATGATTTTTATTTGATGAATAATGGTTTAGATCCTGCGCAAATAGAGCGTTTTGAGATATATGTAGACGGGGAAAAAGTAAACGAAGAAAGGGAAGAAATGTATAAAAGCGCTTTTCATCGTATTTTCCAAAATGCACTTTTTGATCGCACGAATTATGCGTACCTTAACGCTGGTTACGCTATACCTGCGGGCGAAAGAATTATGTTATACGGCGTTAAATTCACGGGGGGCATTCCCACAAGCGAAGAACTTATGGAAGCGATCAACAAAAAAATAATTCTAAATATACATTATAGATCGTTTTATGATGATGAATTTATTTATGAGTTTCGACAAGGTGAAACAAGTACAGTCCCAAAGAGTTCATGGATCCATCGCCTTGCACTATGGCGCAAATAACCTTGCTGAAAAGGAGAGAGTGTTTATGTATAGATATATGCAAACTTTTCTTGCCAAGCCGCAAAAACTTCCGGTTTGGTGAGCGAACACCACAAGCGGATGGTCAAATCCACCATTTCCTTGCTCCTTGAGA
>JAITLI010000137.1 GCA_031277975.1 Azoarcus sp.
CGCGCGCGGGCGAGCCTCGCGCCGCTCGCCGTCTTGCCCTGGGCGCTCTATCTCGCCCTGCCAGTCCGCGTCGCTCCGCTCTTTATCCTCCTGCCCGGCGCGGCGCTCCTGGGCCTCGCCGTGTGCATTTCAGCGGCGACATTCAAGAATTATTTGTGAGGCGCATGAATCCGCGCGTTGGGGAGTTACCGCGCGCGGGACAACCGGCCCGCGCGGGTCGGTTGTCCATGGGCCGGAAACTGCTTTTATTTTTGCGCGGAGGTGGGTTCCACATGTTCCGCGGGCGCCACGTCTTCAGCGCCGGTTACGCGCCGAGTTACTTCGAATGAGGCGAATCCTGTCTGGATGATGGCGAACTGACTATATGAGGTGCCCGACGAGGAGTAAGGCGTTGCCGTGACATCTCCGCTGGGCGTTTTCACGACGGCGGAAATCCCTGTCAAGAGACAAACGCCTCGGTTTTCCGCCGTCCAGCGCACTCCCGGCGTTACCGTGTAGCTGTCATCAGAGCAGAACGCGCTTGCATAATTGACGGTTCCACTCGCCAGGTAGTTTGTCGAGTTGACGATGTTAACCAATGGATAAGCCATGTTGATTCTCCCTGTGAATGATGGCCACGAGAATGAAATGGTACGCAGATATGGCCTGTCGCGTTCCGCATGATTGCAAACCTGCCTGACAAACATTTCAGGATATCGATCATACCATGATTTGAGGGGGTCGATGGGAGATCGATGTCCGATGGCGCGTTGTGGGATGAAGTGGTTGTACGCCAGGAGATAATCCTTCAGGGTCTGTTCGAGTTCGGCGGCGCTCTTGAAGCGGGTTTGCTGGCAGAGTTCGCTGATGCGGCCATTGAAACGCTCGACCATGCCGTTGGTCTGCGGGTGCAGGGGGTGGCTGTGCGTGAGCAGGATGCCCAGGCGGATCAGCCAGACCGCCAGTGCGCTGAGCGCCTCTTGGCCGCCCGTGCCCCAGGGCGGGCCATTGTCGGTGTTGATCTGTTGAGGCAGGCCATATTGGGCGAAGACCCGTTGCAGGGCGGCCTGTACCGTGGCGCGTTACTCGTTGGCGCAGGGGCTGTTCGTGCTCGAACCGTTTCCAAGGCTTTGCCGCCGCGCTGGCGGCGGGGTCGATCAAATCTGGCGGTGCAGTGTCGCAGGCCATGCTCACTCAACGAAAGTCTGACAAATACCCTTATGTGCAGGAGAGGCCCGGCGCTTGGTATATGCCATTGAAGATACTCCGCCGGATATGCATGCGGAAGGTGTGGCACGGAAACATATACCGTACATATAAAATGCGAACCTGGGTTCAGCGATGAGTGTGTGTAAATTTGGCATCATTCGCATCAAACGTCTTGTGTAGCAAGGCTTTCATCGTACTAGGACATCATGAACATGTCCGTCTGAGGGCGCCGTTCTTCCGAACCCACGCAAATCTTCCCGAAGCAGGACGAATCCATCGGGTGATGCGCCGCCGGATTCCCGCTTCGCCGAGGCCGATTTCGTTCCAGTCCTGCCGCAAGGACACAACTCAGGCGCATTGCTGCGTGCTTGGTTCCGTCGATCCGCGGCATTATTCACTGGAACGAGCGCCAATTGCTTGCCGATCAGGCGACGCTGATTTTCTCTGATCATGATACTTGAGCGACATGAAAAATCGCCCTGGCGACAGAGGACAGAGAGGCAAAATGGCGCGGCGCTACGCCATAACGAACTACATATAGCGTACCGCTACGCCAAAACACACTACATATTGTGTTCCATGGCTTGACAAGCGTCGGCGCGCGAATTTAGACTCCAGCCTCGTGACGGTCAAGGGAATCCGGTTCGGCAGGCATCCGCCCCATTCCGGATCTGCCTCGCGGCGAACTTCGCGCCCCATCACGCCACTGGTTTTTCCGGGAAGGCGGACGCGGGCGATGACCCCGGGAGCCAGGAAACCTGCCGTCGCTTTTTGTCTTTTGTCTGATGGAGCGGGAGATCTCCGGGGACGATGGCGGTTGCTTCGCGCCCGCGCTTTCGCGGGACGCCGGCCGCCATCTTCCGCCCGTCCCCGCGCATCGCTGTCACCGGAGCGTTGGAAGATGCAGCAGAATTCATTGATGGGCGGCCAGCCCTTGCAGGAAGCCATGGGCGTACACGAATCCGGCGCGGGAGGACGCGGCGCCATGATGGAAGATGTCGCCGGTCTGGAAGTCATTCGCCGCAATGGCGACATCGCCTCGTTCCAGCCGGAAAAAATCGCCCTGGCGCTTTCCAAGGCTTTCCTGGCCGTGGCGGGCGAGCAGGGCACGGTGTCCGCCCGCATCCGCGAAGTGGTGGCACGGCTGACCCGCAATGTGGTGGATGCCCTGACGCGCCGTCATCCCGGCGGAAGCACGGTGCATATCGAGGCGATCCAGGATCAGGTGGAACTGGCGCTGATGCGCGCGGGCGAGCACGATGTGGCGCGCGCCTATGTGCTCTACCGGGAGCGCCGCGCCAGGGAGCGGGAGGCGGCGAAGGCGCGGGAAGCCGGCGGGGACGGGACGAAATCCCCTGGTCTTTCCGTCATCGTGGATGGCGTGCGCCGCCCGCTGGATGTCGACGCGCTCCTGGCGCGCGCCCAATCCGCCTGCGCCGCGCTGGGCGAGGACGCCGCGCCGCGCGTGGTGCTCGATCTGACGCTGAAAAATCTCCACGACGGCATGTCCCTGTCCGAAGTCCATGCGGCCATGGCGCTCACCGCGCGCACGCTGATCGAGCAAGACCCGGTCTATGACAAGGTAACCGCCCGCCTGCAACTCTTCGCCCTCCGCCGGGAAGCCCTGGGCCGGGAGGTTGCACCGGAGACGGCGGCGAGCGAGACGCGGGACTATTTCCCCCGCTTCATCGCCCTAGGCGTCGAAGCGGGATTGCTGGACGAGCGCCTCGCCGAATTCGACCTGCCCCGCCTCGCGGCGGCGCTCAGGCCCGAGCGGGATTTGCAGTTCGGCTACCTTGGTCTGCAAACCCTCTACGACCGTTATTTCCTGCACATCGACGAGCGCCGCATCGAACTGCCGCAATTGTTCTTCATGCGCGTCGCCATGGGGCTGGCGCTGAACGAGATCGACCGCGAGGCGCGCGCCATCGCGTTCTACGACCTGATTTCCAGCTTTGATTTCATGTGCTCGACGCCGACGCTGTTCAACGCGGGCACGCGGCACCCGCAGCTTTCTTCTTGCTACCTGACCACGGTGACGGACGATCTGGAAGGTATCTACCAGTCGATCAAGGAAAACGCCTTGCTGCAAAAGTTCGCGGGCGGCCTGGGCAACGACTGGACGCCGGTGCGCGCGCTGGGCAGCCGCATCCGGGGCACGAACGGCAAGAGCCAAGGGGTGATTCCCTTCCTGAAGGTCGTCAACGACACCGCCGTCGCGGTCAATCAGGGCGGCAAGCGCAAGGGCGCGGTGTGCGCCTATCTGGAGACCTGGCACCTGGACATCGAGGAATTCCTGGAACTGCGCAAGAACACCGGCGACGAGCGCCGCCGCTGCCACGACATGAACACGGCGCACTGGATTCCCGATCTTTTCATGGAGCGGGTGATGGAAAACGGCGAGTGGACGCTGTTCTCCCCCAACGATGTGCCGGAATTGCACAAGAAATACGGGCGTGCCTTCGCCGAAGCCTATGCTGCCTGCGAAGAGAAAGCGGCGCGCGGCGAGATCCGCCTGTTCCGCAAGGTATCCGCCGTGCAATTATGGCGGCGCATGCTCACCATGCTGTTCGAGACGGGGCACCCGTGGATCGCGTTCAAGGACCCCTGCAACCTGCGCTCGCCGCAGCGCCACGCGGGCGTGGTGCATAGCTCCAATCTGTGCACCGAAATCACGCTCAATACATCGGAGGCGGAGAGCGCCGTGTGCAACCTCGGTTCGGTCAACCTGCCCGCGCACCTGAAGGACGGCGCGCTCGACCTGGAAAAACTCCGCCGCACCGTCGGCACGGCCATGCGCATGCTGGACAACGTGATCGACCTCAATTACTACGCCATCCCCAAGGCAAGAAACGCCAACCTGCGCCACCGCCCCGTGGGGCTGGGCGTCATGGGCTTCGCGGATTGCCTGCACATCATGGGCATTCCCTACGCCTCGCGCGAAGCGGCGGAATTCGCCGACCGCTCCATGGAAGCGGTGTGCTACCTGGCCTACTGGGCCTCCACCGATCTCGCCGAAGAGCGGGGGCGCTATTCCAGCTTCGCGGGCAGCCTGTGGGATCAGGGCATCCTGCCGCCGGATTCCATCGCCCTGCTGGAAGCGGAACGCGGCCGCCCCATCGAACAGGACAGGAGCGCCACGCTCGATTGGGAGGCGTTGCGCGCGCGCATCCGCCAGACGGGGATGCGCAATTCCAACTGTGTCGCCATCGCCCCGACCGCCACCATCGCCAACATCGTCGGCGTCTCGCAGGGCATCGACCCCGAATACCAGAATCTCTACGTCAAATCCAATCTTTCCGGCGAATTCACCGTGGTCAACGAACACCTCGTGCACGAACTCAAGGCCCTGGACCTGTGGGACACGGTGATGGCCGCCGACCTCAAGTACTTCGACGGCTCGCTCGCCCGCATCGACCGCGTGCCGGAAGACCTCCGCGCCCGCTACGCCACCGCCTTCGAGATCGACGCCAAATGGCTGGTGGAAGCCGCCTCCCGCCGGCAGAAATGGATCGATCAGTCCCAGTCCCTCAACCTCTACCTTGCCGCGCCCTCGGGCAAGAAGCTCGACGAACTCTACAAGCTCGCCTGGAACAAGGGACTCAAGACCACTTACTACCTGCGCACGCTGGGCGCCTCCCAGGCGGAAAAGCTCGCCGCCGCCGACGATGGCGACACGCCGCGCTTCTGCGCCATCGACAATCCCGATTGCGAGGCTTGCCAATGAACGGGCGCATTCTCGAAGCCGATCTCGCCGGGTCCCGGCATGGAGAGCGCCCCGGCAAGGTCGCGGCGCTCGCCGGTCAGCCGCGAATACTCTTCGATGCTCGACAGCACATGCGCGGGGGCCTCATGGAACCCGGCACGGGGCCGCGGATGTGTAATCACTACAGGAGACCCTGATGAACACGACGAACACCTCTTTCGACGACTGGGACGACGCGCCCGCGCTCGCCGCCGCGCCCGGCGCATGCCCCGCCCCTGGCGGCGACAGCCTCGCCCCGGTCAAGGCCGCCGACAAACGCATCGTCAATGGGCGGGGCGACATCAACCAGCTCGCGCCCTTCAAATACCCGTGGGCGTGGGAATTCTTCCTCACCGCTAACCGCAACCACTGGACGCCCACGGAAATCAACATGGCGCAGGACGTGCAGGACTACCGCCACAAGCTCACCCCGGCGGAACAGCACATGTTCGAAAACGTGCTCGCCTATCTCACCACCTCCGACATCCTCGCCATGCGCAACATCGGCCTGGCCGTCATGGAAAAGATGACCGCGCCGGAACTCCAGATCTACCAGGCGCGCCAGGTCTACGAAGAATCCCTGCACACCTGGACGTACCAGCATTGCATCGAAACGCTGAATCTCGATCAGGAAGACATCTACAACCGCTACCGCGTCGTACCCGCCATCCACGGCAAGATCGCGCTCGCCAACCGCCGCCTGGAAAAAGTGCTGTGCTCGGGGCTTGATCTCACCAACCGGGAGACACTGCACGAATTCGCGCTTTCCTATCTTTTCTTCGCCGGCATCTTCGAAGGCTGCTGGTTCTACAACGGCTTTTCCCCTATCTTCGCCCTGCAACGGCGGGGGCTGATGAAAGGCACGGCGGAACAATTCCAATACATCATGCGCGACGAAGTGCTGCACTGCGCCTTCGGCCTGCGCGTCATCCGCGAGCTTCTGCACGAAGAAAACCTGACGCTCGACCCCGGCACCGTCGCGGCGCTCTGGCAGGAAACCGAAGCCGCCGAGAACGCCTACGCCCATTACGTGCTGCGCGACCCCATCCTTGGCTATTCCGCCGATCTGCACATGGAACAATTCCGCTTCGTCGCCAACCGCCGCGCCCGTCAACTGGGATTCCCCGAACCCTTCCCCGGCGCCAAGGCCGCCTTGCCCTGGCTGGACGAACAGGCGAATTTGCGCAAGGAAAAGAATTTCTTCGAGACGCGGATCACGGAATATCAAACAGGCGGCAGCCTGGTGTGGGAATAAGAACCTGTTCCAGCAGACCCGCCGCCCGCCA
>JAITLI010000043.1 GCA_031277975.1 Azoarcus sp.
AGGTGCGACAGCGAACGCGCCAATAGCCAATGCTTGCCACAAAAATGCAATACCTTCGAATCGGCAAACTCGAAGTATCCGCCAGACAATAGTGGCGCAATACCCTGCCAGTAATCCCTATGGCACAAGGCACAGGGGAAGGAGTTGAATGGCCCTTCAAAAAGCGCATCGTACAGCTTTTCCCAGCGGGAAAACTCCTCCGTGATGTACGGGAGAGGCGGGAACGTCCCGAACTGCTCTTCCAGTTGGCGCAGGGCTTCTTCCGAAGTCAGATGCGACAGGGCTTGCGCGGCGGGGTAATGCACATCGCAAAACTCTTTGTATCCCACGAACTCTTCCACGGAGCCTTCCGGCTCGACATAGTCAGCGAAGCTGACCCCATCTCCTTCATCCACGCCATTGTCCGGGTCCCAAAGCAGTTTGTGGCACAAGAAGCAGCAAGGCACGGAGGCCATGTCCTATTCCTCCTCGTAAGTGGCGACGACGGCGGGAATGGGGATGAGCAGCTTGGGCAGATCGTGCAGGACGGAGTGCGCGAACACATTGTGCAGCACAGCGGCTTCGTAAGGCGCCCACTGCGTCACCTTATAAGGTTCTACAAATTCGGCCAGGCTGGCATAGGTTTTCTGGCCTTCTCCGACGGTGCGATCCATGATCCGCACACGGCCCATGCCGCCCCATTCGCGAAAAAAATAAACCATGTGTCCGACCGTTTTCCCCGCGCCGTCTTGTCCTTCCCGGACTACCCCTTTCACGGCAGTCAAGACCACGCTCCCATCGAATGGAACCATCCGTTCCACCTCTTTCACGCTGCTCACCGCTTTCACAGGGCCAATCTTGGCGCCGATCAATCGCAAACCCCAAACAAAACCCCCCAGAGAGGCGACTCCGCCAAGCTGTCTGCGTTCCAGGCCAACCGCCTTGCCCAAGTCCTTTACTTCCACCAGCACCTTTCCGATCAAGCCAGGCTTTGTCTTCCGCAGTAGATAACCACTGAGTTTATGCTCGATCTGCACGAGCCCCTTGGTGCCAGCCACCCATGCGCATGTCGGCCCCCCGATGTCTTTCACCGCTTTCGCCGCCTTCAGTCCCTTGGCGGACCTCGCTATTTGCGCCGCCTTTCCCACCGGGAAGATGACGACCGCGCGCAGGCCGTCCGCGCCCCAGCCGCGCCAGCCGCCTTGCTTGACGCCGTCGCCGAGGCGCAGCAGGTCGACGAAGCTCCCGGCGAATTCCATCACGGCGTGCGTGCCCGCGGCGATGACCATGACGCCCGTGTTGTAATCGTCTTCGACCGCCTCATCGAGCACGCGGTTCGCCTGTTCCTTCTTTTTGTCGAACCAGTCCGCGATATCCGTGAAAATCCACATGATCGTTGCGCTCCTCTTGCGATGCGCCCGCCCGGGGAGGACGGCGGCCCGCCCGAAGCCGCCGCCGTCCCCGGGCGGGACGGCCTATTCCTTGTTTTCCTTGACGTTCCAACTGCCCGTCGTCTCCGCGCCGACGCTGCCATCGGCGTTTTGCTCCTTGACGGCGATCTTGATCCTGGCGTAGGACAACTCCACCAGTTCGGTGGGGATGTCCTCGCCCCCCGCGCCGCTCATGCCCGTGCGCATCACCAGCACATCGGACAGGGTGAGATGGGCGAATTCCTGCTGGCCGCCGCCGGATTTGCACAGCGACACTTCCACCGTCGGGATGTGTTTGCCCGCCGCGCAGAACTTGAAAAGATTCGGCGAGGCCCGGTCGTAATAATGCAGGAAGCTCAAGCTGTCGAAATCGGCCTTGCCGACCCCGCCGCCGCCGCCGGTAAACATCGAGGACGACTGCGAAACACCGTAGGTGAGGCTGAGCGCCTCGACCCAGTTCTTGTGCTTGGTATCCTTGCATTCGCCGGTGATGCCCTCGATCTTGATGTAAATTTCCGCCATGTCGCGTGACCTCCTTCAGTCGATGTACTACATGAAAAGCGCCGCCATTGCGATACTGCCGGCGCACGATCCCGATCCGGCCCGCCATGACGGGCGGCGCGGCGGGCACCCCCCGCCATGCCGCCCGGGCGCGCCCCGCCGCTACGGAATGATCACATCCCGGATATCCGACCACGCGCTGACGCCCTCGTTGCCGCGGTAGCGCAGCGCGTAGAAGAGCTTCTTCCCGCGCTCGCCGTGCGCGCACGTGTACACCCAGGGGTTGCGGGTGAAGGCGTCCCGGTGCGGCAGATCCTCCGCGCTTTCCACGGGCGCGTCCAGCGCCCCGAACGCGATCTCCACCGCGATGATCCCGCGCGGTCTGGCCTTCAGATACTCCACTTCCACCTTGCCGGGCGCCAGGGAAGAGATTTTCGTCCGGCTCCCCGGCCCATCCCTGGGCACGGGGACGGGCGTCGGCTCCGGGTCGCGCGGAAAGACGCCAAGCTCTTCCCGCTGGCTGGTATTCATCTTGGCATTGAAGCGGATGCGCTCGTTGGCGAACTTGCGCATCGCGGCGATGGCCGCTTTCCTGGCCTCCTCCTTCAAATCGTGGTTGCCTTTCGTGCGTGTGCCCTGATACGCGGCGCGGGCGGTCATGAACGCCGTGAGTGTGGCGACGGTCGTCGTACACTCGGCGGCCACCCAGCCATAGGCCGTCTGCGAGGCCGCGTTCGCCAACCGTGTCTGCCACACGGCGACCAGATTCGCCAAAGCGTCTTCCCGATGCGGAATCCAATCTCCACTACTGACCATTTCTCTTCCTCCCTGGCACGGCCTGGCGCGTCGTTCGAAACATGAAACGCCGCTTCGTTGAAAAACATGAAAGACCACAGACGGCCCGTACAAGACCACGGGGACTCCATACAAGACCACGAGGCTCCCACACACGACGCCGGAAAACTCTCACACATCCGCCGCCGCCATGCATGCGATGTCGTGCAATTGTGCCACGACATCCCGCGCCATATCCGCTCCGTTCTCATTTTCATCCTATTTACAACAGAACGTCGACCGGGCGCCGGGGATCGGAGGGGCGGCCTCCGCTGCCCGGCGGCTGCTGTCCGGGGTGTGATGTCAGAGCACTTTTCCCGGATTCATCAGGCCGCGCGGGTCGAGGGCGTGCTTGACCGCCCGCATCAGGTCGAGTTCGACCGCGCTCTTGTAGCGGCGGATTTCTTCGCGCTTGAGTTGTCCGATGCCGTGTTCGGCGGAGATGGAGCCGCCCAGTGCGTCGACGAGGTCGTAGACGATGCGGTTGGCTTCGGCGGCGCGCGCGGCGAAGGCGGCGTCCGCGCGCGGCGGGAAAAGGTTGTAGTGCAGGTTGCCATCGCCGATGTGGCCGAAGGCGACGATGCGCACGCCGGGCAGCCATGTTCGCAGGGCGTCGCCGGCGCGGGCGATGAATTCGGCGATGCGGTCGAGCGGTACGGAGATGTCGTGCTTGATGCTGAATCCTTCGCGCTTTTGTGCTTCGTTGGCGTTTTCGCGCAGCGCCCACAGGTTTTCGCCCTGGGCGAGCGTCGCGGCGAGCGCGGCGTCCGTGATTTCTCCCGCCGCGATGGCGGCCTCCAGTGTCCGCGCGAGCAGCTCGGCGAGCGGCGCGCCGGCGGCGGTGTCGGTGAGTTCCATCAGCACCGCCCAAGGGGCGGGGGTGGACAGGGGCGGGCGGCAGCGCGGGATGTGTTCGAGCACCAGTTCGAGAAGCGCCTGCCCGACGAGCTCGAAGGCGGTGACGCGCTCGCCGCAGGCGGCGCGCAGGCGCGCGAACAGGGCGAGCGCCGCCGCCGGGCCGGGGACGGCGGCCCAGGCGCTCGCGCGCGTCCGCGGGGCGGGGAAGAGTTTGAGCGTGGCGGCGGTGATGATGCCCAATGTGCCTTCGGCGCCGATGAAGAGTTGCTTCAGGTCGTAGCCGCTGTTGTCCTTGCGCAGGGCGCGCAGGCCGTTCCAGAGGCGGCCGTCGGGCAGTACGGCTTCCAGCCCGAGGGTGAGGTCGCGCATGTTGCCGTAGCGCAGGACGTGTATTCCGCCAGCGTTGGTCGATAGCGCGCCGCCGATCTCGCAACTGCCGCCGGAGGCCAGCGCCAGCGGGAACAGGCGTCCGGCGGCGGCGGCGGCGCGCTGTACCGCCGCCAGCGTGCAGCCGGCTTCCGCGTGGATGGCGTCGTTGCCGGTGTCGAGCGCGCGGATGCGGTCGAGGCGCGAGAGGTTGATGAGCAGCGCCGCGCCGCCGGGCGGGGGCGTGGCCGCGCCGCACAGGCCGGTGTTGCCGCCCTGCGGCACCATCGCCACGCCGGCTTCGGCGCAGGCGCGCACGACCGCCGCCACTTCGGCGGCGGCCGCCGGTTTGACCACCGCGAGGGCGCGGCCCGTGTAGCGGCCGCGCTGGTCGGTGAGAAATGGCGACATGGCGGCCGGATCGGTCAGGACGTGCGCGCCGCCGACGATGGCGGCCAGGCGCGCGGGCAGGCCGTCCGCCGCCGGGCCGGTTGTCCCGCCCGTCCCGTTCATCCCGTTCGTCCCGCCGGTTCAGCCGTCCCGCGCATTCTGTTCGTCCCGCCTGCCGAGGCGCTCGGCGTAGAGGTCGTGCACGTCGCAGTCGCTGATCCGGACGCGGACGAAGTCGCCCGCTTGCAGCCCCTCGCCGTCCGGGATCAGCACCAGCCCGTCGATTTCGGGTGCTTCGCCCGGCGAGCGGGCCAGCGCGCCTTCTTCGTCCACTTCGTCGACCAGTACGGTCATTTCGCGTCCGATGCGGGCTTCGAGGCACTGGGTGGAGATGTCTTCCTGGAAGGCCAGCAGCCGGTCGCGGCGCGCTTGCCGCAGTTCGGCGGGCAGCGCGCCGGGCAGGGCGTTCGCCGCCGCGCCTTCGACGGGGGAGTAGGCGAAGGCGCCGACGCGGTCGAGCCGGGCTTCTTCCAGGAAGCGCAGCAGCAGGTCGAAATCTTCTTCCGTCTCGCCGGGAAAGCCGGTGATGAAGGTCGACCGGATGGTGATGCCGGGACAGATGGCGCGCCAGCGCCGGATGCGCTCCAGTGCGTTCTCGGCGCTGGCCGGACGCCGCATCGCTTGCAATATGCGGGGGCTGGCGTGCTGGAAGGGGGCGTCGAGGTAGGGCAGGATGTGGCCTTCGGCCATCAGTTCGACGATGCTGTCTACGCTCGGATAGGGATACAGGTAGTGCAGGCGGATCCAGACGCCGAGCGCGCCGAGGGCCTTCGCCAGTTCCGGCAGCCGGGTCTTGAGCGGTCTGCCGCCCCAGAAGCCGGTGCGATAGCCCATGTCGACGCCGTAGGCGGAGGTGTCCTGCGAGACGACGATGATTTCCCGCACGCCCGCGTCGACCAGCGTTTCCGCCTCGCGCATGATTGCGTGGAGGGGGCGGCTCTCCAGCGCGCCGCGCAGCGCGGGGATGACGCAGAACGTACAGGCGTGGTTGCAGCCTTCCGAGATTTTCAGGTAGGCATAGTGCCCGGGCGTGAGGCGGACGCCCTGGGGCGGGGCGAGGCCGGCGCGGGGGCTGCCGTGCGGCCCGGGCGCGTGGCGGCGCACGGCCCGCATCACTTCGTCGACGGCGTGCGGCCCGGTCACGGCGAGTACGCGCGGATGCGCCGCCCGCACAATCTCGCCGCGCGCGCCCAGGCAGCCGGTGACGATGACCTTGCCGTTTTCGGCCAGCGCCTCGCCGATGGCGTCGAGCGATTCGTCGATCGCGGCGTCGATGAAGCCGCAGGTGTTGACGACGACGAGATCGGCGTCGCCGCAAGCGCCCGTGATTTCGTAGCCTTCCGCGGACAGGCGGGTGAGGATTTGCTCGGCGTCGACCGTGGCTTTCGGGCATCCGAGGCTGACGAGGCCGATTCTCGGCGGGCGCGCGCCGGGGGAAGAATTCATCTGGTTCGATCGGGGAAAAAACGCCCCGCGCGGGGGCGTGCGCAGCAATGGGAGATGGAACGGGGGATGCCGGCGCGCTTATTTGCCGGCGGGGAATTTGCCGGCGGGCGGCGGCGGGGGGGGGTCGATCTTGCCCGCCGCCGGTGCGTGGTGCGCGCCGAACTGGGGTGTGAACTGGAAGCCGGTGAACATGTTGCGCGTCTGGCTTTCGACCTGTTCCTGCATCTGCTGGAACATTTTCTTCGATTGCTCGACGTAGGCGCTCATCATGTTCTGTAGCGCCGGCCCCTGGAAGTTCAGGAATTGCGACCACAGGTCGTGGCTGATCGAGTTGTTTTCGCCGTAGATGCCGCGCACCTGGTCCTGCAACTTGTTCTGCATGTCCGAGAAAGCCTTGATATTGTTTTCGAGGTACTTGCCCATCATGCCCTGCAGGGCGTGTCCGTAAAAGCGGATCACGTGCGAGAGCAGGTCGCTGGTAAACATCGGCACGCCGCCGCTTTCTTCCTCCAGGATGATTTGCAGCAGAATGCTGCGGGTGAGATCTTCCCCCGTCTTGGCATCGACCACCTGGAAGTCCTCATGTCCAAGCACCAGCTCCTTGACGTCGCTCAGGGTGATGTAGGCGCTGGTACGGGTGTCGTAGAGACGGCGGTTGGGGTATTTCTTGATCAGGCGTGTTTGATCGCCCATGGGGAGCCTCCTGGATCGCACGATTCGCCCGCACGTCACGGATGCGGGCGGGTTTCATTATATATCGCCCGAACAAATAAAAACCCCGCCACTGGCGGGGTTTTCGGGGCGCCGCATGCCATCGGAACGGCCGGCCGGCGCTCATTGATAGTTCAGGCCGCCATTGATGTTGAGGGTGGCGCCCGTGGTGAAGCCGGACAACTCGTCGGCGAGGAAGACCACGGCGAAGCCGATTTCTTCCGGCTTGGCCAGGCGCTTCATGGGCACCGAATCGATGATGCCTTTCAGGATGTCCTCGCGGATCGCCGTCACCATCTTGGTGGCGACATAGCCCGGCGCGATGGCGTTGACGGTCACGCCCTTGGTCGCCAGCTCCTGTGCGAGCGCCTTGGTGAAGCCGATCACCCCGGCCTTGGCGGCGGAGTAGTTGGTCTGTCCGGCCTGGCCCTTGACGCCATTGACCGAGGAAATATTGATGATGCGGCCCCAGCCGCGTTCGGCCATCTTGGCCGAGACTTGCTTGGTCACGTTGAACAGGCTGGAAAGGTTGGTGTTGATGACCGCGTCCCACTGTTCGCGCTCCATCCGGGCGAACATCTTGTCGCGGGTGATCCCGGCGTTGTTCACGAGGATGTCGATCGGCCCGGCCTTTTGCTCGGCCTCGGCCGCCATGGCCTGCACCGAGGCCAGATCGGCCACATCGCCGGCGACCGGAATGAAATCCTTGAAACCGGCGGCTTCCTGCTCTTGCAGCCACTGGTCCTTGTTGTCGAATTGGGGATGGTAAGCCGCCACCACCTTGTGGCCCGCCTTGGCCAGGGCTTGGGCGATAGCGGTACCGAGGCCGCCCATGGCGCCGGTAACGAGAGCAACTCTTTGGGACATTTATCGAATCCTCTTCAGGAACAATCCACCCGGATCGCGCGCCGCAAGCGGCGGAGCGCCCGGCCCCGTCATGCGGCATGAAAGTGCGCGCCGCAAAACCCGTGCATTATAGGCCCGGTTTCCGGAGCAGGAGCAAGAATCCGGATATTCAGGCGGGAGAGGGGCGTCCCGCGGCGCATTCGCGCGCGCACCGTCGCGGCCCGCATGCGCGTGGAAGTCGCGCGGGCATTATCGTTCCGGAACAGGGACGTCCCGGCTCGCGCCCATTCCCGCCATCTTCCGCCGCAGGAAGGCGATCTGTGTCTGCAAAGGCAATGATTTGGGGCAGACGTCGTGGCACGCCAGGAGCGACATGCAGCCGAAGACGCCGGTGTCGTCGCCGATGAGTTCGTAGTAGTCCTCATCCGTGCGGGTATCGCGCGGGTCGAGGCGGAAGCGGGCGATCTTGCCGAAACCGACCGCGCCGGTGAACTCCTCGCGCATCCGCGCGGTGCCGCAGGCCGCCACGCAACAGCCGCATTCGACGCAGCGATCGAGTTCGTAGATCTGCTCGGCGAGATCGGGGTCCATGCGCGCCTCGATCCGGCGCAGGTCGGGTTCGCTTTCCCGCACATGCAGCCAGGTTTGCAGGCGTTCGCTCATGCCGCGCATCCATTTGCCGGTGTTGACCGAGAGGTCGCCGATCAACTCGAAGAACGGCAGCGGCGCGAGCGTTGTTTCGGCGGGCAGGTCGCGGGTCAGGGTGCGGCAGGCCAGACGCGGGCGGCCATTGACCATCATCGCGCAACTGCCGCAGATGCCGGCGCGGCAGACAAAATCGAATTGCAGGGTCGGGTCTTGCTGCTCGCGGATCTCGTTGAGGGCGATGAACAGCGTCATGCTGTCGGCTTCTTCGATGCGGTATGCCCGCATGCGCGGCACGGACGCGGCATCGCGCGGGTCGTAGCGCAGGATGTCGAACGTCAGGAGCCGGTGCTTTCCGGTTTGCGATTGGGGCCGGGGGGATTGTGGCGTGGCGCCGGTGCTCATTTACGCGCCCTCCAGCGGCTCGTCGAGCCGCTCGTTGCGGCCCGCGAGGGAGGCGGGCAGTCTGTCGGCACAGGGCATGATGGCATCCTGGAGCGCGTGGCGGTCGCGCCCCCGCATGCTGGCGCGGATGGCGTCTACCTCGCGCTGGCGAAGCGGTGTGTCCGGGTGGTCGATGTAGTCCTTCGCGCCGTAGCCGCGCCAGCCGGGCGGCAGTTCCATTTTCATGACATCGAGCGCCTCGTAATCGAGTCGCGGCAGGTCGGCGGAATCGTCCGGCCACACCGCCAGGGTGCGCTTGAGCCAGTCGCGGTCGTCGCGCCGCGGAAAATCCTCGCGGAAATGCGCCCCCCGGCTCTCGGTGCGCTGGCGGGCGCCGCACGCGATCGTGAGCGCCAGCTTGAGCATGCGCCGGACGCGGTAGGCGGCGACGAGTTCGGGATTGGCGGCGCGCGATTTGCCGGTTATGCCGATCGCGCGGCTTCTTTCCAGCAACTCCCGCAAGCGCGCGATCCCCGCCTGCAAGGCGTCGCCCCGGCGGAAAATGCCGACGTGCTCCGTCATGACGTCCTGCATCTCGGCGCACAGGCGGAACGGGTTTTCCTGTCCGCAAGAGGCCAGGATCGCCGCCAGCTTTGCCTCCTCGCGCTGCACGAACTCTTGCGCCAGCGCCATGGGCAAGGGGACGGCGTTCTCCGGCCTGTCGCAGAAATCGGCGATGAATTCCCCGACGATCATGCCCGCCACCACGGTTTCGGCCACCGAATTGCCGCCCAGGCGGTTGAAGCCGTGCAAATCCCAGCAGGCCGCTTCCCCCGCCGCGAACAGCCCCTTGAGGTATGGCGACTGCCCGGTATGGTCGGTGCGCACGCCGCCCATGGTGTAGTGCTGCGCCGGACGCACGGGAATCCACTTCTCGACGGGGTCGATGCCGAGAAAATAGGCGCAGATATCCTTGACCTCGCGCAGATCGCGCTCGATGTGGCGGCGGCCCAGCAAGGTAATGTCGAGCCACAGATGCGGCCCGAAACGCGACGGCACCCCCTTGCCCCGGCGGATATGCTCCTCCATGCGCCTCGACACCACATCGCGCGAAGCGAGTTCCTTTTTCTCCGGCTCGTAATCCGGCATGAAGCGATGCCCATCCACGTCGCGCAGCAATCCTCCGTCACCGCGGCAACCTTCCGTGACGAGAATCCCCGCCGGGAAAATACCCGTCGGATGAAACTGCACCGCCTCCATGTTCCCCAGCGCCGCGACGCCCGTCTCCAGCGCCAGCGCGTGTCCCATGCCTTCGCAGATCACCGCGTTGGTCGTCACCCGGTAAAGCCTGCCCGCCCCCCCGGTCGCAATGGCCGTCGCCCTGGCGAGACAGGCGAAAAGCTCGCCGCTCACGAGATCGCGCACCACCGCGCCATGGCAACGTTCGCCATCATGGATGAGCGCCAGCGCCTCGGTGCGCTCATACACCGCCACGCCCTGGCGGATCGCCTGATCGCTGGTGGTAAACAGCATGGCGTGGCCCGTGCCGTCCGCGGCATAACAGGTACGCCATTTCTTGGTGCCGCCGAAATCGCGCTGCGCGATCAGGCCATGCGCCTCGGCCCGCTCGGTCACGGAAACCTTTTCTTCATTGACGATGACCTCGCGTTCGCCGCCGCGCACCCGGCTCCACGGCGTTCCCCACGCCGCCAGCTCGCGCACCGCCTTGGGCGCGGTGTTCACAAACATGCGCGCGACGATCTGATCCGCCCCCCAATCGCTGCCGCGCACGGTGTCCTCGAAATGCACATCCTCATTGTCGCCCGCCCCCCTGGCGACATTGGCCAGCGACGCCTGCATGCCGCCCTGAGCCGCCGCCGAATGAGAACGCTTGGGCGGCACGAGCGAGAGCACAATGGCCTCGCGCCCGCGCCGCCGCGCTGCGATCGCCATCCGCAGACCGGCAAGACCGCCGCCGATCACCAGCACATCGGTCACGACCGTTTTCACCGCGCCTCCTCCTCCATCCGCGCTTTTCTTTCTTCTTTCACGCCGTCCGGCTCATAGCGCTCGCCATGGTGCGCGCGGTGTTCGTAGCCGATCTTCATGTACGCCCCCAAGGTGGCCAGCCCCAGCACGAGGAAAAACGCGGTCAATCCCCACTTGAGTCTCGCCAGGGTTCGCCGGGGCGCATTCGGCCAGCCCCACTTGAGCGCCAGGCGGTACAGGCCGATGCCGCCGTGCAGTTCCACCGCCAGCAGCATCGCCAGGTAGAACGGCCACAGCGCGTCGCTCCACACGCGATCGGAGGAGGCGTAAGGCCCGATGTTCTGCGGCCAGACCAGCATCTGGTAAAGATGCGCCGAAGCGAGGAAGAACAGCGGAAAGCCGGTATAGACCTGCCAGATCCACAAGGTCGTGTCCGCATGCCGCATCGCCTTCGCGTGCGCGCGGATCGTCCGCAACTGCCGGTACGTCGCCGGAAACTTGCGCATCGCCAGCAGCGCATGGACGGCGAACACCAGCGCCACGCAGGCGACCACGCATGACACCAGCCAAGGATACGAGCGTCCGAAGAGAAAATACCCCTCGAAGAACTTCGTGATCGCCCACATGGCCGGTTCGCCCAAGAGGATCGAGGCGACGAAGAACATGTGCCCCCACATGAACAGCGCCAGGAAAAGCCCCGTACCGCTTTGCAACAAATCCAGCCTGGCCGGCCAGCGGCTTTTCCCGGCGCGCCCGGCCAATCCCGTTTGAGCCAGAACAGTTTCACAAGACATCGAAAAGCTCCAATGCAATGACACACCGCATCATTGTTTCCATTTTCCGCCCGCGCAATAACAGGCGGCAAGTCGCTATACATGAAAACATAATAGGAACATCCATTCCCGTCATTCGCACACAATCGAAAACCCGGCATCGGCAACCCTTCTGGAAACGCCGCTTTGCTCAATGCATTGAAACACAGGGACTTATAGGGACTTTCCCTGATGGAACGCGGCGGGCGTTGTGCAACCACAACAAACACCCGTCGGTCCGGGCGCCCGTCCATGACGCCCGTCTTGCGGGCCGCGCGGACATTCGCGGCTGTCGCGGCGCGCGGCGGAAATCGGCGGCGCTCCGGCCTCGGGGTCGCGGTGTGGCGAACCCGGGTCAGCGGCGTCCGCCGCGCCAGTTACCGCTGCCGCTCCAATGGCTGCCGCCGTGGCCGTCTCGGTGGTGATGGCGAATGTTCCCGCCCCAATGGCCGCCGCCTTGCCAATAGCCGAAGCGCGTCCAGATCATGATGATGCCGACAGGGTAGAGCGGATGCCACGGCTCCCAATCCCAGTTCCAATCCCGGACGACCTCTTCCCGGCCATCCTCGCCGGGCGGGTAGACGCGGATGCGGTCGACATAGCGCACGCGGCCATCGGTGAAATGAACATTGAACCGGGTTGCCGCGCCGCGTCCGCGATGAGTGATGTTCCAATCCCATACCTCTTCGCGCGCGCCCGGATACACCCGCTCCGAGCGGCGCGCCCCCAGCAGGCGCGCGACATTGTCCTTCGTCATTCCTGTCTTGACGCGGGCGAGGCCCTTATTGTCGAGCGCGTCCCATTGCCGCAGTACCTTGCCGTCGAGATCGACCCGCACCATCAGGCAGCTCGTGCCTTCCGGCTGGGTGGAATACTCCAGGGTTATCGTACCGTCATCGTTGTACCAATACGCGGCGGGTTCGCCGCGCGCGGCGACAGTTTCGGCCTCGGTGCTGTAGGAGGGCGTCAGTACCGCGCAGCCGCCCAGCCCCAGCGCGGCGGTCAGCGCCAGCGCCAGCGCCAACCCACGCGGCAAGCGGGCCGCGGTTTTTAGCGTGGAACCGATTCCGGGACTCTTGTTCATGGGTGACGAACTCCGGTTTGAAATTGCGTTTTTGGAGTGCGGCAAAGCGGACGTCCGCCGCCGAGTTGTTTGCGCCGTGCAGATCATTTTGCCGTGTTTTCGGCGTGACGGCATGTCGCCAATCCGAAAGGGAACACACCGCCGCCATAACCGGGAAAATCCCGGATAATATTCGTCCCGCGCACGAAAACGTTGCGCAAGGAAAGTTTCCACAAAGGGGCGCTTCGTCACGCAAGAACGCGGCATCCGGGGTTATTTTCCACAAACAGTTCTTCCACAAGTTTTTTTCGCATCGAAGGAGCCGGAAATGAAAACATGGGTATGCACATTGTCCATCGCCGCTGCCGCCTTGGCCGCCCTGCCCGCACGGGCGGAAACATCGCCCGAACCCCAAGCCGCCAGCCCCCAGGCCGCTGTCAATTACCAGGACTGGTGGTGGGACCCCGAGAGAAGCGGCATAGGGTTCAATATCGGCCATCAGGGCAAGCTCCTTCTGATTGGCTGGCACCACTACGACAACTTCCGCCGGCCCACCTGGCTGACAATGAGCGGCGAGCTGAAGGGCAACATCGTGACCGGCGAGTTGGTCAGATCCAACGGCCCGATGCCGGGGCCAAGCTATGCTCCCGGTAGTGTCATCAGCCGCGCCGTCGGCATCGCCACGATCACATTCACCGACGCTGATAACGCGGTATTCGAGTACAGCTACGATGGCAATTACGGTTCCATCGACCTCCGTCGCTACAACTACGGCAAGTGATCCGCGCCCACATCCCCAATATGGGCTTGTGGCCGGAGCGGGAACGAGGCTGCTCTATACGGAGCGAAGCAACGGGCAATCCCCCCCCCTTCGCCATTGCAAAAGCCTTCCCCCCTCGCCATTGCGAAGAGCGCAGCGACGTGGCAATCCAGCGCGTTCCATGCGAAGCGAAGCGACGCTGATATTTCACCACGGCGGGAACGGGATGGGCATTCCATTTTCTCCCGCCTTCTTTTCTTGCGAAAGCTCATCCGCGCCAACGGCAGGCTGAGTCTCAAATGACGATTTTCGTCCAGAGCATCGGGTAGAATAGCTTTTTTGTCCAAGGGCGCGCCGCCATGATTACCGGTTCGATTGTTGCCATCGTTACCCCGATGCTTTCCGCTGGCGGCCTGGATTTTCCCCGATTGCGCAGGCTGATCGATTGGCACATCGGCGAGGGTACCGACGCCATCGTCGTCGTCGGCACCACAGGAGAATCCCCGACTGTCAACGTCGACGAGCATCGTGAGTTGATCCGGCTCGCTGTCGAACACGCCGCCGGGCGTGTTCCGGTGATCGCCGGCACGGGTTGCAACAGCACGGAGGAGGGCGTGGATCTGGCGCGTTACGCGCGCGAAGCAGGCGCGGCGGCGCATCTGTCGGTCGTGCCCTATTACAACCGCCCGACGCAGGAAGGACTCTATCGTCATTTCCGCGCCATCGCCGAGGCGGTCGAATTGCCGCTCATCCTGTACAACGTGCCCGGGCGTACCGTCACCGATCTCGACAACGACACCATCTTGCGGCTGGCCGAAGTGCCCAATATCGTGGGCATCAAGGAGGCAACGGGTAAAATCGAGCGCGCCTGCGAACTGATCGAGCACGCGCCGCAAGGTTTTGCACTGTACAGCGGCGACGATGCGACCGCGGCGGCTTTCATGTTGCTGGGTGGGCATGGCGTGGTTTCGGTGACAGCCAACGTCGCCCCCCGGGCCATGCACGAATTGTGCGTGGCCGCGCGCGCTGGCGACGCCCGCCGCACGCGCGAGATCAACGCCCGCCTTCTTGGCCTGCACCGACATTTGTTCTGCGAAGCCAATCCCATTCCGGTAAAATGGGCCTTGGCGCGCATGGGGCTGATCGAAGAGAGTCTGCGCCTGCCGCTTACTGTTTTGTCCCCTTCTTGCCACGAACGCGTGCTCGCGGCCATGCGCCGGGCGGGAATTGAACCTTGATCTTCCGCCCTTGTCGATCAAACGCGCATCCGCGCAGTCATTTTTCACGCATTCCACGTCCAACCGGAATCTCATGAATCGTTTCCCGCGTTTTTCCCCCGCCCCCGCCTTCGTGCTGGCGCTGGCCCTGACAGGCTGCTATTCCAATTCCACTTCCAGTCTGCTCGAATCCAGACGCATCGACTACAAGGCAGCTCGTCCTTCAGCGACGCTGGAAGTGCCGCCCGACCTGACCGCACCGAAAGCCGACGACCGTTTCACCGTGCCGGACGTCAATCCGCGCGGCGTGGCGACCTACTCGGATTACAGCGCGGAACGGACGGCGCAACCGGCGCAGGGCATGGGCGCGAGCGAGATCCTGGCGACGCCTGATAATATGCATATCGAGCGTGCCGGCAACCAGCGCTGGCTGGTCGTCCGCGGTGCGCCGGAGCAAATATGGCCGCAATTGCGGGATTTCTGGCTTGAACTCGGTTTCGTTTTCGAGATCGACAGTCCCGAGATCGGTGTGCTTGAAACCGACTGGCGCGAAAACCGCGCCAATATCCAGCAGGATGTGTTGCGCAACCTGCTTGGCCGGGTCATCGACGGCCTGTACTCCACCCCAGAACGTGACAAATTCCGTACTCGCATCGAGAAGGGCGCGGATGGCACGGTCGAGATTTACATCAGCCACCGCGGCATGATGGAGATCTACCCCAATGAGGCCAAGGACGCCACGGTTTGGCAGCCACGCCCGGTCGATCCGGAACTTGAAGCCGAAATGTTGCGCCGGCTGATGGTTCGCCTGGGCGCGGACGAAACGCGCGCCGCCAGCGCGCTTGCCGCTGTTGCCGCGCCGCAGGCCGAACGCGCCCAGGTGCAGGTGATTGATGGGCAAGCCAGCCTGCAAGTGGACGAGCCTTTCGACCGGGCGTGGCGGCGGATCGGGCTGGCGCTTGATCGTGTCAGTTTCACTGTCGAGGATCGTGACCGCGCCAAGGGGCTTTACTATGTGCGTTATGTCGATCCCGAAACCGACAATGACCCGCCCAAGGAAAAAAGAGGTTTTCTTTCCAAATTGCTGTTCTGGCGCGGCAACGGCGACAAGGTGGAAAACGGCGGCGAATATCGCTTGCTGGTCGAGGGCCGGGGCGCGTGGTCTGCCGTGACCGTCCTGGGCCGCGAGGGCGATACCGACCAATCGCCGACGGCGCGCCGGATACTTTCCCTGCTCCAGCAGGAATTGCGCTGACAAGAGGCGTGCAATTAGGACGAAAACGGGCGCGTAGCCTGCGGGTGTTGCTTTGATCGCGCAGCCGGGAGACGGCGTGGCGGGCGCGTATGAAAAAAGCCGGTCGTCTCGACCGGCTTTTTATTGTGCGAAATCAATTACTTTGCCAAGGAAGCATCGGTCTCGGGCGCTGGCTCGGCGCTATCGGGCGCTGGCGCGTCGGACACAGGCGCGGCACTCTCGGGGGCGGAAGGTTCAGCCGGAACATTTCCAGCCTCTGCTGCGGGCGCGCTGTCGACCGGCGTTTCGCTCACTGGCGCCGCAGGTTGCTCGGACGGTACATCAGGCGCGGGAGAAGAAGGCTCTCCTTTTTGATCGCAAGCAGAAATGGCAAGCGCCAGAAGAGCGGCGGTAAGCAGGGAATGCTTCATGGTAGGTATTCCTCTTGTGAATGGTTCGGGACAAATGGGAAAGATCATGAAAAGAAGTCCGGCACGACGACATTGATTCAGGCCGCCAGCGCCTGCCAAGCATATCACGAACCATGCAAATGCGCATCGTATCTCGAAATCCGTTACCAATCATTACATTATGCTGGAAGTTCCTGAACATTGTTAAAATTGCCGGCGCGCGAGGCGGCGTGGCGCGCCCCGGAAGGTCCCGGCAACGCCGCCAACCTCCCCCCGCCGCCAGTCGCGGTCAGCGCAACGCCCAGCGCAGGATGCGTGGCCGCCAACTCAGTATCAGCGCAAGCGCGGTGGCCGCGAGGGCAAGGAAACCGAACCAGACGGAGATGCCGATGGACAGGCCGTGCGCGGCAATGGCCGGGGGCAGCGCCAGCGCCAGCAAGATATAACCCGCCAGCAAACGCAGGCGACGCACGCGCGGCGAACCGGCGGCGGCGAAAATATCCCTAGCGTGGCGATCCATGCTGGCGCTGATGGCGGCAAATCCCCATAGACTCAGTACAAAGCACAGGACATTCATGCCGCATCCTCCAGGACTTCGGTTTCAGGCGGGGAATCAGGCAACGCGTTGCTGGCGCCCGCGGCATCTTCCGCTCCGGAGCCGTTTTTTTCCCGGGAAGGCGGAACAAGGCGCGCACCCGAAGCGTGGCGCTGGACTTTGTAGGCGGCAAAAAGCAGCCCGGCGCCGCTCGCCAGCGCGCAGAGATCGAAACCGGCCACCAGTCCGGGGCCTCGCAAGAGGCTGTCCGGCAACCCCAGGCCGCCCGTTGCCGCATTGACGAGGGGCAGCAGCACGAACAGCCCTCCCGCGCAGGCAAGTTGTTCGACCCATGCCGCCCTGGAACGTCGCACGATGGCATGGACGAGCGTGACGGCCCAAGCAATGAAAAAGGCGCGGATTTCCCAATCGGCGCGCGTGGGCAAATCGGCGGGGATCAGGCGGTTGGCCCAGAAATGTACGGCAATGGCAACCATGAGTCCGGCGATGGCCGCGATATTCAGGATATCGACCAGGCGATGCCCCCAAGGCGCGCGCGCAGGCGCGGACACGGACAATTTCCTGGCGCGTGAAACCGACCAGATGACCAAGCCGCTGGCAATCATCAGCGAACCGCCGATACCGGAGAGGAACAGCAGCCAGCGCGGCACGGGCGTGGCGAAAAATCCCCTGTGCAACAGATTGAGGACGCTGTGGATCGCCTGCACCGTGCTGGGCTCGCGCAGGGCGGGCGTGGCAAGCTGCTCGCCCGTCGCTCCGTTGAAACGCAGCGCGGGAATATTGCGTCCCCCCGCCAGGCCGGGAAAATTCATCTGGCGCAGTTCGATCACCGCATTGCGGTCGCCGGGATGGGTAATGGTGATGCTGCCCACCTGCTTGCCGCCGCCCCAAATATCCTGCGCCGCCGCGACAAGCGTGGCGAGATCGGTGAGCGGCGCGCGCTCGCCCGAGGGCTGCGGCGTTTCGGATTGCGGCATGCGTGTGCGCATCATCTCCGCCCGGTAAGTGTCGGAATTGCCTTGGTAGGCGCTCTGGAACGCGGTGGGCATCATCATGTTGCCAAACAGCACCAGCCCGGAAAAGGTGATGATGAGGTGAAACGGCAGCGAAAGCACGCTGCTCGCATTGTGCGCATCCAGCCAGGAACGTTTGCCCTTACCGGGGCGGAAGGTGAAAAAATCCTTGAAAACCCGGCGATGCACGATGACGCCGCTCACCAGCGCCACGAACATGAACACTGTGGCGATGCCGACGATCCAGCGCCCCCACATGCGATCCATGCCGTACAACTCAAAATGAAAGCGGTAGAGGAAATTGCCCCCCGCCGTGGGGCGGCCACCGAGCGTCTCGCCGCTCACCGGATCGAGTACGAGACGCGGGCCGCGACCGCCGCCGCCTCCACCTCCACCTCCACCTCCACCTCCACCGCGTTGCTCTCCCGCTCTTTGCCGTTGCTGCCCCGCTTCCTGACGCGGCGGCGAGTCGGCTGCCAGCTGCCGTCCAGCCGTTTCCGGCCGTGCCGCGCCATCCGCATCCCGTCCGCGCCGCGATTCCCGCCGCATGCCTTCCTCGGCGCCGCGTGCTGCGTCACCTTCCACCCGTTCTCTGACAGCCGCTCCCGGCTCGCCGCGTCGCCGCTCCCTGCGCGCGTCTTCCTCATCGCCGCGCGCCGCGCCGCCTTCCATCCGCTCTCCGGCAGTCGCCCCCGGCTCGCCGCGTCGCCGCTCCCTGCGCTGCGCGCCTTCTTCATCGCTGCGCGCTTCTTCCCTGCCCGCGGGCCGCTCGCGCGCCGCGCCGCCGGGCTGGCGGTTTTCCGTCGAGGGGGATTGCCAGCCCAAGCCGAGCGTCGGATTGCGCGCACTGGGCAAGGTGATCGTCCATTGCTGGGCGTCGGGAGGAGCCGCGCGCGCGAGCAGGGCAAGGGCGCGGACATAAGCGATCTCCTCCGGCTCCACCACTTGCGCGCGATGCAATTCCGGCTGCATCCAGAAAGTGATTTCGTTGCGGAAATAGGACAGCGTGCCGGTCACGAAAATGGCGAATAGCAGCCAACCCAGCAGCAGCCCCGACCAAGTGTGCAGCCAGCTCATCGATTGGCGCAACGGGCGCGGTTGATCGAATTTCATGTTCACCTCATCGCAGCAACAAGAGCCACAGGCCGAAAAGCGCCGCCGGAATCACCAGGCCCAGCGCGGCGCGCGCCACGGTGGCCGCGGCGAAAACCCAAATGATGGCAATCAGTTGCAGCACGAAAGCAAGCATGATTGCCAGCGAAACAGCATCGGGACGGAACTCGAACGGCAGGCCCGCCGCGAGCGCCGCCGCGCCGAGCAGCGCCACGCCGTAACCGCCGAAGGCGGCAAGGCCGGTGCGCAGGCCGATATTGAGCCGATGCCGGACTGCCGAGCTGAATGTGAACCCGTCCAGTGCTTTCATGGCGTTCTCTCGTGCAGGATTGTTGAAACTGCAATTCTAACGCAAATTATTTTTGTTTTCAAAAGTGCTTCAAGGGGATTTTGCGTCTTGTTGGCAACACACCGGCGGCGCGCCAAGCACCAGGGATCGGGTCTGATATTCTCGGCGCCGCGATCACAGGTGGCTGCTGCGTCCGCCGTCGACGGCGAGAATCTGTCCGGTGATGTAGGGCGCGCCGAACAGCAGGAAGGCTACGCTGCCGGCGATGTCCCGCGGCGAACCTTCGCGTCCCAGCAGGGTGTGGGCGACGATGCGCGCTCGCTCGTCCGCCGGGAATTGTTCGTCTTCCGGCCAGGCGACCGGCCCCGGCGAGATGCCGTTGACGCGCACCGCGGGCGCGAGTTCGATCGCCAGCGCGCGCGTCAGTCCCGCCAGCGCCGCTTTGGCCGCGCAGTAGAGCGGGTAGTGGCGCAAGGGGCGTTCGGCGTGGATGTCGACGATGTTGACGATGCCGCCCCGCGCCGCGGTGAGCGCCGGAGCGAGCGCCTGGACGAGAAAGAGCGGTCCCTTGAGATTGGAGCCGATGAGGCGTTCCCATGCCGCGGCGTCGATCGTGCCGAGCGGTGTGGGGAAGAAGTCGGAAGCGTTGTTGACCAGGGCGTCGAGGCGGCCAAAGCAGGCCAGCGCGGTTTCGGCGACCGCCTCCGGTACGCCGTCGATGCCGAGATCGCCGCGTACTGTGCGGGCCGAGCCGGGGCGGATGGTTTCGAGATCCGCCGCCAGTGCCGCGGCGGCTTCGGCGCTGCGGCGGTAGTGCAGGATGACGCGCGCGCCGCGCCGGTGCAGTTCGCGCGCGATAGCGGCGCCGATGCGGCGGGCCGCGCCGGTGATGAGAATGGCGGGGGCGTTGCCGTGGTTTGTCGCGCTCATGGATGGGGAGGGGGCGGAAGACGAGTGGCCGCAAGCATGCCACGCCAGCGGGGTATGCTCAAAGTCCACGCGCTTTTCGATGCTCAGGCCCTGGCGCGGCGGCTCATCTTGTCCACCGTCCGCCCGTTACCCGTTCGATTCCGGCCAGATCCGGCCATGAGGCGATGGCAGCGAAACCGGCGTCGGCCAGGATGCCGCGCACGGTGGCGGCCTGGTCGTGGCCGTGTTCCATGAACAGCCAGCCGCTGTCTTCGAGGTGGCGGCCCGCGCCGGCGGCGATGAGCGCCAAGCCGGCAAGGCCGTTTCCGCCGGCGGCCAATGCTTTGCGCGGCTCGAAACGCAGGTCGCCAAGGGTGAGATGCGGGTCGTTTTCGGCCACGTAGGGCGGGTTGGCGACGATGAGGTGGAAATGCTCTTCGCCCAGTTCCGAGTACCAATCGCTGCACAGGAAGGAGACGCTCGCGCCCAGGCGGATGGCGTTGGACATCGCCACCGACAATGCCGCGCGCGACTGGTCGAGCGCGCAGACTTCCGCGCGATCCAGTTCCAGCGCCAGCGTGATCGCCAGTACGCCGGAGCCTGTTCCCATGTCGAGCACTTTCGCGTGCGGCATGGCGCTGAAATGCGCCAGCGCCAGTTCCACCAGCAATTCGGTTTCGGGGCGGGGGATCAGGACTTCCGGGCCGACCACGAAATTGCGCCCGTAGAATTCGCGTTCGCCGATGAGATAGGCCATGGGCACGCCGGCGGCGCGGCGTTCGACCAGCGCGCGGAATGCCGCCCATTCCACCTTCGGCAACGCTTTTTCGGGCCATGCCGCGAGGTGCGCGGCGGAACATTGGTACACGCGCCGCAGCAACAGGCGCGCTTCCGGCGGCGCGATGTATCTGCGCGCCCACGCCAGCGCTCCGGCGATGTCGGGGAATTCCGGCGGGATCATGTTTCTTCCGCCAGCGCCGCCAGTTGTTCGGCTTGGTGTTCGAGGATCAGCGCGTCGACGATTTCGTCGAATTCGCCGTCCATGACCGCGTCGAGCCGGTACAGGGTGAGGTTGATGCGGTGATCGGTCACCCGGCCCTGCGGGAAGTTGTAGGTGCGGATGCGCTCCGAGCGGTCGCCGCTGCCGATCAGGCCGCGCCGGGCGGCAGCTTCGGCGGCCTGGCGCGCGCGCATGCGGGCGTCGTGCAGGCGCGCGGCCAGTACCGCCAGCGCCCGCGCCTTGTTGCTGTGCTGGCTGCGTTCGGCCTGGCATTCGACGACCAATCCGCTTGGCAGGTGGGTGATGCGCACGGCGGAGTCGGTCTTGTTGATGTGCTGCCCGCCCGCGCCGGTGGCGCGAAACGTGTCGATGCGCAGATCGGCGGGGTTGATGGCGAGCGCCTCCAGTTCGCCGGCTTCGGGCATCACCGCCACCGTGCACGCCGAAGTGTGGATGCGCCCCTGCGCCTCGGTGACCGGGATGCGCTGCACCCTGTGGCCGCCGGACTCGAATTTCAGCCGTGACCACGCGCCCGCGCCCACGACGCGGATGATGACTTCGCGGTAGCCGCCGAGGCCGGACTCATTGGCGGAGACAGTTTCGACTTTCCAGCCCCGGCGCTCGGCATAGCGCGCGTACATGCGCAGCAGGCTGGCGGCAAAGAGCGCCGCTTCCTCGCCCCCCGTGCCGGCGCGGATCTCGACGAAAAGATTGCGCTCGTCGTTGGGGTCGCGCGGCAACAGCGCGTATTGCAGGGCATCCCCGAGCCTGGCGCAACGCGCCTGTCCGGCGGCGAGTTCGGTTTCGCCCAGCGCGCGCATTTCCGGGTCGCCGAGGAGTTCGCGGGCGGTGGCGCAATCCTCTTCCGCTTGGCGCAATTCGCGGTAGAGCGCCGCCACCGGCTCGATTTCGGCGCGTTCGCGCGAGCGTTCGCGGAAGCGCTCCAGATCGCGCGCGGCCTCTTCGTTGCCCAGCTCGCGGTCGAGTTCATCGAGGCGGCTGGCGAGACGGTCGAGCTTGTCGCGGATATTCTGTTTCATGAAACCGGACGGATGCGTGCTCCCGCCACCCCGTCAGGAATGGCCGGAAAGATTGAACAATTGCCGGACAACGCGCCCGGCTTCGGCGTGATGCGCGTCCTCGGCCTGGTTGAGATAGCGCGTCGGCCCGTGCATCAGCTTGTTGGTGATGGCGTGCGAAAGCGCTTCGAGCACCCCGGCGGGATCGTCGCCGCGCGCGAGGCGTTTGCGCGCGCGTTCGAGTTCGGCTTCGCGCACCGTCTCGGCGTGCTGGCGCAGGGCGCGGATGACCGGCACCGCATCGCGCGCCCGCAGCCAGTGCAGGAAACCGTCCACCCGGCTGTCGATGATATTTTCGGCCTCGACCACCGCCTGCTGGCGCGATTCCAGCCCGGCGTCGACCACCTGGGCGAGATCGTCGATCATATATAAAAAAACGTCATCGAGTCCGGCGACTTCGGCCTCGATGTCGCGCGGCACGGCGAGATCGACCATCACCATGGGGCGGTGCCGCCGCACCCGCACCGCGCGCTCGACCATCCCCAGCCCGATGATGGGCAAAGGCGAAGCCGTACAGGAGATCACGATATCGAAACGCGGCAACGCCTCGGCGATGGCCTCCATCGCGAGCGTCTCCGCGCCGAAAGGTTCGGCCAGCGCGCGCGCGCGCGCCTCCGTGCGGTTGGCGATGGCGAGCGCGCGCGGCGAAGCGCTGGCGAAATGCGCCAGGCACAGCGCGATAATCTCACCCGCGCCGATGAACAGGACGCGCTGCTCGTCGATGCGCTCGAAAATCCGTTCCGCCAGATGCACGGCGGCGGCGGCGATCGACACAATATTGGCGCCGATCGCGGTGGTCGAACGCACCTCCTTCGCCACCGCGAACGTACTCTGGAAAAGTTTGTGCAACAGCGCGCCGAGCGTACCCGCCTCTTCGGCACGGCGCGCGGCCTCCTTGACCTGCCCGAGAATCTGCGGCTCGCCCAGCACCATCGAATCCAGCCCGCTCGCCACCCGGAAGACATGGCGTATCGCCTCGCGCTCGGGGTGCGCATAGAGATAGGGCGCGATTTCGCCGGAAGGCAGATGGTGGAAGCGCGCCAGCCAATCCGCCGCGTGCCGCGGCGTCTCGGCGACGAAATAAAGCTCGGTGCGGTTGCAGGTCGACAGGATCGCCGCCTCGCGCACCGACGCGCCGCCCGTCAGATCGCGCAGCGCGCGCTCCAGGCTGCCGGGGCCGAATGCCACCCGCTCGCGGATCGCAAGCGGCGCGGTATGGTGGTTCAAACCCAAGGCATAAAGCGGCATACAGGACGATGGCAAGAGCGGCACCGAAAGCCGGATGGCGGGGAAAACAACAAAGCAAAACCGGCCAACCCGAAGGCTGGCCCGGCGGCTGGTTCAGGACTGCGAGTCTACCATGCCGCCGCCGGGCCGATTTCCGCGCCGCAGATGTACGATCCGCAGCCATTGCCGCCGCTACGCGGCGCGGCGAGACCCGTCAGTGGCGCCGATTGCCTTGCGGTGGAGAATGGACGGGCGTTCCGTTCCGCCCTCCCCTTTTTTATCTAGCGGCGCGTGCGCCCGGCCATGGGCAGCGAGACGAAGAGCTTCTTCGCCGTGCGTTCCTGAAGCGTCATTTCACTGTCTCCCGAATCCTCGAAATCCCTGCCGCGCCCTGCGAATCCCCCACGCTCCCGGTCAATCCCAGACGGCGCATTCGATCCGCCTGTAGAGTGACCGTATGCCAATCAGCGACGATCATCTTTTCCAGCAGCAGCGCGGCGTGTGCGGCGGTTTCCCGGTTCTCCAGCCCGGCCAGCACCGCCAGGCGCTCGTGCATGTCGGGGGACAGGCGGACGTGGACGGACTTCGG
>JAITLI010000055.1 GCA_031277975.1 Azoarcus sp.
AGCGCCGTGGCAATCCACGCGGCGGTTCGACTTCCCGGAACGCCACGGCAGCTTGCAAGGCCGCCTGGATTGCCACGGGCCTGCGGCCCTCGCAATGACGAGGGGAGGCGTCATTGCGAAGCGCGCAGCGCCGTGGCAATCCACTTCGTTCCAACCGGCGCGCAGCGCCGCTGATGAGTTCCCCTCGCCCCCCGCAGGGGGGATGTACAAGCGGGGAGAGGGGAGTTCCTTCTTGCTCTTCAGTGGCGAGCGCGGAACTGGTCGTGGCAAGCCTTACAGGTCTTGCCGACGTCACCGTAGGCGGTCTTGACCGTGGCGGCGTCGCCGCTTTCGGCGGCCTTGGCGAGCGCGGCGGCGGCGGTGGCGAAATCACCGGCCAGCTTGCCGACTTCCGCGCCATTCTGGAATAGCTCCGGCTTGGCGAAAGTTTTCTGGGCGCCGATGGATTTTTCGGAGCCGGGGCCGTACAGGGCGCTCATGCCCGAACCGGCAACCGCCGCGATGGCGTTGGCGGCGGCCTTGACTTGCGCGGCATCGAAAGTGCCGTCCAGATTGGTCTTGATCTTGCCCATGTTCCAGGCGGCGAAACTGTAGGCCGCTTGGCGGTATTTGATCTGATCCTCGGGCCTGACCTGGGCGGAAGCGTTGCTGGCCAGGGAGAGGGCGACGGTGCCAAGGATGGCGGTGATAGTAGCCTTTTTCATCTGAAAACCTCACGTTGTAGTGGATAACACTATGGTCATGACGGGCCGCCATGTGATGGATCGCGCATCGCAACCATACTGAACGGTCAATAATATTCCTGTCTTGCGATAGGTCAAAGGACTTGTCATGACGGTGGCGAATGAGACAGCCTCCGGGTGGAATCTGGGTGGAGTGTGTCATGGTGCCACGGTCATGTGACCGGGTGAAAACCAGTGGCAAGGATAACAAAGATAACGATGCGAATCCGGTGGTTGCGGGCGCGCCGTCGTCAAGGGAATGGAAGGTATTATGCGCCGTTTGGCGGACACACCAATCTGGATGCGCCTCACTGGCGCGATTTGGCTCATGTTGCTGGTTGCCTGGGGCAGCATGATTGTATGGGAAACCCAGGTGAATCGCAGTGTGGTCACCGATCAGGCGCGGGATTTCGCGCACACGGTCAATGAGATGACGATGGCCGGACTGACCGGGATGATGATTACCGGTACCGTGGCGCAGCGCGATGTGTTTCTCGATCAGATCAAGGAGCTGTCGCTGGTCCATGACCTCAAGGTGATCCGGGGCGAAGCGGTGACGAAAATCTATGGCCCGGGCAATGCCGCCGCGACGCTTCCCGACGAGATCGAGCGCCGCGTGCTGGAGAGCCGCGAACCTTACGTGCAAATAGAAACAGGCCGGCAGGATAAACATCTGCGGGTGGTGATTCCGGCGCTGGCTTCGAAAAATTATCTCGGCAAGGACTGTACGGTGTGTCACATGGTGGAAGAAGGCGCGGCGCTGGGGGCGGTGAGCATGCGCGTCTCCCTGCAACACGTGAATGAGGCGGTCGATCGTTTCCGTGATGAGAGCGTGTTGTTCGCCATCATCGTTTCCTTGCCGCTGGTGGGGTTCGTGTATGTGTTCATCCGGCGTTTCGTGATCCGGCCGCTGGCGAAGCTCACCGAAGGCCTCTCCGAGATCGCCCAGGGCGGCGGCGATCTGACCAGGCGGCTGGAAGCGGACGGCCGGGACGAGATCGGCTGTGCCGCCGACATGTTCAACCGCATGCTGGGAACCATCGCCGGATTGGTGCGGCAGGTCGGGACGTCGGCCGCTGCGGTGACCGGACAGGCGCGCGATCTGGCCAGGAACGCCACGCGCATCGCCGAAGGTTCGCGTCGCCAGACCAACAGTTCGGAACAGGCCGCCAAAGTGGTCGAGGAACTCAATGACAAGATTTCATCCATCGCCGACAACACCGGCTCGGTGCGCGCACGTTCGCATGAGAGCCTCGTCCGTTCGCGGGAGGGACAGAACAGCCTCGGGCAGTTGATCGGCGAGATGGAACAGGCGCAGGGCGCGGTCAAGCGCATGGCTGATTCGATGGCGGCCTTCGTGACATCGACCAAGGTCATCAACGGCATCACCAGGGACGTGCGCGAGATCGCCGAGCAAACCAACCTGCTCGCGCTCAATGCCGCGATCGAGGCTGCCCATGCCGGGGAACAGGGGCGCGGCTTCGCGGTGGTGGCCGACGAAGTGCGCAAGCTCGCTGAAAAATCGGCGCATTCGGCGGGACGGATCGACGACATTACGCAGGAAATCGGTAACCAGTCGAAATCGGTGCAGGAGACGATCAAGTGCGGATTGGCGCACATTGAGTCGAGCCGGAGCGCGGCCAGCCGGGTATCGGAGGTGTTGAGCGCGGCCAATGCACTGGTGGTCGAGGTTGGCGGCGGGCTTGACCTGATCGGCGCGACGACCGACGAGCAGCGCAGCGCCAGCGCCGCGGTGGCGGGCAGCATCGAATCCATCGCCGGAATGGCGCGTGAAAATGATGTCGATATCGCGCGCGCGGTGGAGGCGGCGCGTGAAATGGAACAGCTTGCCGCGCGCTTGCAGGAATCGGTGTCGCGCTTCAAGGTATAGCCGCAGTACCTGTAGCCACGATGGATCGCCTTTGCAACCGGGACGATGATTGCGCCACGCCATTGACGCCCGCAGGGCGATTCTCCAGCGGCGCTCTCGCGCCGGGTGGAAGGACGCCCTCTCCCGCCCTCCGGTCTGTACAGCCGCCCCGGGGGAGGGGAATTCATCGCAATGACGCGGCTTTGCCTTTCCCGCACGGCATGACCATCCCCCGATCACAGACGCTTGCCGTCCCCGTTCCCTCTTGGCGGGCGAGAGGACGCCCCGTCAGGGGCGGGAGAGGGTTTTCTTCCATGCGGAGCGCGACGACACTGTTATCTTTGTGGCGGGAACCATGTCATTGCTTAGCACTCTCACGCATCGAGTGCTAACATGCGCCGCGAAGGAGGACTCGCATCCATGAACCAATCCTTGTCGTTACCCATTTCTTGTGCCGTCGGCAGCATCGACCAGTACATCAATTCGGTCAATCGCCAGCCCATGCTCACCGAGCAGGAGGAGGTGGATTTGGCTGTCCGCCTGAAAGAGCATGGCGATCTCGACGCAGCGCGCCAACTGATTATGTCGCACTTGCGGCTGGTGGTGTCGATTGCGCGCGGCTATCTCGGTTATGGCCTGCCGCATGCGGACCTCATCCAGGAAGGCAATATCGGCCTGATGAAGGCGGTCAAGCGTTTCGATCCCGCGCGCGGCGTGCGGTTGGTATCGTTCGCCATTCACTGGATCAAGGCTGAAATCCACGAATTCATCGTGCGCAACTGGCGGCTGGTCAAGATCGCCACGACCAAGGCGCAACGGAAACTCTTTTTCAACTTGCGCAGCATGCGGCGGGACAGTTCCACCCTGAACCGCGAGGAAATGCATGCGATCGCCGGTCGCCTCGGGGTCAAGCCCGAGGAAGTGGCGGAGATGGAAATCCGCCTCGGCGGCCACGATGTTCCGCTGGAGGGCGGCGTCGACGATGACGGCGAAAGCGAACGCGAACGCTTCGCGCCCATCGCCTGGCTGCCCGCGCCACAGGCCGAACCATCGCTCGTGCTCGAAGATGCGCAATACGCCCGTTTGCAAGGCGAGGGGCTGCGTCATGCGCTTGATGCACTCGATTCCCGCAGCCGCGATATTGTCGAACGCCGCTGGCTCACCGAGGGCGAAGCCGCCACCCTGCACGAGTTGGCCGCGCAATACGGTGTTTCCGCCGAACGCATTCGCCAGATCGAGGCGCGCGCGCTGCAAAAAATGCGCGCCCTGCTTGTCGCGCCCGTGTGATTTTCGCGGGCGGGAAATCCGGAAAGCGGCCCGGCCTTTGGCGAAGGCCGGGCGGGGAGAAGAAGCCCGCGGCGGCGCAAGCGGGCGGCGCCTTTACGCCATGGCTTCGTACAAGGGCAGGGTGAGGAATTCCGGGTAGTCCGGCGTGAGCGACATGCCGGCGAAGATTTTCGCCGCCTGTTCGTAAGTGCCGACATCCTCGCCCTGGGCGGCGACGGTGGCTTTGACGGCTTCGAGTTCCTCGTCGATCATGGCGCGCACCATGTCCGGCGCGATCTTGCGGCCATCGTCCAGCACGCCCTTGGGGGAGATGACCCATTGCCAGACTTGCGAACGCGAGATTTCGGCGGTGGCTGCATCTTCCATCAGGTTGTGGATGGGCACGCAGCCGTTGCCGGCGAGCCATGAGCCGAGGTAGTGGATGCCGACGTTGATGTTGTTGCGCAATCCCGCTTCGGTAATGGGCTGCGAGGGGCGGAAGTCGAGCCAGTCCCCGGGGCCGAAGGCGCCGGAGACCTGCTTTTCCCATTGATTGGGTCTGTCGCCGAGCACGTTGACGAATTCTTCGCGGGCGATGTCGACCAGCCCCGGATGGGCGACCCAGCCGCCGTCGAAGCCATCGCCCGCGTCGCGCCGTTTGTCGCGGCGGACGCCTTCCAGCGCCTTTTCATTGGCGGTGGGATCGTTCTTGATGGGGATGAGCGCGCTCATGCCGCCGATGGCGGGCGCGCCGCGCTTGTGGCACGCTTGCACCAGGGCCAGCGCGTAGGCGCGCATGAAGGGGACTTCCATCGTGATCGCGCTCCGGTTGGCCAAACAGAAATTCTTGTTCTTGCGGAACTTCTTGATGCAGGAAAAGATGTAATCCCAGCGTCCGGCGTTCAGTCCGGCGGAATGTTCGCGCAGCTCGAAGAGGATTTCTTCCATCTCGAAAGTGGCCAGGATGGTTTCGATCAGGACGGTGGCCTTGATCGTGCCGCGTGCCATGCCGATGTGATTCTGTGCCATGTTGAAAATGTCGTTCCACAGGCGCGCTTCGAGATGACTTTCGAGTTTGGGCAGGTAGTAGAATGGCCCCGCGCCGCGCGCGATCTGCTCTTTGGCGTTGTGGAAAAAGGCGAGGGCGAAGTCGAAGATGCCGCCGGAAACCCGTTCGCCGTCGACGAGGACATGCTTTTCATCCAGATGCCAGCCGCGCGCGCGGATTTGCAGGGTGGCGGTCTTGTCGTTCAGGCGGTATTGCTTGCCCGCTTCATTGCGGAAGCCGATTTCGCGCCGGATGGCTTGATGGAGGTTGATCTGGCCCTGGATCTGGTTTTCCCATTTCGGGCTGTTGGAATCCTCGAAGTCGGCCATGTAGGAATCCGCGCCGGAATTGAGCGCGTTGATGATCATCTTGGCTTCGACCGGGCCGGTGATTTCCACGCGGCGGCATTCCAGCGCCGGGGGGAGCGGCGCGATTTCCCAGCGGCTTTCGCGGATGTGACGGGTTTCCGGCAGGAAACCGGGCATCTCGCCCGCATCGAAGCGGGCTTGCCGTTCGGCGCGCAGACGCAAAAGTTCGCGGCGGCGCGGCGCGAAGACGCGATGCAGCCGGGCGACGAGTTCGAGCGCCTCGCAGCTCAGGACGGCTTCGTAACCGGGGTGGATGGGGGCGGCGATTTCGACGCCTTCGGGTAAGTCGAGATTCATGGCGATCCTTGTGAGAACAACATGTGCGGCGGGCATGTCCGCCCACCGCCCTGGAACGGAACGGAGGGAAGGCTCTCCCCTCCCGGGCGGCGGCAGGGCGTTTCAGTGGAACTGCGCTTCCTCGGTCGAGCCCTCCAGCGCCTTCACCGAGGAAGTGCCGCCCTGGATCACCGTCGTCACATCGTCAAAATAGCCCGCGCCCACTTCCTGCTGGTGGGAGGCGAAGGTGTAGCCTTCGCCGCGCGCGGCGAATTCCGGCTCCTGCACCATGTCGACGTAATGGCGCATGCCCTCGCCGCGCGCGTAGGCGTGCGCGAAGCGGAAGGTGTTGAACCAGTTGATGTGGATACCGGCCAGGGTGATGAACTGATACTTGTAGCCGAGCGCCGCCAACTCGTCCTGGAAGCTGGCGATGGTCTTGTCGTCCAGGTTTTTCTTCCAGTTGAAGGAGGGCGAGCAGTTATAGGCGAGCAAGCGGCCCGGACACACCGCCTGCACGGCCTTGGCGAATTCGCGGGCGAATCCCAGATCGGGGGTCGCCGTTTCGCACCACACCAGATCGGCATAGGGCGCGTAGGCGACGCCGCGCGAGATCGCCTGTTCCAGCCCGTTCTTGACGCGATAGAAACCTTCCGGCGTGCGCTCGCCTGTCAGGAAGGGACGGTCGTTGTCATCGCAGTCGGAAGTCAACAGATTGGCGGCCTCGGCGTCGGTGCGCGCCAGAATGAGCGTCGGCACGCCCATCACATCGGCGGCCAACCGCGCGGCGTTCAGCTTGTCGATGGCCTCGCGGGTTGGCACCAGCACTTTGCCGCCCATGTGGCCGCACTTCTTCACCGCCGCCAGCTGATCTTCGAAATGCACGCCCGCCGCACCGGCTGCGATCATGTTTTTCATCAACTCGAAAGCATTCAGCACGCCGCCGAAACCGGCCTCGGCATCGGCCACGATGGGCAGGAAATAGTCGATGAAGCCCTCGTCGCCGGGATTGATGCCGCGCGCGTGCTGGATTTCGTCCGCGCGCTTGAAGGTGGCGTTGATGCGCCGCACCATGGCTGGCACGGAGTCATAGGCGTAGAGCGATTGATCCGGATACATGGTCTCGGACGTATTGCCGTCGGCGGCCACCTGCCAGCCGGAGAGATACACGGCTTCCAGCCCCGCCTTGGCCTGCTGCATGGCTTGCCCGGCGGTGATCGCGCCGAAGGCGTTGACATAGCTTTTCTTCGCGCCGCCATGGAGTTTTTTCCATAATTTTTCCGCGCCGTTTTTCGCCAGCGTATGTTCGATTCGCACCGAACCGCGCAGACGCACCACATCGGCGGCGCTGTAATTGCGGCGTATGCCCTGCCAGCGCCAACGGGGGCTGGTCGCCCATTCGTGTTCGAGGGCCTGGATTTCTGTTTCGCGTGACATGGAAAAATCTCCTTTCGGTTCAGTCGGGTAGTGTGTGACCGCCATCCATGGATGTCCGCCGTGTGGCGCGGCGCGTTTCGGGGCGGGGGCGGTGCGACTATGTCTTATATAAGACATAATACATGGTAGCACAGTGCACGGGTCGCGCAACAAAAATGTTGAAAAGCATGGAAGCGCCATGGGGCCATCCACAACGTTGCCGTGCCCCGCATGCCGCCGGGCGTCCGGATTCTCCCTGCAGCGAAGGGTTCTCCCGCCCGGCGGCCCGTCTGGCGAAACACCGCCAATCATGAATTTATAAGTCATGCTATTCTGCCGCTTTCCCCGTACCGGCAGCCCCGCTTGGCGAATTTGCCGGCGGGCATCGCGGTGATGCCGGCGGTAGCGGACCGGCAAGGAGAAGGCGGCAATGAGATACGCAAGTCGACGATCGGGGTTGGGCGAAAAAGCGTTGGTGTTTCTTTGCGCCGCCCTGCTCCCCCTTTGTATCCTGTTTCTGGCGTTGATGCGCGCAGGTCCCGCGTTCGCGCAAGCGGATGATGAAAGCGCCCCGGAAGCGAAGATGACCCGGGAAGAAGCCGAATCCTACGCGAAGATGATTTTCGGGGCGGACATCGGCGCGGGCAAGCTGACGGTGCAAAAAGCGGGCGCTCTTTTCAAGTGCGCCAACGAACGCTACGCGCGGAAATTGAAGCCGGAAAATGTGGCCGAGCTTTCCGAAGCCACCCGGGATTCAATCAGGCATCAAAGCCAGGGCGTCGAGTTGAGCGCAGAAAAAAAAGCGCGATACGAACGCGCTTACAAGGATGCTGCCAGACTCCAGCGGGAAGCGGAAGACAGTTGCCGCAAGGAACTGGAAATCGACCCGTCGGTAAAAAGGGTTTTCCGGGGCTTTGGCGCCCAACGGGCATGAAGCCCGCCCTTTACCGCTTTTCCGGCCTGTCCGGTACAGGCAAGACGACCCTGGCCCTTCTTCCTTCCGCGTGCATGCGCCGTTTTCGTCAGCCGGCGCCCGACCCGCCATGAGCCAGATACTTATCGACATCGCCGCCCGGACCGCGACCCTGACCCTTTCCAACCCCGGCAAGCTCAACGCCATCGACGCCGCCATGTGGCGCGCCCTGCGCGAGGCCATCGCGCGCCTCGCCGCCGATGCGGAAGTGCGCTGCATCGTCCTGCGCGGCGAGGGCGACAAGGCCTTTGCCGCCGGGGGGGATCTCAAGGAATTCCTCAGCGTGCGCGCCACGGTGGACGACGCCATGCATTACCACGAAGAACTCGTCGCCCGCGCACTGGAAGCCATCCGCGTCTGCCCCAAACCCACCATCGCCGCCATCCAGGGCGCGTGCATCGGCGGCGGGCTGGAGATCGCCGGATGCTGCGACATCCGCATCGCCGGGGAATCGGCGAAATTCGGCGCGCCCATCAACAAGCTCGGCTTCTCGATGTACCCCGGCGAAATGGCCGGACTGGTCGCGCTCGCCGGCCCCGCCGTCGTGCTGGAAATCCTCCTCGAAGGGCGCATCCTCGATGCCCATGAAGCTTTCGCGCGCGGGCTGCTCAGCCGCGTCGTCCCCGACGACGTTGTGTTCGACGAAGCCCGCGCCAGCGCCCACCGCGTCGCCGACGGCGCGCCGCTCGTGGCGGGCTGGCACAAGCAATGGATCGCCCGTCTGACGCACGACCGCCCCCTGGACGAAGAAGAAAAGCGCCGCGCCTTCGCGTTTCTCGATACCGAGGATTACAGGGAAGGCATGGCGGCGTTTTTCGAAAAAAGAACGCCGCGCTTCAAGGGGCGGTAAAATCGGACATCATTATTCCGCCGGCCATCCCGTGATGTTGCGAGGACGCGAGAATGGAAACTTCGCCGAAGTATAGAATAACCATGTTGGTTGCCCTGGCCGTGACGGCGGGCCTGCCCGGATGCGCCGGATACAACGAAAAACTGGCCAGGCTCGGCGCGGACGAACTTGTCCGCATCGGCAACCATCCCCTGTGCATTGCCGCGCATTCGCAATATTCGACTCAACTCATGGACGAAGAAATCGCGCGGCGCGAACTCGATTGCGCGCCCTATCTCGAAGCCGACCGCGAACAGCAACGCGTCCAGGCCGAGAAACAACGCGCGGCGGCCGAAATGCAACGCGCCGTCGAGGAAGCGAGACCGAAACAGACGACATGCCGTCAAGATAAAAAGCACGACAGGACGATTTGCACGACACAATAACCAGAAGCGGCGAATATCCATGGCGGCCCGCCAGAGCCGGGAGAGGGCGGAGGGTGCCGCTTCCTCCGGAGCGCCGCCGCTGGATCAGAGTCCGAGAGGCTTTGCGCCGGTGGGGCCTTGTTCCGCCTCCAGCCAAAATGTTTCGAATAGCGCCGAAAGCTCTGCGGCCGCCGCACTGTCGCCGCGATTGACGCGCCCGCGCGGAAAGGCATGGTGAAAGCGTAGCGCGACGTTGTCGCTGTCGGCGATGATGAAGGCCGACTCGGGCGCGCGCTCGATCTGCTCGGGCCGGAGGACCCGCACAGTGAAACGATGGCTGAAATCGGCCAGGATGCGCATGAGTCTGGGACAATCGCGTTCGAGATGGGAAGGGTCGCGCAGCAAGAAGCGGATGGCTTCCCCCGGCGGGTCCCGCCCGACCAGCACCGCCAGCGAGGCGGCGCATTGCGGGCTTTCCAGCCCGGTTTCCGCCAGATCGGGGTCAAAAACGGTGAGCCGCGTTTGTGTATCCGCGAGCAGTCCGGCCACGGCGTCGCGGTAGTCGGACCAGGTCGCGAGCGGGCGCTTTCCGGGAATGCCTGTATTCATGGCGATGGCTCGTTTGTCAGGTGGAAGAAACCGTCCTCGTACCAGATGTGGAAAAGGTCGAGGAGGCGAGGGGAGAGCGGCTGCCCGGCATCGAGCGCGCGCCGGTGGGCAAGGGCGGCCAGCGCGCCGCGATCGGCGGGATCGCAGGCCAGAGCTTCGCCATTGATGTGGAAGCCGGCCTGCTCCGACCACAGCAGCAAAGTGCGCGCATCGAGCGCGCCGCCATAGGCGGCCAGGGCGCGGGCGAAAGCATCGCGCCCGAGCGGCTCGGCGGGCGGCGCGAAGAAGACGTTGGGCTTGGGTTCGGTGAGATAGCCGCCAAGAAAGGCGGCGATGTCGGCGCGCGACCAGCGGATGCCCTCCAGCATGCGCGCGGCCTGGTCGATCATCGCCGGGGATATTTCGGCGGAATTGTCCTGCAAGGCGAGACCGGGATCGGCGTACATGCCTTCCAGGCAGAGATGCTCGTCCAGCCAGTCGAGAAAGCCATGGGCGAGTTCCCGCGCGGTTGGCGACTTGAAACCGATCGAATAGGTCGTGCATTCGCCGATGGCGATGCCGTTGTGTGCCCAGTGCGGCGGCAGGTACAGCATGTCGCCCGCCTCCAGCACCCAGTCGTGCACGGGCCGGAAATCGCGCAGCAGGCGCAGGGGCGCGTCTTCAACGAGCGTGCGGTCGTCCTGGTCGGCGATCTGCCAGCGGCGCTTGCCGATGCCTTGCAGCAGGAAAACATCGTAGTTATCGAAATGCGGCCCCACGCCGCCGCCATCGATAGCATAGCTCACCATCAGATCGTCGAGCCGCGCCTGCGGAATGAAGTCGAAACGGCGCATGAGCGCGTCGGCTTCCGCTATCCAGAGATTGAGTCCCTGCACCAGCACTGTCCAGGGTTCGCGTTTGCCGCGCAGGCGGCCGCGCTTCTGCGGGCCGTGTTCGACGCTGCTCTCGCCCGGCGCGTCGGGCCGGTAGCGGACGTAGCGCGATTCCACATCCGGATCGCAGGCAAGGTCGAAAATTTCCTCGCGCGTGGCGAGGCCGGTGAAGCCGGGTACGGCCTGGCGCACCAGCAACGGCTTTTTTTGCCAGTACACGGCAAGGAATTGGCGGGGAGAAAGGCCCCCGAGCAGATGTGTACGCATGGAATTCATTTGCATGGACATCACGGGCGGATGCAGCAGTCAGTGTATACGTTTGCGCGACGGTCCTTCGGTCGCGGGGTACGGATACGTTACTGGCAATTCCGGAACATCGCAATCCGCCTGTTCTTCCTTCGCCCGGCAGCATCCTCGCCCGCCCATTGAAAAAATCCCTTCGCATAAAAAATCGAGTAACATACACGCAAGGCAAGGCCGGAACGC
>JAITLI010000072.1 GCA_031277975.1 Azoarcus sp.
ATCAGTCCCAATTGGTCACGAATGGCCTTGGGCAAGGTAACCTGGCCCTTGCTACTGACTATGGCATACATGATTCCGCTCCCCGAAGACATTGTCGGAATATCCTACCAATGTTGGAAAAATTATCAAAGTGGTGATTTTTCATGGAATATCGGATAAACGCCCCCCTGATCGACCTCGTCGACATCCGCAAATCCTACGGCGGCGGGGAGGGAGAACCGCGCGTGGAAATCCTGCATGGCGTCTCGCTCACGATAAACGCCGGGGAATTCGTGGCCTTGGTCGGCGCCTCCGGCTCGGGCAAATCGACCCTGATGCACCTCCTCGGCTGCCTCGACCGGCCCACTTCCGGCACGTACCGCTTCACCGGGTGCGACATCGCCGCCTTTTCCGCCGACGAACTGGCGTGGCTGCGGCGCGAAGCCTTCGGTTTTGTGTTCCAAGGCTACCATTTGATCCGTTCGCTGGACGCGCGGCACAACGTGCAGGTACCCGCCGTCTATGCGGGCACGCCGTCCGGGCTTCGGCTCGACCGCGCCGCCGCGCTGCTCGCCCGGCTGGGCCTGGCCGAACGCGCCGGGCATCGGCCCGGACAACTCTCCGGCGGGCAGCAGCAACGCGTCTCCATCGCCCGCGCGCTGATGAACGGCGGCCACGTCATCCTCGCCGACGAACCCACCGGGGCGCTCGACACCCGGAGTGGCGCGGAAGTCATGGCCCTGCTGCGCGAACTGGCCGATGCCGGACACACCGTCATCCTCATCACCCACGACCCGCAAGTCGCCGCGCAGGCCGGGCGCGTCATCCGGATCAGCGACGGGCGCGTCGTCGCCGCAGAAACCACCGGAGATGAGTCTCGTCATTGCGAGGCGCGCGGCGACGCGGCAATCCCCCCGCCTCGTCATTGCGAGGCGCTTCTTCCCCCTCGTCATTGCGAGGAGCGCAGCGCCGTGGCAATCCAGTTCATACCAAACGGCGCGAAGCGACGCTGATTGGAAAAAGAGGAAGAAGAAACGGAATGCCTGCCCACTCGCCGCCGCAAAAAAGCAGTTACCGGGTCGGCAGGAGCACGAGGAGGCGCGGGGCTGCGACCGGGTGTGGCTGTCCTGGAGCGGAAGGTTCAGGCCGTGGCGTTTTCCAGTTTGGGTTTGGCCGCCGGTTTCGGCTTGACCAGCATGGCACGGGGCACGCCGCGCTGCTCGCCCGCCGCGCCGAGTAGCTCCTTCATGTCGAGGATCAGGACGATCTGGCCGTTCGAGAGCGTGGTCACGCCCGCGACGCCCTTGGGACGGAAATCGTCGAGCGACTTGATGACCGCATCTTCGCGTCCGGCGAAGCTGTCGATGGCGAGGATGAACGACATTTCCGCCATCTGCATCAGTACGCCGTATTCGGGCGTGCGTTCCTGTCCCCAGCCAAGCAGGCTGGTCAGCGGCAGGATGGGCAGCACTTCGCCTCGTACCACCATCGTCGCGCGTCCGCCGACTTCCTTGACTTCAGCCGGGTCGATCGGCAGGATTTCGCGCACCATCGACAGCGGCACGGCGAACGGCTGTTCGCCCAGCCTGACCAGCAGCACGGGCAGGATGGCCAGCGTCAACGGCAGGCTGATGATGAAGGTCGTGCCCTTGCCTTGTTGTGAACGGATGTCGATCGAACCGTTGAGCTTCTGGATATTGGTGCGCACCACGTCCATGCCCACGCCGCGCCCGGAAACGTCGGACACTTTGGCGGCGAGCGAAAAGCCCGGCAGGAAAATCAGGTTGAAGCTCTGGCGCTCGTCCATGGTGTTGGCCTCCTCGTCGGAGATGAGGCCCCTTTCCACCGCCTTGGCGCGCAGCTTGTCGGCGTTCATGCCGTGTCCGTCGTCGGAGACGAGAATGACGATGTGGTCGCCCTCCTGCCGCGCTTCCAGGTGGACTTCCGATTTGTCCGGTTTGCCGGCGGCGCGGCGCTCGCCCGCTTCTTCGACGCCGTGGTCGACCGCGTTGCGGATCAGGTGGATGATCGGGTCGGACAAGTCCTCGATCATGGTCTTGTCGATTTCGGTTTCTTCGCCAGCCAGTACCAGTTCGACATCCTTGCCGAGACTGCGGGCGAGATCGCGGGCGATGCGCGGGTATTTCTGGAAAAGCCGCCCGATCGGCTGCATCCGCGTTTTCATGACCGCGTTTTGCAGATCGGACACCAGGAGGTCGAGCTGGCTCACCGCCAGATCGAGCGCATGCAGGGTTTCGCTATCGTTGCTGCCGTTGAGAATGTCGCTGCGCAGTGCGTTGAGACGGTTCTTGGTGAGGCCGATTTCGCCGGAAAGATTGAGTACCTGGTCGAGGCGCGTGGTGTCGACACGGATGGAGGTGTCGCGCTGGCGCTCGGTGTCGCGCCGTCCGGCGGGCGCGGTCGAGCCGGGACGGTCGGTGGCGCGGCGGCCCAGGGCGTTCTGGATGATAGTATCGGCGTTGGGCGCCGCCGGTACGACCGCGGTGGAGGCAGGCGTGGAAGCGGCCGCCGGGGAGGGCGCGGGCGCGCCCGCGACAGCGGCGTGAAGCCGCTCCCAGTCGGGTTCGTTGCCCTGTCCCGCCGGAGGCGCGGATGCCCTGGCCGCCACCGGAGCGGGCGCGGCGGCGGACGCGCTCGCCTTTTTATCGCTTTGCACCGCCCTGAGCGCGGAGAGCAACGCCGGATCGGCCGCTTGCGGCTGGGTGCCTTGTTCGAGCTGGTTGAACATGTCGCGCACGCCCGCCGTGGCAGAGAGGATGACGTCCATGATCTCGGCCGTCACGACGAGTTCGCCATTGCGCAATTTGTCGAACAGGCTTTCGGTGAGGTGGCACAAGGTCACCAGTTCCGTGGCGTTGAGAAAGCCCGCGCCGCCCTTGATGGTATGAAAACCGCGAAAAATGTCGTTGAGCATGCCGCGGTCGTCCGGACTGCGTTCCAGGTCGACCAGCTTGTTGTCGACATCCGACAGCAGGTCTTTCGCCTCGGTGAGGAAGTCCTGCAACAGATCTTCCATTCCGGCAAAGTCACTCATGGTTCGTTCGCTCCCACAATCTCGTTGTCGCCTAGAAACCCAGGCTTTCGAGCAGGTCGTCGACCTGCCCCTGGCTGGTCACGACATCGTCGCGTCCCGTGCTGCTGACCACCGGGCCGTTGAGCAGGCTGCCCGCTTTTTCCGCGCGGAGGTTTTCCGGCGCGACTTCGATCAGCATTTCGAGCAGTTGCGTTTCGAGCGACTGCGCCATCTGGACGACTTTCTTGATGACCTGCCCGGTCAAGTCCTGAAAGTCCTGGGCCATCATGATTTCGAGCAACTGGGCATTGAGTCCCCGCCCGCCTTCGACCGCCGCGCCAAGGAAGGTGCGCGTCTCCACGGAAAGATCACGGAATTCCCCGACCGACAATTGGTTGGAAAACGCCTTGTCCCAGCGCGCGCGCAAGGCTCCGGCATCGCTCTCGATCCGTTCGGCGACCGGCTTGGCGATGTCGGTCGCGTTGAGTACGCGGCTGGCCGCCTGCTCGGTCATCTGCGCCACGTAGGTCAGGCGCTGGCGCGCGTCCGGAATCGAGTCGGCCACTTCCTGCAAGGCGCTGTCCAGTCCCAGTTCGATCAGTGTGTCATGCAGCCTGCGCGTCATCTTGCCGATGCGATGGAATACGGCATCGTCGCCCTTGCCTTCGTTCCTGCCGAGCGGTGCGTCGAATTTGCTGGCTTCCGCGTCGAAAAGCGCCTGCAATTCGTCGTTGTCGTCCGTGTCTCCGGCAGGGGCGGCTACCGCTGCGACAGGGGCCGGAGGAGCGGGCGGCGCTTCTTTGTCGTTACCCGCGGCAATACTGTCGAACAGCGCCTGGAGGTCGTCCGAGTCTCCTGTTTCGTCAACTTTTGTTCGTTTCGCCACCTTCAGGCTCCCCCGTCTTTCTGCGTCCATCCACCAGAAGCACCAGAGATGCCTCCGAGTTCCTTCTCGCGCGCCGTTCAGGCCGGTTTCATCTTGTCGAATATCTTTTCCAGCTTCTCGGCCAGGGTCGCCGCGGTAAACGGCTTGACGATGTAGCCGCTCGCCCCGGCCTGGGCCGCCGCGATGATGTTCTCCTTCTTGGCTTCGGCCGTGATCATCAACACCGGCAAGTGCTTGAGTTGCGGCGCGCTGCGCACCTTCTGGAGCAGGGTCAGGCCGTCCATGTTGGGCATGTTCCAGTCGGAGACCACGAAGTTGAACTCCGATGGCGCCGATTCCAGTTTTTGCAGGGCCACCACGCCGTCCTCGGCCTCGTCGGCGTTGGTATAGCCCAACTCCTTGAGCAGGTTGCGCACGATGCGGCGCATCGTCGAAAAATCATCCACGATCAAGAACTTTGTTTTGGGATCACCCATCTTGCTCTCCGGTATTCGCTTGACAGCGCCTCATCCCTGGTGCGTTCGCTGAAGCAACGGTCGCAAGGTTTGCGCGAGGACGTCGGCGTCGAATTTTGCCACGTAAGCATCGACTCCGACCCGCTTGCCCATCGCGCGGTTGGCTTCGGACGACAGCGACGAGTGCATGACCACGGGAATTCCATCGAAACGGCTGTCATTCTTGATATTGCGCGTCAAAACGTAACCGTCCATTTCCGGCATCTCGGCATCGACCAGGATGAGGTCGATCTCGTTCGACACATGTTTGCCGGTCTGCTGCGCGTGCCCGGCCATGCCTTCGAGGCGCGTCCAGGCTTCCAGCCCGTTCTGGGCATGTTTGTGGCGCACGCCGAGCTTGTCGAGCACTTCGGAGATCTTGCGCCGCGCCACGGCGGAGTCGTCAACGAAGAACACGTTATAAGTGTCCCCGCTGTGCAGGGGGTCGATGTTGCCGACCACGGCTTCGCCGAAGGTGTTGGCGAGGATGGTTTCGACATCGAGAATGGACACCAGTTTGCCGTCGGCCAGCTCGGTGATTGCCGTGATGTAGTTGTGCAGGCCGGAAGAGACGTTTTCGGGCGCGCGCACCTTGTCCCACTCGACGCGGATGATGCGGTCGACGCTCTCGACGAGGAAACCCAGGGTGCGCTTGCTGTATTCAGTGACCATCATCGAGCCGCCGAGCGGGTCGCCGGGCTGCGCCAGCCCCAGTATCTTGGCGAGCGACAGTACCGGGATCACATTGCCGCGCAGGGAGATGAGACCTTCCACGCCGCGCGGCATGTTGGGCGCCTTGGTGATGAAGGGGGTCGCGGAAACCTCCCGCACCTTGAAAACGTTGATGCCGAAGGTCTCGCTCGTGCCCAGCGAAAACAGGAGGATTTCCATGCGGTTCGAGCCGGCGAGCATGGTGCGCCCGTCGATCGCTTCAAGCAGCGCCGTGTCTTTCGCTGTTCCGCCTTGTTGATCCAGACTCAACATGTTTTACCTCACTTTTTCTTGTCCGCCGCCGGAAGCGCCGGAGAGGCGTCCTTCTCGCCGAGAATCAGACGGCGCAGGGTCTGCGCCAATCGCTGCGGCTCGAACTTGGGCACGTATTCGTCCACCCCGACCGACAGGCCGAGTTGCTGGTTCGACATACCGGAAAGCGAAGAATGCATCACCACCGGCACGCCCTCGAAGCGCAGGTCGGATTTGATGTGGCGGGTCAGGATGTAACCGTCCATCTCGGGCATCTCGACATCGGTCAATACCAGGCTGACCACGTCGGACACCTTGCGTTCGGAAGACGAGGTCGCTTCGGCGATCTTCTTCAGTTCTTCCCACGCCTGGCGGCCATTGACCGCACCGATGTACTTGATGCCGATCAGATCGAGCGTCTGCATGATCTGCTTGCGCGCCACCGAGGAATCGTCGGCGAACACCACCATGTAGCGTTCGCCGTCGGCGATCGGTTCGATGTCCTTGTAGAGCATACTGTCGTTATCGTAGCGCGTGGTCTCCGAGAGTACTTTCTCGACATCGAGCAGCATCACGAGCTTGTTTCCGGGCAATTCGGTGACGGCGGTCACCAGCCCCCCCATGTTGGCGGTCAACATGTCGGGCGGCACCCGCATCTGCGCCCAATCCAGGCGCAGGATGGTATCGACCGCCTCGACGAGGAAGCCCTGGGTATGACCGTTGTATTCGGTGACAATCATGATGTCGCGCGGCGACTCCTCGCCCACGCCGACGTATTTGCCCAGATCGACCACCGGCACCAGCACGCCGCGCAGGCTGACCATCCCCTCGACGGAAGAGGGCATTTCGGGCGCGGCCGTGATCGCGGGAGTACGCATGACTTCGCGTACCTTGAATACGTTGATTCCGAAAGTTTCTCTGCGTCCGGTACGCCGGTCGATGCCCAAGGTGAAAAGCAGGATCTCCAGCTTGTTGGTCCCGGCCAACCGGGTACGGGCATCGATGTTCTTGAGTAAATCGGACATTTCATTCTCCGCCAGAAGCGGCTGCGCGCGCCCGGTCGGCGCGACCGGATGCGATGGACCTGGAAATCATCGACCATGGAGTGCCGGACTTTGGCGCGTCCGGCGCGAGCATGCTGCGGTGACAGACTGACGACATATCCGCCAATATGATAATGAACCATTTGCCATCATACGCGCGCGCGGTTCCCATGGCCGTGAAATCCGCCCCCCAATCGCTGCAATACGTGGGAAGCGATTTCAGGTAAGGGCACGATTTCCTTGGCCGCGCCGAGCAGCACGGCTTCGCGCGGCATGCCATAAACAACGCACGAGTCCTGATCCTGGGCAATGGTCCATGCGCCCGCTTGCATCATGTGCAAAAGACCGGCGGCGCCATCCTTGCCCATTCCGGTCAACAGCACGCCGATCGCCGCACGCCCGACCTGTTCCGCCGCCGAATGGAACAGCACATCGACCGAGGGACGGTGGCGGTTGACGGGTTCGCTGCGCGCCAGTTCGCAATGATAGCCGCCGCTCTCCACCCGCCTGATCGACAGATGGGAGTGTCCTGGCGCCAGATAAGCGACCCCCGGCTCGACCGGCTCGCCCTGGGCGGCCTCGCGGACTTCGATGGCGCTCAGGGAATCGAGCCTGCGGGCGAACGAGCTGGTAAACAGCTCCGGCATGTGTTGCGTCATGAGAATGGGGGGGACGTTCGCGGGCAGTCCGATGAGCACTTCGCGGATCGCCTCGGTGCCGCCGGTCGATGCGCCGATGAAAATGATGGTTCCGGAATAGGGCAGGATACGCGCGCGCGGCGCATGCGCCATGGTTGGCGGCGGCACGGTGGGAGTGTCTTTTGTAGCCATTCAGCGCAACGGCGAATCCAGCCGTACATATACTGTCCGTCCAAGTGAGCGCAACAGGTCGGCGGCGTGCATGAAACTCTCCGAATGGCCGGCATAAAGACGCCCATCCGGCCGCATCAAGGGAACAAAGCGTTTCAAGATACTGTATTGCGTTTGCTTGTCGAAATAGATCATTACATTTCGGCAAAAAATCGCATCGAGCGGCCCCTGCACTGTCCAGGTTGGTGACAGCAGGTTGATGCGGCGAAACGAAATCAGCCGGCGCAACTCGGGCCGCGCGGTGTAAATATCCCCATCGGTCGCGCTGTGCGCGAAATAGCGGGTAATGTGCGCCGGCTGCAACTTCTCCACGCGATCGCGCTGGTAGCACCCCTTTTCGCCATGAGCAAGCACGGCGGTGTCGATGTCGCTGGCGATGATCTCCACTGGCGGCGTCAGGGTCGAGAAAACCTCGCAGGCCGTGATCGCCAGCGAATACGGCTCTTCACCCGTCGAAGCGGCGCAACACCAGATCCGGAACACACGCTTTTCCTTCACCTGCCTGATCTGTTGGGCGAGGATGTCGAAATGGTGCGACTCGCGAAAAAAGGAAGTCAGATTGGTCGTCAGCGAATTGACGAAAGTTTCCCACTCGCCGCGATCCCGTTCGAGGCGCTGGAGGTATTGGGCAAAAGACTTGTCGCCACAGGCGCGCAGCCGACGCGCCAACCGGCTATAGACCATATCCTGCTTGGCGGGCGACAAGGCGATGCCCGCGTGCTCGTAGATCAGCTTGCGGACGCGCTCGAAATCGGTGGAAGTAAACTCGAATTCACGATTCTGCGCCGTGGTCACCGCGTGGAGCGCCGACAGGGTTTTCACGATGGAGGAGGCCGTGGCGGAGTGCGTTCCCGGCGCGAGGGGCGGATCGCCGCGCCGCGCGCCTCCCGCGCTGCCGCCGGAAGGGTGCTGGCCGGAATTGCCGTGTAATGACTTATATGTTGCCATGACGAAGTGGTTTTCGTAGAAGACGTTGGGTCAGCGACCGGGAGGCGGCGCGGCGTCCGCTGCGCCGCCGCGGCTCGCCCCCATCGCCTCGGGAGCCGATTGCACCGGAATTTCGGCGCGGCTGGTTCCTTCGTTGCGAATCGCTTCTTCAGTTTCCTTGTTGAGCACAATGATGCTGATGCGACGGTTGATCGGATCGAAAGGATCGTCCTGGTCCAGATGAATGGTATCGGCCAGCCCGACCACGCGCACCACTTTGCTTGCCGCCAGTCCTCCCGAGATCAACTCGCGCCGTGCCGCATTGGCGCGGTTGGCCGACAATTCCCAATTGGAAAAACCTGAATCGCCGCCGGCATATTGCGCCGCGTCGGTGTGACCGGAGAGACTGACGCGGTTATCGACATCATTGAGCGCCAGCCCGATGGCGCGCAGCAACTCGCGCGTATAGGGGCGCAATTCGGCGCTCGACAGGTTGAACATCGGCCTGTTCCGCTCATCGACGATCTGGATGCGCAATCCTTCCGAGATGACATCGATCAGGATCTGGTTCTTGAACATGCGCAACTGGGCGCTGGCCTCGATCAGCGCCTCGATCCGTCCCTTGAGATCGATCAGGCGGGCATGCTCGCGCCGTTTTTCCTGTTCTGTCCAGTCGGGATCGGCGCCCTCGCCCCTGTGCCGCCGGTACGCGGCATCGACGTTGATCGCGCGCGAAGGCGTATCGCCCCGGCGCACCTGTCCCACCTTGCGCGATAAATCCTCGCCGCCGCCTTGGATGATGCTCGAACTGGCACCCGACCCCGCCCCGCCTTCCATCGTGAGCTTGAGCGGATTCTGGAAATAATCGGAAATGCCTTCGAGATCGCCCTGCGAAGTTGAACCGAGCAGCCACATCATCAGGAAAAAAGCCATCATCGCGGTAACGAAGTCGGCGTAGGCGATCTTCCACGCCCCTCCATGAGCGCCGCCAACGACCTTCTTGACGCGCTTGACAATGATCGGCTGCTGGTTATCGTCGCTCACCGCCCGATCTCCGCCACGTCCACAGGGTTATGACCATGCCCCATCACCCCTTGCGGCTCTTGATTTCCTGTTCGAGTTCGATGAAAGTCGGGCGGTCGGTGGAATAGAGCACCTTGCGCCCGAATTCCACGGCGATCTGCGGAGCATAGCCGTTCATGCTCGCCAGCAGAACGACCTTCACCACCTGGAAAATCTTGCTGCTTTCCTCGGCCTTCTGCTCGATCTGGCTGGCCAGCGGCGCAACGAAGCCATACGATAACAGGATGCCGAGGAAAGTTCCCACCAAGGCGCCCGCGATCATCTTGCCGAGCACGGCCGGCGGTTCGCCCACCGCGCCCATCGTGTTGACCACCCCCATCACGCACACCACGATCCCGAAGGCGGGCAGCGCCTGCCCGATCTCGTTGATCGCGTGCGGCGCTTGGTGCGCCTCCTGATGGTGGGTCTCAAGTTCCATGTCCATCAGGTTCTCGATCTCGAAGGCATTGAGATTCCCCCCCACCATCATGCGCAGATAGTCGCACATGAATTCGATCAGATGATGATCGGCGGCCACGCCCGGGTACTTGGTGAAAAGCGGGCTGGACTCGGGATTCTCGACATCGTTCTCGATCGACATCAGCCCTTCCTTGCGCACCTTGGCGAGAATCTCGAACAGGAGCGAGAGCAGATCGACATAAAGCGCGCGATTGTATTTCGACCCCTTGAACGCCACGCCCAGCGACTTCAACCCGGCCTTCAGCACCTTGGGCGTGTTGCCGGCGACGAAGCCGCCGATGAGCAGACCCAGGATGGCGATATACTCCGTTGGCACCCAAAGCGCGACGACGCTGCCATGGACGGCGAACGTGCCCAGCGTGGCGGCAAAAATGATGAGATAACCAATGAGCAAAAACACGGACAAACTCCTCGTGGGAGCAGAAGTGTGCCGGATTTTACGTCAACGTACCGTGAAAACTTGAACTCGGAATATAAAAAAGGCCATCTCCACGGGCAGCCAAAGACATGCACGCGGATACATGCAAATACACCGGCATTGCGCCGATACATTCAGGTCATTTCTGCTTCCCGCGCCCGCGTTTTCTCCACCGAGGCGCGGCGTGTCTTTCCCGCGCGCGACGGCATATTGCACAGCCCGCACACATAGCCATGCGCCGGATCGTGGGCATGGGCCACGAAATGCGCGCCGCAGATACCGCATTCCGTCAACTGCAAAAGGTCGGCGGCGAAAAAGCGCACCAGCGTCCATGCCCGGGTCAGGCTCAATACCGGCTCCACCCTGCCGGCCTCGATCTGGTCGAGATAAAGGTGATAGGCCTTGATGATTGCATCGAGTCCGCGCAAGCCGGTACGCCGCTCGAAGAAGCGGTGGTAGCCCATGAAAAGCGAGGAATGCACGTTCGGCTGCCAGGTCATGAACCAATCGGTCGAAAACGGCAGCATGCCCTTCGGAGGCGAAACGCCGCGCACTTCCTTGTAGATTTTGAGCAATTTTTCGCGGCTCAACCGGGTTTCGGCTTCGAGCATCTG
>JAITLI010000105.1 GCA_031277975.1 Azoarcus sp.
TGAAACGCCTGCTCGACAGAGCCGACAAGGCACGCATCAAGAAGGATTACGCCGCCGCGGGCGCGCTGTTCGAGGAAACCGTGACCCTGCTTCCGTCCGCGCACCAGGGCTGGTTCGGACTGGGCGAGGTGGCGCTGGGCATCGGGCAGACAGACACGGCGGCCACCTTTCTCGGACACGCGGTGCAATTACAGCCGGAAAACGCCCGCTATCGCCAGCGCCTGGGCGAACTCCTTTGCAATCTCGGCCAGACCGAAGACGGTCTCGCCCACCTGCTCGCCGCCCGCCGCCTCGCCCCGAGGGATGCTCATGTGCTGTGCGGCCTGAGCGGCGGTTATGTGAAGGCGGGGCACTGGCAAAAAGCCAGGGGCGTGCTCCAGGATGTCATACGCCTGCCCCGGCCGCGGGCGGAGCATTATTGCCTGTTCGGGCTGGCCTGCCAGCGCCTGGGCGAAATCGACGAGGCGCTGGCGGCGTTCAGGAAGGCCACGGTGCTCGCGCCGCGCTACCCGGACGCCTGGCTCTCGCTCGGGCACCTGTACCTGCAAAAAAAGCAACACGACAAGGCCAGGGCGTGCGTGGAAAAGCTTTTCGCCCTGGCGTACAGCTCGCCCGACCTGTCCGATCTTGCCGGCGAAATCGCCATGACGCGCGGCGACAACCGCGAAGCGGCAAATTTTTTCCGCCAGGCCATCGAGCAGACGGCAGATTCTGCCTCGGACGAGACCCGCTCGCTGGCGCAAGCCAAGCTCGCCATCGCGCTGGTGATGTGCGGCGATGCCATCCCCGCGATCGACGCCATGGAACGCGCGCACGCATTCGGGCTGCCCGAGGACTGGATTCTCGAAAAACTCGGCGCGATGTTCGCCATCAAGCACCGTTCGGCCCTCGCGCGCGAAAACCTGGAGATGGCCGTCGCGCGCAATCCCGACAACCTGAGCGCCTGGAATACCCTGATCGTGCTCTACGCCGGGGCGGGCGAAAGCGAGAAGGTGCGCAAGGCCGCCGACACCATTCTCGCCAAGGAACCGGACAACACTTACGCCTTGATGAACCTTGCCACTTGGTACAACGACCAGGGCCGCCATGAAGAGGCACTCGCCCTGCTCGCCCGCGTGCGGGGCATCGACCCGGACGCCCGTTCCAGCTACAGCAAGGCGCTGTGGACGATGCTGGGCGCATCCTCGATCGGCGCGGCGGATATTCTCGCGCTCGCCCGCGCCATGGACGAGCGCGTTTTCCGTCCCTTGCGGCGCCAGGACGATTTCGCCGACCGCGACCGCGACCCCGCGCGCCGCCTGCGCATCGGCTGGCTGTCTTCGGATATGCGCCATCACCCGGTCAGCGCCTTCGTGCTGCCATGCCTACGCCACTTCGATCACGGCGCGCTGGAAATCTTCATCTATTACAACGCTTCCGAAGAAGACCGCATCACCCAACAATGCAAGGAACACGCCGACACATGGCGCGTGGTGATCGACATCGGCGACGAGGCGCTCGCCAACCTGATCCGGGACGATGAAATCGACATTCTCATCGACCTCAACGGTTTCACCGACGGTTGCCGCACGGATGCGATCGCCCGCAAGCCCGCGCCGATCCAGGCCGCCTGGCTGGGCTTTCCGGGCACGAGCGGCATGAGCGCGATGGACTACATCATCGTGCCGCCCGATCCAGTGCTGGAAAAAGGCGACTGGTGCGCGGAGACGCCCTGGCCGCTGCCGGATTGTTACGGCGTGCGCGCCGACATCAGCACGACCGCCATCGAACCCGGCCTGCCATGCGAGCGCCTGCAAGCGCCTTTCACTTTTGCCTGCCTCAATCATTTCCGCAAGGCAAGCGCCAAGACCATCGAACTGTGGAGCCGCATCCTCGCGCAAACGCCGGAGGCGCGCTTGGTCGTGAGCGCGCTGGGGGGGAAGGACGATACCACGGTCGAATACTTCAGGCGCCAGTTCGAGCGCCATGGCGCCGCCGCCGGGCAACTGGAAGTGCGGGGCTACGTCCCCGTGGCGCAGTATTTCGAGAGTTACAACGGCATCGACCTCGGACTCGACCCCTTTCCTTTCAACGGCGGCACCACCGGCTATGACTCGATCTGGATGGGCGTGCCTTTCGTCACCTGGCCCGGCGAGCACCTTTCGGCGCGCATGGGCCGGGCGATCCTCAACGCCGTCGGGCTGCGCGAACTGGTCGCGGACAGCGCCGAAGCCTATGTCGACATCGCGGTGCGGCTCGCCCACGACCATGAACGGCTCAAGGCGCTGCGCGCGGGGCTGCGTGAACGCATGCTCGCCAGCCCGTTGCTCGACGCGCCGCGCATGGCCCGCAACTTGCAGACAGCCTTCCGGGACATGTGGCGGCGCTGGTGCGCCGGCAAGGCGAACTGATACGGGAGCGGAAAGCGGCCATGACAAACGATCGCGCCTGGCAAAAACAGGATTACTACAGCGTCTACCGCGCCCATCGCGGTCTTGCTTCGTTCAAGTGGTCGCACTACCCGTTCATCTACGACCGGCTCCTCGCCGCCCATCTCGATGCCGGGCGGCCCCTCGCCCTGCTCGAAATCGGCGTACAGAATGGCGGCTCGCTGGAGATATGGGAAAAATACCTGCCGCCCGGCTCGGAAATCCACGGCATGGACATCGATCCCAAATGCCGCGAACTCGATTTCGGCGCCCATTCCCGCATCCGCTTCCATCATGGCAGTGCCGCCGACGCCGATACCGTCAGCCGCCTGTTCACGGCGCAAAAATTCGACATCATCGTCGATGACGGCTCGCACATCAGCGCGGACGTCATCGCGGCCTTCATCAATCTGTTCAAGAAACTGAAACCGGCGGGAATCTACATCGTCGAGGATTTGAGCACCAGTTTCGACCCATCGTGGGGTGGCGGCCTGTACAAGCAAGACGCTTCGATCGAATTCTTCAAGCGTTTCGCCGATACGGTGAATTGCGGCTATTTCGCGGCGGACGCATTGGCCTCCGTGACCGACCTGTCGCCATTCCTGGGCGGCTACCGCCAGGAAATCGCCAGCATCTGTTTCTACAATTCCGTCTGCGCGATCACGAAATTCGCTTCCACTGGAAAAGCCGCCTTCGTCCCCATCCTGACCGGAGAAACTTTCCCGGTGACCGGAGAAACTTTCCCGGTCGAGCCGTTCGCGCAGAGGGAAAAGCTGATGGCGGCAAACAACCAGGCTTCCATCGAAACCGCGCGGGCGATGTATACGCCCGGCGAGGCATCTTCCCGCACCGATCCCCTGGCGGAACGGAAAAAACTGTTTTCCCGGGGAGTCGAAGCGTTTCATTGCAACTGTTTCGCCGAAGCGGACGCTCTCTTTTCCGATCTGCAATATCGATCGCCGGAAGACCCGGAAGCGCTGGCATGGCGCGCGTTCATTCGCGCCCGCCAGGGAAACGGCGAAGAAGCGTGCGCTTTTTTCGCACGCGCGCATGCGCTCGCCCCCACGCGCGCCGACCTTGGCGCGGCACTGGGCGAGAATTTCCTGCGCATGGGCGAAGCGGCGCTCGCCGCGGAATATCTGCGCGAGGCGCTGGCCATCCAGCCCGATTTATGGATGGCCTACCCCGCGCTGGCGCAAAGCCTGTTCCAGACCGGGCAGGGAGAAGAAGCGGCCGCCCTGCTCGAAAGCGCCGCCCATGTGGATTCGGCCGCCCGCGACAATATCCGGCATGCGCTCGTCGCCATGCTGGCGCAACGCGGCGATCTTGCCGGACTGGCCCGGGTCTGCCAGCGTTTTTCGACCGGACTGGAAGACGACCTGCTGGCGGCGCATGCCCTTGCTCATTCCGACCCAAGCGGCGAGCAATTCGTCGCCGCCCTGGAAAAGATACAAAACCAGCTCGCCGCCCTGGCCCCCGAAAGCTTCCAGGATGGCGGCGCGCCCGCCGTGAAAGCCGCGGGCGCGCCGATACACATCGCCTTCATGACCAGCGACATCGCGCGCGAGAGCCGCCTGGGCCGGCTCGCCGCCCTGCTCGCCCATCTGCCGGGACAGGATTTCATCCTGTCCCTGCTCTGCGGCGACAGGTGCATCGTCGATCCGCTCGGCTCGCCCGCGACGCTCGCCAACCTGAACCTTTTCCTTTTCGATTACATCGTCTTGGCCGATAAAAACGACGGCGACGCGCTCCGGCACGTTCACGAAACCACGCCGGACATCCTGATCGACCTCGATGCCGGCGCCCCAAAAGATCGCCTAGCGCTTTTCGCGCACGCACGGGTTCCCCACAAGCTGCTGTGGGGCGAGACCCCCTGGCCGCCCCTGCTGCCCGCGAGCAAGACCCTGGCCGGAACGGATCTGGGCGTAGACAGCGCATTGCCATGCGTACCGCTTCCCGGCCTGGGCGAAGTCTACGACTTTCCGGAACTGCCCCTCGCCGCGGCGGATGCGCCCGGCCCGCGCCTGGCCTGCCTCGCCGCTGCGAACCGGATCGGCGGCGAGGGCTGGCGGCTTTTCGCCGAAGTGCTCGCAACGCACCCCGAGGCCACGCTGCTCCTCAACCTCGGAACGCTGGGGCATGAAGCAAAGGATTTCATTCGCGGCCATTTCATCCGCGCCGGCATCGCCCCGGAACGGCTGGACTTCGTGCGCGCGGAAAGCGCGGAAGAATTGTGCCGCCTGTGGCAATCCGCCGATTTTGGCCTGTGCCCGCCCATCGACAGCGGCGGCCCCGCCCTGCCCGCCGCCTTGTGGATGGGCAGGCCGTGCCTCGTTTTCGACAGCCCCCTGCCATGGTCGCGCCGCGCCGCCGTCCTGCTGGAAGCGGTGGGCGCGGCGCGCTGGATCGCCCATGACGCGGAAGAATACGCCGCCCTGGCGCGCCGCCTGGCGCACGCCGCCCCCGCGCCCGACCCGGCCATGCGCGCGCGCATGAAAGAACTCGGCCTGGCCGCCCCGTCCCTGTTCGCGCGCGGTTTCGCCGCCGCCATGCGAGATTTGGCGCGCGAAGCGCAAACCGTCCCCCAGGAAACGCGGCCATGAGCGCGCCCCGCTTTTCCGTAGTCATGTGCAGCATCGCCCCATGGAAATTCGCCCAGGCGAGCGCCTGTTACGCGCGCATCCTCGCCGGCGTCCCCTTCGAGATCATCGGCATCCACAACGCGCTCTCGCTCGCCGAAGGCTACAACCAGGGCCTGTGCCAGTGCCGGGGCGACATCGTGATTTTTTCCCACGACGATGTGCTTTTCCTGGATCACGCTTTCGCGCGCAAGATCGGCGAACGCATGCAGGGCTGGGATGTGCTCGGCTTCGTCGGCAGCTCGCGCGCGGTCTATCCAATGTGGTTCGCCGCCAACTGGCCCCACCTGCATGGCGCGGTCTGCCACTGGTCCCGCCTCCAGCCTGGCGCGCTGAGCTTCATGATTTACGGCATGAACGGCTGGCCCGTCACCAGCGATATACGGCTGCTGGATGGACTGTGCATGATCGCCCGCCGCGACGTAGCGGCGGCGGTGGGTTTCGACAGCGATACCTTCGACAGTTGGCACCTATACGACTGCGATTTCAGCCTCGCGGCAAGCCGCGCGGGCTACAGGATCGGCGTTTGCTGCGACATCCCGTACATCCACGCCTCCGCGAGCGTCCAGACTACCGGAAGTGTGTACGGCTCGAACGCCTATATGAAGTATGTCGACCGTTTCATCGCCAAATACCCGGAAGAAAAATTCAGCGAATACCGCGCCGAGCCGTTGCAGGGGGCCTGTTTCGTGGTATACGACCATCATACCCTAGCGCGGCTGTGGAACGAGACCACTTTCCGCCGCGCCACGCTTGCCACCGCGCGCCGAGACGCGGGCGAACGCGCAGCCAGGAATTCCGCGGCTTTCGCCGCCGAACCATCATGACCGCATCCATCCGCTTCTCCGTCGTCATTTGCAGCGTCGATCCGCTGAAATTCGCCGAAGCCAGCGAAATGTACGAATCGCTGCTTGCCGCTTTTCCCCACGAGATCATCGCCATCCACGACGCCCGCTCGCTCGCCGAAGGCTATAACCGGGGCCTGCGCCAGGCGCGCGGCGGCATCGTGGTTTTCTCGCACGACGACATCCTGATTCTCGATCCGGATTTCGCGCGGAAAATCAGCGCCCGCCTGCAAGATTTCGACATCTTGGGCTTCGCGGGCACCCGGCGCGTCGAATCCGGATATTGGTGGCATGTGGGCATCCCCTGGGCATCCGGCGCCGTGGCGAGCATCGACGGACCATGCATCTATCTCAGCATCTGGAACGTCGATCCCTGGCCCGTGGTGGATGGCATCCAGGCCATCGACGGTCTGTGCATCATGGCCCGCCGGGAAGCGGCGCGGGAAATCGGCTTCGACGAAACCGTCTTCGATGGTTTCCATCTCTACGATCTCGATTTCAGCTTTTCGGCCTGGCGCGCGGGCAAGAAGCTGGGGGTATGCTGCGACATCCCGGTGATTCATACCTCGTCCGGCAATTTCGGCGAAGACCACCGGGAATACAGCCGCCGTTTTCTCGCGAAGCACCGGGATGTCCTGCCCCTTTCCCCCGCCCCGAAACCACTCCCGGTCGAGGGGCGCTGCAGCGTGTTTTCCGATTACCGCGCCCTTCTCGCGGCATGGAAAGCGGAATTTTTCCAGCGCGAATCCCTGTTCCGCTGACAAGTCCGGCACGGGTAAGGACAAGGCGCGAAGCTGCGGACGGCGGCGCCGTCATCCGTTACCGCCGCGATGGCGGGCGCCTGGAAAACCCCTCCGCCGCGCATCCGCCCTCCAGCATCAGGCGGCTGTGGCGCGGCAGGCGCGCGGCGAGATATTCCATCTGATCGGCGAGAATGCGCCGCCCGGTCAGGATGAAATGCTCGAAGCGGCAAGGCTCGTAGGGCACATAAAGCAGCGGCATGTGCGCCTCCTCGGGCGTGCGGCAGGCTTTGCGCATATTGCAATAACGGCAGGCGGTGACGACATTGGTCCATGTATCCCCGCCGCCGCGCGCTTTCGGCACGATATGGTCGCGCGTCAGGGCGCGGTGCTCGAAACGCCCGCCGCAATAGGCGCAGGTCTCGCGGTCGCGGCGGAACAACAACCTGTTGTCGTGGCCCAGTGGCAAGGGTTGCAGATAACGCACCATGGCCTCGCTTTTCGCCAGCGCGATGACCGGGCGCAACGAAATCACGCTGCGTTCGCCGTCGCGGCGCGTGCCGCCATGGAAAACGAATTCATCGCCGCCGACCTCCCAGGCAACCTTGCCGCAGGCGGCATAAGTAATGGCCCGCTCGATGTCGAGCCAGCGAAAAGGGGTTCCGGCGATGTCGAGCGCGAGGATCTGCATGTTCATCCGCACAACGAACAACTGCTTTCTTACAGAGGACTTGCGCAAAGTACGCCAGTCCGCCCGCGCATGGCAACAAGAGGGCGCGCTTTCGCCGGCGGCGCGGGCGCTTTCCGGACGGGAAACGACGCGCCGCGCGCGGCGCGCCGATTCACACGTCGTATCCGCCCGGGCGGGACGGGCGCGCGATACGCTAGAATCGCAGTTTTCCCCGGCGAGGCGCATTTCCTCCGCCAGTCCATCCATCCACAGGAGAACGCAATGCCCATCAAGGTTGCCATCAACGGCTTTGGCCGCATTGGCCGCTGTATTTTCCGCGCCATCCACGAGCGGGGTTTGCAGGACGAATTCGACGTGGCGGCAATCAACGCTTCCGGCGACCTCGCCACCAACGCCCATTTGCTGAAATACGACACCACGCACGGGCGTTTCGACATCCCGGTCGAGACCGAAGGCGACGATCTCCTGATCGTCGCCGGCAAGAAAATCCCCTTTTACTCCACCAGGAATCCCAACGACATCGACTGGACGCGGCACGGCGCCGAATTGCTGCTCGAATGCACGGGCGCTTACACCAGCAAGGAAAAGGCCGCGGCGCTGCTGGCGCGGGGCGCGAAAAAAGTGCTCATCTCCGCGCCCGGCGGCGACGATGTCGATGCGACCGTGGTCTACGGCGTCAACGAAAGCGTGCTCGGCGCGGCCATGACCGTCGTCTCGAACGCTTCCTGCACCACCAACTGCCTCGCCCCCGTCGCCAAGGTACTTTCCGAATCCGTCGGCATCCGGCAAGGGCTGATGACCACCGTACACGCCTACACCAACGACCAGGTCACGGTCGACGCGCGCCACAAGGACCTGCGCCGCGGCCGGGCGGCGGCGGCCAACATCATCCCCACGAAAACCGGCGCAGCCAAGGCCGTGGGGCTGGTGCTGCCGCAATTGAAAGGCAAATTCGACGGTTTCTCGCTGCGGGTGCCGACCCTGAACGTCTCGCTCGTGGATTTGACCTTCACCCCCGGACGCGCCACGACGAAGGAGGAAATCAACGCGCTGCTCGCCGCCGCCGCCGCCGGCCCCCTGAAAGGCATCCTCGCGATCAACAACGCCCCGCTCGTATCTTCCGACTTCAACCATACGACGGCCTCCTCCACCTTCGATGCCACGCAGACCCGCGTACTGAACGGCGGCGACAACGAAACACTCGTCAAGGTGCTGGCCTGGTACGACAACGAATGGGGCTACGCCTGCCGGATGCTGGACGTGGCGCGGGCGTGGATGCGGGCGCGCTGAACCCCGCCCCGGACAAACGGCGGCCAGCCCGGCAGCCCCTGCCGGAAAACGGAGAAGCATGGACAGGACGCGTCCGCGAATTCATCAAGACGAATTTGCGAATTCATCAAGACGAATTCGTGGACTCATCAAGACGAATTCGTGGGCTCATCAAGACGAGTTCACAGACTTGTCAGGACGGAACCGGATTGGTTGAACAGCGTCGCTGCGCTCCGCATGGGATGAACTGGATTGCCACGGCGCTGCGCGCCTCGTGATGACGAGGGGGAGGCTTTCGCTTTTGACGCGTTCTCCCAATGGATTCCCCTCGTCCAAAAGATTTCCCCTGCCCAAAGGATTCCCCTCGCCCCCCGTAGGGGGGACGTAATCGGACGGAACCAGGCAGTATCGGGCTGGAAGATTTTTATAACATCCGGCCAAATTATTGGGTATCATCTTCGCCATCATGAAGTCTGCATTGCATCGACAGGCCGGCCGGGCCTTGCGCGCGATTGCCTTCTGGCCGCGAGAAAACCGGGAAATATTCCTTGATGGAATGAAATATTTTTCAAAAATCACCGAAACAAACCCACATTGAGCCATCCGGAGGGTAGCCATCCAATGATTTCCCATCCCGCCAAACCGCCCCTGGATTTTTTCGGGAGGCAATCCGCGCCGTATTATATTTTTTGTCACGCGCATTTTACGCACAAATCAGCGGGAATACGGGCACTGCATCATTTGTGTCATGCGCTGAATGAATCGGGCCATGAGGCTTATATGGTCATTCCACAGGGCGGCCGGCGCCACGACGCCGGTTCATTCCTGCGAACACCAGCGTTGACACTGGAAATCGGCAAGAGCCACTTGGCCGCGGGTTGCACGCCTGTGGGGGTATACCCGGAAATCATCCCCGGAAATCCACTCCAGACACCTGTTGTCGCGCGCTGGCTGTTGAACAGGGCGGGACATTTATTCGGGCACGCGGATTTTACTCCGGGCGAATTATTTTTCCATTGGGGAGAATGGGTATTGAGGGAGGGAGAAAAAGCGGAGAAACTCATCCTTCCCCTGATAGACCGGACGATATTCAACAATCGGCATTCCGCTTCAGGGAAAAGAAGCGGCTTTTGCTACTATGCCAATAAGTATATCGCCAATGGGGGGATCTTGCCGGAACATATCGTTCAAAACGGTATCAGCCTGTGCCAGGATATCCTCCGTTCTCCGCGAGGCATCGCGGATATATTGAGAAGATCGGAAGTCCTGTATTGTTATGAACCTTCCGCCATCAGTGGAGAAGCCATTCTTTGCGGCTGTCCGGTCGTGTGGGTCATGACGGATTATCTGCGCCAGTTCGATTTTTCCGATCCGGACGCACCACTCACTACGCTCATTCTCCCGGAAGCGGACATTCCGGCCTCGAACGTTTCCATCCCCGCGATCGACGAAAACGCCTGGAATACGTATTTCGACAGAATCGAGCGGGATGCCGTGCAACAGCTTGATCGCTTTATCGAAATCACCCAAGCCGCCGCGAAGGCGCATTCCAAAAATGATCAGGCCCCTGCGCGAACACTTGCGCAAGGGGTCGGGGCATTCCAGGCGAATCATTTGGATCTGGCCGCCACGATTTTTTCCGATCTCATGGAACGGCAGCCGCAAAATCCACTGCCGCCTGCTTATCTGGCCTATATCGCCGCGCAACAGAATTGCATCCTGGAAGCCCGCGATTTCATCGACAGGGCTATCCGGCTCGCGCCGGATCGCGCCGACTTGCGGGCTGGGCTGGGCGAGGTTTTCTTGCGCGCCGGACGCCCGGATCTGGCGGTCGATCATTTGAATGAAGCCATCGCGGCGCAACCCGATCTATTGACCGCTTATCCTGCCTTGGCCCAAGGTCTTTGCCTGACCGGACAAAGCGAAACAGCGGTTTCGCTATTGCAGTCCGCCGCGCGCGTTTCTTCTCCGGCACAGCTCCACATTCAAAACACTTTGCTCACGATCCTGGCGCAGCGGGGCGATATCGACGAGCTTGCGCAGGGCTGCCTGGAATTTTCCCGTGCCCTCGCCGACGACTTGCTGGCGGCGCGCTATCTTTCTTGCTTCGAGTCCAGCGGCGAGCGTTTGCTGGAAGCCTTGGGGCGCATCCAGACGCAGTTGGCCGATGCCGCCGCGCCTGAAAGCGGCCGGGCGGAAGCGGAAACAGTTTCTTCCTCCGAGACGCCGGATTCCGCCGGGCCGTTGAAAATCGCTTTCATGGTCAGCGATTTTGCGCGGGAACAATATTCGGGACGGCTCGCGGCCTTGCTGCGTTTCCGTCCGCCGGGAAGTTTCACGAGTCTGCTGCTGACCGGCGATCCGCGATACAGCCAGTGCGGCAATAGCGATTACGCCCGCCTTTGCGGTTTATTGGCGGATCAAGTCCTGCCGATCCACGAAAAGGAAGATGCCGGGGTATTGGAGGACATCCGGCGCATCGCGCCCGATGTCCTGATCGACCTGGATGCATATGGGCCGTCGGAACGGCTGGCCGTTTTCCTGCAAGCCGGGGTGAAATGCAAGCTGCTTTGGGGCGAAGCGCCCATGCCGCCTATATCACCCGATTGCGGAACGCTGGCGGGGGCGCGCCTGGCGGAAAATTCCGTCCTGCCCTGCGTGACGCTTCCCGAAATGGGCGAGTGTTACGATTTTCCGGCGTGGCCGATCGCCGCCGGGGCGCGGTCCGATCCCCGTTTCACTTTTGGATGCCTGACTCCGGCCATGAACGTGGGCCGGGAAGGATGGCAATTGTTTGCCGGGATTCTCGCGTTCCGCCCCGAATGCCAATTATTGATCAATCTACAGGATTCGGGCAAAACCGCGCGGGAAGCCATTTGCGCCCGCTTTGCCCGCGCGGGCGTCGACGCCGGGCGTCTGCGCTTTGTCCATGCCCATACGGCGGCGGACTTCTGCCGGTTCTGGCAAGAGGCCGATTTGGGCCTCGCGCCGCCGGTGGATGCGGGCGGCCTGGCCTTGCCGGGCTGCCTCTGGATGGGCCGGCCTTATCTGAGCCTGGCCTCTCCCCTGCCCTGGGCGCGCCGCCCCGCCGCTTTGCTGGAGGCGGCCGGCGCGGCAGAATGGATCGCGGAGACGCCGGAAGCTTATATCGAACGCGCGTGCCGCGCTGCGCCGGAGCCGAACCCCGCGTTCCGCGCCCGGATGAAGGCCGTCGGTCTCGCCGATCCCGTCGCTTTCGCGCGCGGCTTCGCGGACACGATCCTGAAGACATGGGCGGCCTCCACGGAAACGCGAAGACCCTGAAAGTCACTCCGCTTTCCGCCGCGACACGATCCACACACCACCGATGACCAGCGCGGCGCCGAGGAACTGGTTCAGCCCGACAGGTTCGGCAAGGATGAGCCAGCCCAGGCCGAGGGTGACGATCGGCCCCAGCGTGCTCGTCATCGACACCGGTCCCGCGCCGATGCGGCGGATGGCTTCCGACACCATCCAGACCGGGGCCACGGTCGAGACGAGCACCATGATCCCGGTCAGCGCCCAGACTTGCCAGACTTGGTGGAACAACAGATCGAGCGGTCGTATCAGCACGAATTGGGTAATGCTGAAAATGCAGGCGAAGGACGAGGCCCAGGCTGTGACCTGGAGCGAACCGAGACGTCCGACCACCATGCCGTTGCCGATCAGGTAGAGCGCGTAGGCGACGGCGGCGGCGAAAATCAGCGCGCTGCCGATCAAGACGTTGCGATGAGCCTCGGCGTTGCCCAGGTCGTGCCCGACGGCCAGCGCGATGCCGGCATAGCACAGCGCCAGCGCGAACACCGTCCTCGCCGTGACCGGCTTCTTGAAGAAAATCGCCGAAATCACGATGACCAGCGTCGGATAAAGAAAAAGAATCAGCCGCTCCAGCCCGGATGAGATGTAATTCAGCCCGAGAAAATCGAGATAGCTCGACAGGTAATAGCCGATGAAGCCCAGCCAGACCATCCACAGCCAGTCGCGCCCCCGCATCGGGCCGCGCTGTTCGTGGCGGGCGAAAAGACCGAGCAGCAGGTACAGGGGCAGGGCCATCGCCATCCGCAACGCGAGCAGGGTTTCGGCGTCGATACCGTAGCGGTAGGCGAGCTTGACCAGGATGGCCTTGAACGAGAAGCCGACAGCGCCGAAAAGTGCGAATAGAATGCCCGTCTTGTAGGTTGAACCGGAATTGGACAAGAGGAACTCCAGAAAGCAAGAAGCGGGCATGCTACGGCCTTTTCCCCCTGTTCCGCCATCCACGCACATAAACAAAACGCCCTTTCCCCGACCGATGAGCGCTCCCCCCCATTTCTCCGATGCCTGGCGCAACCAGGCTTTCATCGCTTTCCTCGTGTCGCGCCTGATGGGTATGTTCGCCACCCAGATCCAGGCCGTGGTCATCGGCTGGCAAGTGTACGAACTCACCAACGATGCCATGGCGCTGGCCTATGTGGGGCTGGCGCAATTCCTGCCCATGCTCGTCTTGCTCATGCCCGCGGGCGATCTCATCGACCGCTACGCGAGAAAGCCGATCCTGATGGCGAGCTGGGTTGTCGCCATGCTTTGCGCCGGGGCGCTGTGGTGGCTCTCGGGTCACGCCGGGACGGGCGAGGAAGGCAAGGCGGCGGCGCTTGCCGGGATTTATGCCACGCTCGCGCTTTTCGGTTGCGCGCGCGCCTTTTCCGGGCCTGCGCTGCAAAGCCTGCTGCCGCAGATCGTGCCGCGCGCACAACTGGCGCAGGCCATTGCCGCCAACGGCATGCTGATGCGCGCGGCCAGCATCGGCGGGCCGCTCGTCGGCGGCTTGCTCTACGCCCGGGGCGGCGGCGCGCTGACTTACGCCGTCTGCGTTTTCTGCTTTTTGCTCGGCGTGCTGTGTCTCATCCGGGTCAAGGCCTTGTATGCGGGCACGAGAGCCGTGGGCGAGGGGAGCATGTGGCGGCGCTTCGGCGTCGGCATCCGCTTCATCCGCAATCGGCCCATCATCTTGGGTTCCATTTCGCTCGATCTGTTCGCCGTGCTCCTCGGCGGCGTGGTGGCGCTCCTGCCCATCTACGCCAAGGAGATTCTCCATACCGGCCCGGAAGGGCTGGGCGCGCTGCGCAGCGCCATCGCCATCGGCGAGGTGGGCGCGGGGCTGTTCCTGAGCGCCCGGCCGTTCGATCGTGCTGTCGGCAAGCGCCTTTTCATCGCCGTCGCCGTTTTCGGCGCGGCGAATCTTGTCTTCTCGCTCTCGTCCTGGTTCTGGCTCTCTTTCGCCGCGCTGGCGGCTGCGGGTGCGGCGGATATGGTGAGCGTTTACGTTCGCGGCGCGTTGGTGCAATTCGCCACCCCGGATGAGATGCGCGGACGAGTGAGCGCGGTCAATATGCTTTTCATCGGCTCGTCCAATGAATTGGGCGAATTCCGCGCCGGGGTGTGCGCGGCGGTGTTCGGCCCGGTCGCCGCCGCCGCGCTCGGCGGCCTGTGTACGCTCGGCGTCGTCAGCCTTTGGGCGAGGCTTTTCCCGTCGCTGCGCAAGGTCGACAGGTTCGAGGAAGCGGAGGCGAAATCGCCGTGATGCCCGCGCGCGCGCTTGCCGCCCATCCGCTCGCCGCGCTGGCCGCGCTCGTCCTGGCTGCGCTCGCGGCATTGGCGTGGGCGCTGTGCGCGGGCAGCCTCGCGGCTTCGCCCGGCGAAGTGCTCTCCGCGCTTTTCGGCGATGGCGCGGGCATGCTCGCCGGCGTCGTGCGCGAACTGCGCCTGCCGCGCGCCCTGGCCTGCTTCGCCTGCGGCGGCCTGCTGGCGCTGGCCGGGACGCTGATGCAAGTGTTGCTGCGCAACCCGCTCGCCGATCCTTACATCCTCGGCATCTCCGGCGGCGCGGCGGTCGGCGCGCTGGGCGCGCTCATGCTTGGGCTTGCCTCGCCATGGATGGATGTGGGTGCCCTGGGCGGTGCGCTCGCCGTGATGCTGGCAGTCTTCGGTCTCGCACATGGCGATGGAAGTTGGACACAGACGCGGCTGCTGCTCACCGGCGTCATCGTCGCCGCCGGTTGCGGCGCCGCGATCACGCTGATGCTGGCGCTGGCGCCCGCCATACAGGTGCAGTCCATGTTGTTCTGGCTGATGGGCGACGCCAGCGGTGCCAGCCGCCCGTGGCCCGCGCTCGCGGTACTGGCCGCCGGGCTGGCCGCGGCCTTGCCATTCGGGCGCGATCTCAATGTGCTCGCGCGCGGCCAGCTTACCGCCATGGCGCTCGGCGTCGATGCGCGGCGGCTGCGGCGCGCGCTGTACCTGCTGGCCTCGATCTTTACCGCTGTCGCGGTGACGCTGGTCGGCACCGTCGGCTTCGTCGGCCTCGTCGTGCCGCATCTCGTCCGCCTCGCGCTCGGCAACGATCAGCGCTTACTGATGCCCGCCGCCGCGCTGGCTGGCGGCGCGCTCCTCACCGTCGCCGATACCCTCGCGCGCACCCTGCTCGCGCCGCAGCAATTGCCGGTCGGTGTCCTCACTGCGCTGCTCGGCGTGCCGGTGTTCCTCTTCCTGCTCGCCCGGCATTCACGGTAAGACGCGCGATGGCGATTCCGGCCCTGCCTCCCGAACTCGCGTGCCCCTTCCCTTGGCGCGACCCGACGCTTCCCCTGCTCGCGGCGCGCCGTCTGGCGTTGAGCCGGGGCGGGTGCGAGCTGTGCCGCGCCTTCGATCTGGAAGTCCGCGCCGGGCAATGCGTGGCGATCCTGGGCCGCAACGGCGCGGGCAAAACCTCGCTGCTGCATGCGCTGGCCGGTCTGCATGACGCCGGAGAAGGCGCTGGCGTGCTTGATGTGCGCGGCGAGATCGGCTTCGGAGGCCGCTCCCGCGCGGACTGGCAACCTTTGCAAGCAGCCAGGTTTCGCGGCCTGTTGCCGCAGCGCCAGCCCATGCCGTTCGCCGCCTCCGTGCTGGAAACGGTGCTGGTGGGCCGCCATCCCCATCTCGGACGCTGGGGGTGGGAAAGCGCCGCGGATACGGCCATCGCCCATGCCGCGCTCGGCTGCGTGGGGCTGCAAGGGTTCGCGTCCCGCGATCTGCGCATGCTCTCCGGTGGCGAACAGCAGCGCGTGGCACTGGCGGCGCTGCTCGCGCAGACGCCGCGCCTTTTCCTGCTCGACGAGCCGCTCAACCACCTCGACCTCCACCATCAGATTGCCGTCCTCGAACTGCTGCGGGCGCTCGCCGCCGACGGACGCGGCGTCATCATGGCGCTCCACGACCTCGCCATGGCGGCGCGCTACGCCGACAACGTCATCCTCCTCGATGGAGAAGGCGGCGCGACGACAGGGACGAGCGCGGAAACGCTCACCGCCGAACGCCTGGGCCGCGCCTTCGGACACCCGCTGCGCCGCGTCGAAATAGATGGCAAGGCGGTCTTCCTGCCGGAATGACCCGCCCGGGGATTGCCGGGAATCAGCGACATGGCAATCCAGCGTTTCATGCGGAGCGAAGCGGCGCTGATTTATCGTTTTGATTGCGAACCCGTATTCCGCTGGACAGCGGAAAGCGATGGTGCCGGGGTAGGTTGAAGGAGCCTGAATGCGTCAGTGCGTTCGCGGCCTGTGCCGCATTCGCTCCTTGCCATGGAAGCAATCCGGGATACGAGCCGATCCGGTGGGGCGCGCCGGGAAATGGGAGCGCGCCGCCGGGAATTCCTGTGTTGCTGCGCTACAATTCCCGCGCGGCTTTTGTCTATTCGTTTTCTCCCGAGTGCTTTCTTTTTCATCGTTGTGGAGGAGCGCGAACGCCATGAGCGTTGGCGGCGCGCTGCAAGGAGGAGTGGTTTATGAAATTTTTTCTGACTGTCCTGTTTGTTCTGCTGACAATCGGCTGGTTTCGTATTTCGACGCTGAAGAAAGATAACCAGCGTCTGAAAGAAGGGTTGTTGGCGTTGTCGACACGGCTCCATGCGCTGGAAAAACAAATCAATGAGCCGGAATCCTTGCCGCATGAGCAAAAGACCGGCGCGGTGGCGGATGCTCCGTCCGCCGCTTCCACACCGCCGCGGCGGGAAGAAAAAGAAGAAACGCCTCTTCTCCAGACCGGCGTCCGCCCGGACGAGCCGCAAACACCGGCAACGGGCGCGGAAGCGGCGCCGCCCGCCGTTGCGCCCGCTCCGCCGCCCGTGGCGGCCATGGCGGAGGCGGAAGCGGCTCCCGTGTCTTTCGATTGGAGCGGCGCTGGCAATGAAATGCCAATGGCAGACAGATCGTGGAGGGAGCCGGCGGCGATGGAAAAATCCGCGCCCATCCCTCCCGCCCCGCTTCCCCGCCCCGCCGCGCCGACTTTCGTGGAGCACGCGTTCGCGGCGGCGAAAGACTGGCTGCTGGGCGGCAACACCGTGCTGCGCGTCGGCGTGGCGCTGTTGTTTCTCGGCTTTGCTTTTTTGCTGCGTTACGCCTCCGATCGCTTCTCCTTGCCGGTCGAGTCGCGCTACATCGGCGTGGCGATCGCGGCGATCGGTTTGCTGGCGCTGGGCTGGCGGCTGCGCTTGAAAAGACCCGCCTATGGCCTGATGCTGCAAGGCGCGGGCGTGGCGGTGCTTTATCTGACGAGCTTTGCCGCCATGCGCCTGCATTTCCTGTTGCCGCCCGGGCTGGCGTTCGGCCTGCTCGTCTTTCTCACTATCGCCGCCGTCATGCTGGCGGTGTTGCAGGATGCCCTGGGCCTCGCCTGCGCGGCGGTGTTCGGCGGGTTTGCCGCGCCGATCCTGACGTCCACCGGCAGCGGCGACCATGTGGCGCTTTTCAGCTATTTCGCCTTGCTCAATGCCGGTATCGCCCTGATTGCCTGGTTCAAGGCTTGGCGGGTGCTGAACCTGATCGGTTTCACTGGAACATTCGGCATCGGGTTCGCGTGGGGGATACGCTCCTACACCGCCGATCTGTTCATGAGCACGGAGCCTTTCCTGGTACTGTTTTTCCTGATGTATGTGTGCATCGGCCTGCTTTTCGCGCGCCGCAAGCTCATGGAGGCGGCGGACGCGCCAGAGCGCGAGGGGCGGCGGGCAATGTCGCGCTGGGCGGCGAAGCGCGCCGATCATCTCGACGGAGCCATGGTGTTCGGCCCGCCGCTGATCGGTTTCGGGTTGCAATGCACACTCATCCACCCGCTCGATCCCGAGTTCGGCATGGCGTTTTCCGCGCTCGGCCTTGGCGCGTTCTATTTGCTGGTGGCGCTGTTCCTGCGGGGGCGATGGCGCGCCGGCCTGTTGATGGAAATCTGCGCCGCGCTGGCGCTGGTCTTTGGTACGCTGGCGATTCCGCTCGCCTTCGAGGCGCGCTGGACGGCGATGGCCTGGGCGGTGGAAGGCGCGGGTATTTACTGGCTCGGCCTCATGCAAGGGCGGCGCCTGGCGCGGGGATTCTCGCTCACGCTGATCGCGCTGGCGGCGGCGGCGTGGCTCCGGGATTTGGGTATTGGCGCGGAGACCCTGCTGGAAGCCTCGCCGCTGGGCGCGGCCATGTTGGGCGCATCCTTGCTCTTCTGCCACCGCGCCCTGCGCCGCGCGCCGGAAGAAGCGCCCGGCGACAGAAAGCGGCGCGCGCTGCCGCTGCTTGCCGCCTCCGGGTTGATATTCCTCTACCTGATCGCGCCGTCGTGCTTCGGGCTCGAGTACACGGTCATCGCCTGGGCGCTGGCGGGCATGGCGACAGTGTTCGCCGGGCTGCGCCTGGGGTCGCGCCTTTTTCTCCTCTGCGCGTTTGGCATCCAGTTTCTCGGCGGACTGCTGTTTCTGTGCGACCTGCGGCTGGATACGGGCGACGGCGGTGTGCTGGCTTCCGGCTGGATGGGCTTGCTGTGCGCGGCCTCTATAGGTTTCGCTCTGATTGCCAGCGCGATTCTTGCCCAAGGCGACGCCATGGCGCGCAAGGATGAAACGCTCGCCAGGCGGGTGGGCATTATGCTGCTTCTGGGGCTGGCTTTCGTCAATCTGGCGGCGCTTTTCGTGCTCGATTGGAATGAGGCGGACATTGCCTGGGCGGCGAGCGGCCTGCTGCTTTTGTGGCTGGGATTGTGGCAAGGGCAGCGCGGCGCGTTTTATTTCGGCATGGCGCTCCAGGCAATCGCCGGAACCGCCTTCATCCTCAATCATGCCGTAGCCATGTCCTGGCCGTCTCCCGCCTCCCGGTGGGTGCCCGCCGCCCTGGCGCTCGCGGCGATGGCGGGCGCGTGGCGGATACATCATGCCGCCGTGCGCGGCACGGCGGCGAACGCCGCGATCGACCCGCGGCGGCTCGCATACCTGTCCACCTTGTTGTTGGCCTGGGGCGTGGGTTGGTGGACATGGGCCGTCGCCGACCAGATGGGCGCTCTCGCCGGTTACGGCGCGGGATTCGACGGCCGGTCAGCGCCGGCTTTCACGCAAGATCACCTGATATTGCTTGCGTTGTCCTTGTCCGCCCTGCTGTGGATGACGATCGCGCGCGTCGCGCGCTGGCGGGCGATGGCGCTCGCGGTTTTTCTTCCCCACGCGGCGGCGATATGGTTGCTGGCCAAACATGGCCTGCCATGGCGCGCGCTCACGGGGCCGGTGTGGATCGCGTTTTTTACCGTGCATTTCGTCCTGCTGCGCAGGCTCGCCCATTTGCTACCCGCTGCCGTCCGTAGCGCCGCGCATGTCCTGGGGGCATGGCTTCTCATTGGCGTGCTGGTGCATGTGGCGTATACCGCCATGCTGGAACTGACCGAAACGGAAAGCGCATGGCGCTGGCTGGGCTGGGCGCTGGTGCCGAGTCTTTATCTGTGGCTGGTGAGCGGCGAATGGCGCTGGCGGATTTGGCCGTTCAGGGATTTCATGCGCGAATACCGGTTCTACGCCGCCCTGCCGCTCATGCTGGCGATGCTGTTCTGGTTCTGGGCAGCCAATGTCTTCTCCAGCGGCATCGCCGCGCCCCTGCCCTATGTGCCCATCCTCAATCCGCTCGAATTGGGCCTGCTGCTCGTGCTCCTCACCTGCTGGCGCTGGAGCCGCCTGCCGGAATCCGGCGTGCAGCGAGTGGCGCATGGACTACCCGCTGCGGTGGGGGGCGCGTCCCTGTTCGCTTTCGTCACGTTGGCCGTCTGCCGCGTGGCCCATTCCTGGGGGGCGCTACCGTTCGACTTCCGCTCCATGACCGGGTCGATGAGCGTGCAGATGGGCTGGTCGCTGATATGGTCGCTGTTCGCTCTCGCACTGATGATACGCGGCCACCGCCAGGGACATCGCCATGCATGGATGGCCGGAGCCACACTGCTGGGAATCGTTGTGGTGAAACTTTTCTTTGTCGAACTGGGCGACAGCGGCAGTCTGGAGCGCATCGTCTCCTTCATCGGTGTCGGCGTGCTGCTGCTGATCGTCGGATATTTCGCCCCGCTGCCGCCAAGATTGCCGGCGCGGGAAGCTGGAGCGCGCCCATGAAATTCATCGCCGCATTGTTCCTGGCCGCGTGGACGGGTCTTGCCGCGGCCGCGGCGGAAAACATCGCCGACTACCGCCACGCGCGGACAATCGAACCGGAAGAGGATGCGCCCTGGTACCGGCTGGATATTCCGCTGTCCATACAATGGCAGGCGGCGCACGCCGACTTGCGCGATCTGCGCGTATTCAATGCCGAAGGCGAGTCCCTGCCGCATGCGCTGACCACGAACGCGCCGCGCCGCACGCAGGAACGGCGTGAAGCGCGGGCGCGCCTGTTTCCGCTGTATGCCGCCGACGCCCTGGCTGCCGATGTCGCGCTCGGCGACGGCTTGCGGATTCGGCGCGGCGCAAATGGCGCTGTCGACATCGAAGTCGCCCCGAAGGCGCGGCAAGGACGCGCCGCCAGAGCGTCCGCTCCGGCCCGGAAAGTCCTGCGCGGCTGGCTGCTCGACATGGGCGCGGCGGACTTCGCTCCGGAAGCCCTGCACCTCGACCAGACGAGCGGACAGGAAGGGTTTTTCCGCTTTTCCATCGAGGCCAGCGACGATCTCGAACACTGGTGGAGCTGGGGCGAAGGACAACTCGTCCATCTGGATTTCGACGGACAGGCCATTACCCGGAACGAAATTCGCCTGCCCCGGCACAAGGCGCGCTACTTGCGGCTTCTCTGGCAAGACACGGATGTGGCGGCGAGCGTGCGCGGCGCGCGGCTCTCGGGTACGGTGGCCGGCATCGAGGATGCGCCGCTCGCCTGGTCGCCCTACCTCGCCGGCGAACCGGTTTCCCGCGACGAAAACGCGAAAGAGAGAAAAAGCGAAGGCGAATTCATCTGGAAACTTCCGCTGAGCCTGCCGCTGGAGCGCGTCTCGATCGCGGTGGAAGAAATGGGCACCCTGGCCCCGGTCATCCTTTCCGGACGGAATTACCAGCCGCCCGAAAAAAACGAAACGGCAAGCGGCGACAAGCCGTTGGTCACGGAAATCCTGCGCGGGGAGCGCCGCAGGCGCGATACCTTCGCCGGCAACGCGCGCTCCCGGCAGCAAGCGCAAGAAGCGCCCTGGCGGACGCTCGCCAGCGGCGTGGTCTACCGCCTGCCCGGCGAGGCGGGCGAACGGGTGGAAGACGAACTTGAGCTACCTGGCGTGCCCGTCAATCAATTGCGCCTGCAAATCGACCCCCGCGGCAGCGGCCTGGGCGCGCAGGCACCGCGCATCAAAGTGGCCTTGCGCGGGCGGGAACTCACCTTTCTTGCCCGGGGCAACGCCCCCTACCGGTTGGCCTACGGCCGCGCCGGCGCACGCGCGGCGAACCTGCCCCTTTCGACCCTGATTCCGGCGGATGCCGCCGCCCGGATCGGCCATGCCCGCATCGCGGAAAGCGCCGCGCCGCCCGTTCCCGTCGCCTCCGGCGAACCGGAAGAAGAAACAAAAACGTTCACCGCGGGAAAAGCCGCCTTCTGGGTCGTTCTCTTCATGGGCGCGGTCTTGCTGGCGGGTATGGCTTTCAGCTTGCTGCGCGCGGAAAAATAAAACCGCCGCCCCGCTCCACGAGGAAGCGAGGCGCGTCATGCCGCTTTCAGGCGCGATCGGCCACGCCGTCGTCTTCCATCTGCTCGTAGCCCTCTTCTTCCGAATTCAGGCGCACGCTCTTGGCGACGATGCCTTTTTCGCCGCGCGAGGTCACGAAAGTCACCTTGTCGTCGTAGCGCAGGTCGTCGATATTGATGTCGACCAGGTCGCTCGCATGGAAAAAATAATTGTCGCTGCCCGTCATCGGCTTGATGAAACCATAGCCCTTGCTGAAAATGAGATTGACGATGGTGCCCTCGCATTCGACGCCTTCGACGAAATCCGCCGGCAGCGCGCGTATGTTGGTGTCGCGGTGCGAGCGCCAGTCCCATTCGTTCGAGTTGTTCTGCGCCAGGAAGAGGTTGTCGACCAGGGGATCGTGGCGGCGGGCGCGATCGTCGATCAGGGGCTTCATCAATACCGGGTAGTTGACGCGGTCGATCAGGCCGGTCGACACTTGGGTGCGCATGGTGCGGCCGTCCTCGCGCTCGTATTCGAACTCCCATCCCAGGAGCATCACCCTGGCACCCAGTGTGTTGAGCTTGCGCACGAGGGGCACGAAATCGCCGTCGCCCGTGATGAGCACGCAAACATCGTAATTCTTGAGACTGGTCATCTCATAGGCTTCGAGCGCCAGCCAGACGTCGATGCGTTTTTCCTCGAACGAACCATCGGGACGCAAGGCCAGATGCTGCTGGAAAAGCGCGATGTCGGCGCGCGTCAGCGCGTCTTCGAATACCCGGTCCGAGAACAGCCGGTCCTGTTCCGCCGCCTGCTGCGCGGTCAGGCGGCCCTGGAAGTACGCCGAATCCACGATCTGGCAGCGGCTTTGCGCGATGCCTTCGCGCTGGGCGACTTCGGCGATGATAAAATCATGTACCCCCCGGAACGACAACCGCGCCCGCCGCTCATGTTGATAAAGATAATAGCTGCTGACCTTGAAAAAGTAAGCGCCATCATAGAACACCGCAATACGGCAAATGTCTTTCTCTCTCATAATGTTTTACCTGCCTAAAGTATTAAATGGCCGAATCCGAACTATCACGTCCCCCCCTCGGCCACAACATGCCCTACCTGGGGATACTTGCCCCCAGGCTTGGCCCGACAACACTGTCACTCCGCGCCGGGACGCTCTGGATGCGCCGCCAGCTCGTTCCCCGCGGACCGTCTTCCAGTTCGATGCCGGCGGATCGCAGCTCCTCGCGCAATCTGTCCGCCTCGGCGAAATCGCGCGCTTTCCTGGCCGCCAGACGGGCGGCGATGCGCGCTTCGATCACAGAGGCTTCCAGGTCCGCGTCCTTGCCTCCGACAACAGCCTGCAAAAAATCATTCGTCTCGCGCCCGAGCAGGCCCAGCACTCCGGCCAAGGCGCGAACCTGTCCGGCGAGCGCGGCGGAACCGGCGCGATTGGCTTCGTTGGCCAAGTCGAAGAGCACCGCCAGCGCCTCGACAGTGTTGAAGTCTTCGTCCATCGCCGCGTGAAAACGTTCCCCCCAGGGTGTCGTCCAATCAACCGGCGGCGTTCCGGCGACCGGCACGGTCTTCACGGCGTTGTACAGACGGGCGAGCGCCTGGCGGGCATCGTCGAGGTGCGCGTCAGAGTAATTGAGTGGACTGCGGTAGTGCGCGCGCAGGATGAAGAAGCGCACCACCTCGGCATCGTATCTGGCGAGCACGTCGCGGATCGTAGTGAAATTGCCCAACGATTTCGCCATCTTTTCGTTGTCGACGCGCACGAAGCCGTTATGCATCCAGTAATTCACGAAGCGGCGGCCGTGCGCCCCTTCGGACTGGGCGATCTCGTTTTCGTGATGTGGAAACTGGAGGTCCTGGCCGCCGCCGTGGATGTCGAAGTGCGCGCCGAGCAGCGCGGAACTCATCGCCGAACACTCGATGTGCCAGCCCGGCCGCCCGGCCCCCCAAGGAGAATCCCACTTTGCTTCGCCGGGTTCGTCGGCCTTGGCCTGTTTCCAGAGCACGAAATCGAGCGGATCATCCTTGCCGACGACGACGTCCACCCGCTCGCCGGCCCGCAATTCGTCTATTGACTTGCCCGACAGCAGGCCGTAGCCGGGAAAACTTCGCACCGAATAACATACATCGCCGTTGGCGGCGACATAGGCAAGCCCCTTTTCCACGAGCCGCGCAATGAGCGCCTGCATGTGCGCGATGTATTCCGTCGCTTTCGGCTCGGAATCCGGGCGCAAGACCCCGAGCGCGTCGGCGTCCTCGTGCATCGCGGCAATGAAACGCTCCGTGAGCGCGTGGATCGATTCGCCGTTTTCCCGCGCGCGGCGGATGATCTTGTCGTCGACATCGGTGATATTGCGCACATGATGCACCGTGAAACCACAGGCCCGCAGCCAGCGCGCCACCATGTCGAACACCACCATCACCCGCGCGTGCCCGAGATGGCAATAGTCATACACGGTCATGCCGCACACGTACATTCTGACGCGCCCGGGTTCGATGGGATGGAAAATTTCCTTGTTGCGGCTCAGGGTGTTATAGATTGTGAGCATGCCGACTGTGAATCTGGTTTTCTGGTTCATCACGTCCGGCAAAAAACCGGGAGGCACTACTTATTTTGAACGAAATGGACTTGTTGCTAGAATCTGCGCGCCAACCGATAGAAAACGGGACTGCTCCGGAAGACCCGGCAGTGTAACACGCGCTTCTGGCCGGTTTTTGCGTATTCTTCCCGGACGCAAAGCGGTTTCCCCGTCCTCTCTGTCATTCTTTTCATCCCGTTTCCTGGAGTACGCATGATCCGCCATCTCATTGCTTCCCTGACCTTCGGCCTTTGCGCCCTCGCCGCCCATGCCGCCAATCCGCAAGTGGAACTCAAGACCAATGCGGGCGATATCGTGCTCGAACTCGATGCCGGGCAGGCGCCCAAATCGACCGCCAACTTCATCCAGTACGTAAATGATGGCCACTACGACAATACGGTCTTTCATCGTGTCATCGACGATTTCATGATCCAGGGCGGCGGTTACGACAAGGCGCTGCAACAGAAAACCACCCGCGCGCCGGTCGAGAACGAAGCCAGGAACGGTCTCAGGAACGTGCGCGGCACAGTGGCAATGGCCCGCACCAGCGCGCCGCATTCCGCGACGTCGCAGTTCTTCATCAACCTCAAGGACAACGACTCTCTCGATTACCCCTCGCGGGACGGCTGGGGCTATGCCGTGTTCGGCAAGGTCATCAAGGGTATGGACGTAGTCGACAAGATCGCCAAACGCAGTACCCGGCCCGTGGGACCGTTCGGCAACGTGCCCATCGAGACGGTCGTGATCGAATCCGCCCGGATCATCGACACAGCCCCCGCGGACGCAGCCGCTCCCGCCCCCGCCCCCGCCGCGGCCAGAACCAAAGCCAAGTAACCTCGCGCGGAGCAATACATGCCAGTCAAACTGCACACCAGCCTCGGAACCATCACCCTCGAACTCGACGCGGACAAGGCTCCGCTCACGGTCGAGAACTTCCTTGCCTACGTTACCGCCGGTCATTACGACAACACCGTATTTCACCGGGTGATCGACAACTTCATGATCCAGGGCGGCGGTTTCGAGCCGGGGATGAAGCAGAAACCAACCCGGGAGCCGATCAAGAACGAAGCCGGCAATGGCCTCCTGAACACGCGCGGCTCTATCGCCATGGCCCGCACCAACGACCCGCACTCGGCCACCGCGCAATTTTTCATCAACGTGACCGACAACGCCTTTCTCGACTTCCGCGCTCCCGAGCCGCAAGGCTGGGGTTACTGCGTGTTCGGCCACGTCACCGGCGGGCTGGAGGTGATCGACAAAATCCGCCGCGTCGACACCGGCAACAAGGGTTTCCACCAAGACGTTCCCAGAGAAGACATCATCATCGAGTGCGCCGAAGTTGTCTGAATCCGTCCCCGCCGGCGGCGCCGCGCCGGCGGACCTCCCTCCGGAACGGCTGCCGGCGTTGTTCATCTCCGACCTGCACCTGAGCGCCGGACGCCCGCGCACCGCCGCCGCCTTTTTCGACTTTCTCTCCGGCCCGGCGCGCCAGGCCGGCAGCCTTTTCATCCTCGGCGACCTGTTTGAATACTGGGCTGGCGACGATGACATCGACACCCCCTTCAACCAGCGCGTCTGCGCGGCCTTGCGGGCCGTCGCCGCCGGAGGGGTTTCCCTTTTCTTCATGACCGGCAACCGCGACCTGCTTGCCGGGGAAGGCTTCGCGCGCGCCGCCGGAGCGCGCCTTCTCGCCGATCCGGCGTCGATCCGGCTTGGCGCGCGTGCATTGCTGCTGTCCCACGGCGATGCGCTCTGCATCGACGACCATGCCTACCAGAGCTTTCGCCGCCAGGTGCGCGATCCGGACTGGCAAGCCGGATTCCTCGCCCAACCGCTTGCCGCGCGCCACGACCACATCAAGAATGCGCGCGCCCGGAGCGAAATCGCCAAGAGCGGCAAAGCAGCGGAAATCATGGACGTCAATGCCGGCGCGGTCGCCGCCCTGCTGCGCGCCCACGGCTACCCCACGCTCATCCACGGCCACACCCACCGCCCTGCGCGCCACACGCACCACGTCGACGGCCATTGCTGCGAACGCATCGTGCTCGCCGACTGGGACGAGCGCCCGTGCTGGCTGGCCTGCGATGGCGTGGAATTCAAGACGTGCAGATACCTATGAATGCCGGGGGGGCCGGCTCCGATCCCTGATCCCCGTCAATGCAGGAAAGGCAGCGCCGTGAAGATGGAGAGCGCCAGTGTATTGATGATGTCCACGAAGAAGGCGCCCACGAGCGGCACGATCAGGAATGCTTTGTGCGAAATGCCGTAGCGCTGGGTCACCGCCTGCATGTTGGCGACCGCCGTGGGGGTCGCGCCCATGCCGAAGCCGCAATGCCCGGCGGCGATCACGGCGGCGTCGTAGTCCTTGCCGAGAAAGCGGAAAGTCACCAGGCTTACGTAAAGCACCATGACCACGGTCTGGACGAAGAGAATCAGCAGCAGCGGAATGGCCAGATCCACCAGTTGCCAGAGTTTGAGCGAGAGCATGGCCATGGCGAGGAAGAGCGACAGGGAGACGTTGCCGATCACGTCCACGCAGCGGTCGAAGACTTCGACATTGAATATCCGCGACAGGATATTGCGCACGACGATGCCGGAGCCCAGCGCCAGCACGAAGGTCGGCACCCGTATCGTCGTGTGCGCGAGGAGATCGGCGAGTATGCCGGTCAGCAATTGCGCCGCGGCAAGGGCGATGGCGAACATGGTGATGGTCTCCAGCGCCGAATCCGCGGTGATCAGGCGGGTGTGGCGCGGTTGCTCGAAGGCGATGTCGCCGGAGGAGTCTTCCAGCGAAGCCCGGCCCGGCGTCCGGCAGCCATGGCGGTTGATGAGGCGCTGCGCCACCGGCCCGCCGGTGAGGCCGCCGAGGATCAGGCCGAAAGTCGCGCAGGCCATGCCGATGGCGGTGGCGCCCTGTACGCCCATCTCTTCGAGCATCGGCCCCCAGCCGCCCGCCGTGCCGTGGCCGCCGGTCAGGGTGATGGAGCCCGCGATCAGGCCGGTGAGCGGATGCAGCCCCAGCATGCTCGCCATGCCAAGGCCGATCAGGTTTTGCACGACGATGAAGGCGGAGACGGCGACGGTGAGCACGACCAGCGGCATGCCGCCCGCGCGCAGGCGCGAAAAATCGGCGTTGAGACCGATCGAGGCGAAGAACATCAACATGAAGGTGTCTTGCAGGGCGCCGTCGATTGTCAGACTGAAGCCTTCGACGCGATGCAGCACGGCGACCAGCAGGGCGGCAACCAGTCCTCCCGCCACCGGCTCCGGAATATTGAAATGCGACAGCAACGATACCCGCGACACGAGCAGGCGGCCCACCATCAGCACCACGACCGCGGCAATCAGGGTGTAATGGGTATTCAAGGTCAATTGCATTTTTCCTCTCTTCTTTTGTTTTTTGGTGTTCCTGTGTGCGCGCTGGCGGGAACGCATCCTAACAGCACACAAAAGGCGCGGGGAATCGACAATTAACGCTGGCGCGCCGGAACGGTTTTCCGGGGGCGCGGCGATCCGGGCCGGGTTGGCCTGGCCCGGTCTGTTTATTCCCAGGTGAGCCGCGTGACTTTCCACGCGCCCGCTTCAAGCCCCCATTCGAGGCGCACGCGGTAATGCGCGGCGCGCTCCGGCAGCAGGTTTTCCGCGCCGAGCAGGGTCACTTCGGCCTCGGTGACGGCGCGATCCGGCACGCGCGGATCGCGCCGGTTGTCGCGGTACAAGACGGCGACGGTGACGTTCTTGTGGCGCATGAACATCAGCGTCATCGTGCGCCGGGCCCAGTCGCGGCCATTGTCCGCGCCTGGCACGCCGAAGCCGGAATGCAGGACGGCGAGGACGCGCTCCGCCGCCTTCGCTTCCAGCGCCGCCTGCAATTCGCCGGCGGCGTCGTCGAGCGCTGCCTGCGGATCGTCGCGCGCGCAGGAGGCGGGCAAAAGCAGCAGCGCCGCCGGGACAAACAGGGCCAGGGCAAGATGGCCCGCCAGCCGGGCCGGAAATTTGAACGGATTCATGATGTGCGGTCCATGGCAAAGCCGCCGGTCGCGGCATGGTGTGCCGGGCGTTTCATTCTGTTGATACACGGCGCAACGCCCGCGTGGCAGAATAAGCGTCCTGTACTGGAGGAAAACGATGGATTTGAAAAACGCCCTGATGATGCTGGAAGATATTATCCAGCCAGAATGGTGGCAATGGATGGTGGGCGGAATCATATTGATCATGCTGGAATTGCTGATTCCTTCCTTTTTCGTGGTCTGGTTCGGACTGGGCGCGATTCTCGTCGCCCTGCTGCTGTTCGTTGCGCCGAACCTGCCGCTCGCCTGGCAATTGTTCCTGTGGGCCGTGGCTTCGGTGGCGATGACGGTATTGTGGTTCCGGGTATTCCGGCGCGCGAAGGACAAAACCCGGATCGGCACCGCCGCGGGCGATGTGATCGGCGAAATCGGCCTGCTGGTCGACGCGGTCGCGCCTTTCGAGCGCGGCAAAGTGCGTTTCCAGCGCCCCATCCTCGGCGCGGAAGAATGGTCATGCACCGCCGACACCGGCATCGACGCGGGCGCGCGGGTCAAGGTCATCTCCGTCGAAGGCAATTTCGTCAGGATCGCGCGGGCCTGAGCCGCCGCGGCGGCATTCCCCGCCCCCCCTTCCCCTTTTTCTATTTTTCCCCTGGAGCACCCCATGAGCGTCGGATTCATCCTCACCATCGTCATCATCATTTTTGCCTTCATCACCGTGGCCAAGGGCGTGCGCATCGTGCCCCAGGGGGAAGAATGGATCGTCGAGCGCCTCGGCAAGTACCAGGGCACCCTGCGGCCCGGCCTCAACTTCCTGATTCCCTATTTCGACCGGGTCGCCTACCAGCTCGTCACCAAGGACATCATCCTCGACGTGCAGCAACAGGAAGTCATCACGCGCGACAACGCCGTCATCCTCACCAACGCCATCGCCTTCATCAAAGTCACCGATCCGGTCAAGGCAGTCTACGGCGTCACCGACTTCTCGGAAGCGATCCGCAACCTGATCACGACCACCCTGCGCGCCATCGTCGGCGAAATGGAACTCGACGAAGCGCTCTCTTCGCGCGACAAGATCAAGGCGCGGCTGCGCGAGAGCATCGCCGACGAATCCGTCGATTGGGGCCTGACGGTGAAATCGGTCGAAATCCAGGACATCAAGCCCTCGCCCTCGATGCAGCGCGCCATGGAAATGCAGGCCGCCGCCGAACGCGAACGCAAGGCCATGGTCACGCGCGCCGAGGGCGAAAAACAATCCGCCATTCTCGAAGCCGAAGCCCGGCTCGAATCCGCGCGCCGCGACGCCGATGCGCAGGTCACACTGGCCGAGGCTTCCGCGGAATCGATCCGCCGCGTCACCGCCTCGCTCGGCACGGAACCCACCCCCATGCTCTACCTGCTCGGGGAAAAATACATCGCCTCGGTACAGAAACTGGCCGCCTCGGACAACGCAAAAATCGTCCTGCTGCCCGCCGATATACAAAAAACCCTGAGCGGGCTGTTCGACAAGGCCATCACCCCGGGCAAATCGCAATGACGGCATGACATATTACCGGGCACCGCAGAGCGGACAGGCCCCCGCGCCCAGTCCCGCTTGAACAGCCCGCACAGACACCGCATACTCCGCGGTATTTCCCCTTGGATGGAGCCACTCATGCAGGACTTCGAGGCGCAAACCAGAGCCTTCGCCGGGCAGATCGAAACAGAACTTGAGGCAGGACACCTGAATTTCCCCACCTCGATGGACATTTCATTGCGCATCAAGGATCTCGCGGACGACCCGGATTCCTCAATCGACGACATCGTCGCCGTCGTGCGCGCCGAACCCGTCCTGAGCGCCAAGGCCATCCGCATGGCCAACGCAATGCTGCTCAACCCCTACGGCGCACACATCACCAGTCTCAACCAGGCGGTCAGACGCATCGGCCTGGCGGCGCTCAGGTGCCTCGCCTTTGCCGTGGCCGCCGAACAGCTCACCCAGGACCACCGCTCGCCCCCATTGCGGCAAATGGCCGCGCAGCTCTGGCGCCACTCGATCGACATCGCTTCGTGGTCCTACGCGTTCGCCCACCACCTGCGCACGGTCAACCCCGACACGGCCATGCTCGCGGGCCTGATGGTCGACATCGGCCAATTCCTCCTGCTGTCGCGGGTTTCCGCCTACCCGGCGCTGGAAGGCAACCTCACGCGCTTCGCCGAATTCGTCTCCGTGTGGCACGAACCGATCTCCTGCTCGGTACTGGAAGCATTCGAGCTGCCCGACGACATCATCGACGCGCTCGACTACGAAAACGCCTACGATGGCGAATGGCCCCCGGCCAACCTGCGCGACACCGTGCGCGTCGCCATGATGGCCGCCGAAACGCCCAATCCGTTCGACACGCTGCTCAAGATCACCCTCCCCCTGGAAATCGAAGGCATCGACAACGAACGCCTGGAAGCCCTGCTCGAAAAAGCCCTCCCCGGCAAACAATCCATGGTGGATGCGATCTGCGGCTGACAGGGCCGGGGATCGCTTTCTTCCCCTTTTTTCATAGCAAGTTTCGACGTCGACTTTGCCGACGCCAATAATCTCCTGGGCCTGCTCAGCCGCCTCAAGGAACTGGCGCAACAGATCGAAGACACCGCGATGATCGCGGGCAGCGAAGCCTTCGAGGCGGCCCTGGCGTTCTACAGCAA
>JAITLI010000108.1 GCA_031277975.1 Azoarcus sp.
TCGTGCGGCATCAGGTTGTCGGACTCGGCTTGCGAGAGCCGTTCCTTCACTGCGCGCTCCACTCGGATCAACCCGGCACGGAACTGGTTCTCCGCCAGTTCGCCGACCGAGCGCACGCGGCGGTTGCCGAGGTGGTCGATGTCGTCGATGTCGCCGCGGCTGTTGCGCAATTCGACCAGCACGCCGATGACGGCGAGGATGTCGTCCTTCGACAGCACGCCGGAGCCCTCCTCGCCGCGCGCGCCGATCCGGACATGAAAACGCTTGAGCCAGTCCGGCGCCTTTTCGTCGATCGTGGACGGATAGGCGCGGCGGTTGAATTTCATGCGCCCGACCGTGGAGAGGTCGTAACGCTCCTCGGAATAGAACAATCCGTGGAAAAGGTTCTCGACGGCATCCTCGGTCGGCGGCTCGCCGGGGCGCATCATGCGGTAGATCGCCACCTTGGCCGTCCATTCGTCGACCGTCTCGTCGATGCGCAGGGTCTGCGAGATATACGCGCCGCGATCGAGGTCGTTCACGTACAGGGTCGTGAGTTTCACCACCCCGGCCGCGCGCAACTTGGCGAGCAGGTCTTCGGTAATCTCGTCGTTGGCGCGGGCGAGCAGTTCGCCGGTGGCGGCATCGGGAATGTCATGGGCGACGACGCGGCCCAGGATGAAATCGTCCGGCACCGTCATGCTCGTGACGCCGCTCTGTTCGAGTTCGCGGAGATGGCGGGCGGTGATGCGCTTGTCCTTGGCGACGATCACCTTGCCATCGGGCGCGGTAATCTCGAAGCGCGCCACTTCGCCCTTCAGGCGCTCGGGCACGAGATCGAAGCAAACGCTGTCGGCGGCAAGATGGAACTCGTCGAAATCGTGGAAGGCGTGGAGGATTTCTTCCGGATTCATGCCGATGGCACGCAGCAGGATCGTCACCGGCATCTTGCGGCGGCGGTCGACGCGGAAATACAGGTAATCCTTGGGGTCGAACTCGAAATCGAGCCAAGAGCCGCGATACGGAATGATCCGCGCCGAAAAGAGCAACTTGCCCGAGGAATGCGTCTTGCCCCGGTCATGCTCGAAGAACACCCCCGGCGAACGGTGCAACTGCGATACGATGACGCGCTCGGTGCCGTTGATGACGAAGGAGCCGGTGTCGGTCATGAGCGGAATCTCGCCCATGTACACTTCCTGCTCCTTGACTTCCTTGATGGTGTCCTTGGGCGCTTCGCGGTCCATGATGACCAGGCGCACGCGGGCGCGCAGCGGCGAGGCGAAAGTCAGCCCACGCTGCTGGCACTCCTTCACGTCGAACACGGGTTCGCCCAGCATGTACTCCACGAATTCGAGCCGGGCATTGCCGCTGTGGCTGGAAATCGGGAAGATCGACGTGAACGCGGCTTGCAGGCCCCGATTCTCCCGTTCTTCCGCAGGCGTTTCCGCCTGTAGAAAATCCGCGAAGGAATCGATCTGGGTGGCCAGCAAGAAAGGCGCATCAGGCACGGCTGCGCGCTTGGCGAAGCTCTTGCGGATACGCTTCTTCTCAGTGTAGGAATACGCCATGGATGCTCCGGCTAGAGGTGTGACGTCGGGAAGACAGAACACAGCGCCCCCCGCGAGGGGCCGGGACAGGCCGGACAGACCGGCTTTCCCCCGCCCCGCCCGCTGCGGAGACGCTTTGCGCTATCCTCATTGCACTGCTTCATACAAAGCACGAAAGGGCTGGCGCCCGGAAACGAGAACGCCAGCCCCGCCGCGAAAACAGGATTACTTGATCTCGGCCTTGGCGCCGGCGTCTTCGAGCTGCTTCTTCAACGCTTCGGCGTCGGCCTTGGGCAAGGCCTCCTTCACCGTCTTGGGCGCGCCGTCGACGAGATCCTTGGCTTCCTTCAGGCCCAAGCTGGTGGCCGCACGCACGACCTTGATGACCTCGACTTTCTTTTCGCCCACGGCGGTAAGCACCACGTCGAATTCGGTCTTTTCCTCGACGACCGGGGCCGCCGCCGCCGCACCTGGCCCAGCCACGGCCAGTGAGGCGGCGGAGACGCCGAATTTTTCCTCGAACGCCTTGACCAGATCGTTCAGTTCCACGACAGTCATCGCGCCGACGGCTTCGAGAATGTCTTCTTTGCTGATAGCCATTTCAAATCACTCCACAATCAAATGTTGGAAAACCGTAAAACAGAGAGAGAACCTGTTCAGGCCGCCACGCCCGCTTCTTCCTCGCGCTTCCTGGCCAGTGCCGCCAACGCGCCGGCAAAGCCGGAAACCGGAGCCTGCATGACGCCCAGCAAGCGGGCAAGCAGTTCCTCGCGCCCCGGAATCGAAGCCAGCGCCTGCACGCCCGCCTTGTCGAGCACCTTGCCGGCATACGCGCCCGCGCGCAACGCCAGCTTGTCGTTGCCCTTGGCGAAGTCGTTGAGCACCCTGGCGGCGGCGATCGGATCGATCGAGATGCTGTAGATCAGCGGGCCGGTCAATTGATCGGCCAACCCGGAGAACGGCGTCCCGGCCAGCGCGCGGCGAACCAGCGTGTTCTTGAGCACGCGCAAATAGACGCCCGACGCCCTGGCCTTGGCGCGCAACACGGTGAGATCGCTCACCGCGATGCCGCGATATTCGGCCACCGCGATCGTCTGGGCGTCGGCCACCCGCGCCGCCACCTCGGCCACTACGGCTTTCTTGTCATCAAGATTGAGACCCACGGGTCTTTCCTCCTTTCAAGTCCACACACGGCGAACATCGAAGTCCGCCGCACCCACGGCGACCTGGACAGGAGCACGGCCATCGAAGCCAGAATCCTGTTCTGGGCACACCGTCTGCGCAGGCCGCTTTCACGATTGAACGGTTGTCCGGAGACGCCCGTGCCTGCGGTCTTTGACGATCCGCCCGGCTCGCGCCGGACGGCCCAAAGTTCCTTTTTACGTTACCCCGGCCTTTTCAGCCCGCAACACCGGCAGTATCGACCTTCACGCCCGCGCCCATCGTGCTGGAAAGCGCAATGCGACGCAGATAGACGCCCTTGGCCGCGGCCGGACGGGCCTTGACCAGGGCATCGACGAACGCCCTGAAATTCAGTTCCAACGCATCGACCCCGAAGGAAGCGCGGCCAATGGTGGCATGCACGAGACCTCCCCTGTCGGTGCGGTATTGCACCTGGCCGGCCTTGGCGTTCTTCACCGCCGTGGCGACATCCATGGTCACGGTGCCGACCTTGGGATTCGGCATCAGCCCGCGCGGGCCGAGAATCTGGCCGAGCTGGCCGACGACGCGCATCGCGTCCGGCGTGGCGATCACCCGGTCGAAGTCGATCTTCCCGCCCTTCACTTCCGCCGCGAGATCGTCGAAACCAACGATGTCCGCGCCCGCCGCCCTGGCGGCCTCGGCCTTTTCACCCTGGGCGAACACAGCCACCCGCACCGTCTTGCCTGTGCCCGCCGGCAACACCACGGAGCCGCGCACCACCTGATCGGATTTGCGCGCATCGACGCCAAGATTGACCGCGACATCGATGGATTCGTCGAACTTCGCCGTCGCGCATTCCTTGACCAGCGTCAGCGCCTCGCCGACCGGGTAGACCTTGCTGCGGTCGACTTTCGCGCGCAACGCCTGGATTCGTTTGGAAATCTTCGCCATGCTCACACCCCTTCCACAGTGATGCCCATGCTGCGGGCGGAACCGGCAATGGTACGCACCGCCGCGTCGAGATCGGCGGCGGTGAGATCGGGCTGCTTGGCTTTGGCGATTTCCTCGGCCTGCGCGCGCGTGATCTTGCCCACCTTGTCGGTATGGGGCTTGGCCGAGCCTTTGTCGACCTTGGCCGCCTTCTTGATGAGGATCGTCGCAGGCGGCGTCTTCATCACGAAAGTGAAACTCTTGTCGGCGAAGGCGGTAATCACCACCGGAATCGGCAAACCCGGCTCCAGCCCCTGCGTCCTGGCGTTGAACGCCTTGCAGAACTCCATGATGTTCAGGCCGCGCTGGCCGAGCGCCGGCCCGATGGGCGGACTGGGGTTGGCCTTGCCGGCCGGAACCTGCAACTTGATGTAACCAATGATCTTCTTTGCCATGACGGCCTTGCTCCTTCGATGAGTACAAACGCGCCGGCCATGCGGCGCTCCTCTTCAACCCGGTCAACGGGCAATGGCGGACCCGCGGGCCCGCCTTCTCGTGCTCACGCCTTTTCGACTTGAGCGAAATCCAGTTCCACCGGCGTCGCGCGTCCGAAAATCGTCACCGACACCTTGAGCTTGCTTTTCTCGTAATTGGCATCCTCGACCGTGCCATGAAAGTCGGTAAACGCCCCTTCCTTGACCCGCACGACCTCGCCGACCTCGAACAGCACCTTGGGCCGGGGCCTTTCCACCCCTTCCTGCATCTGTTGCAGGATCTTGTCGACGTCGCGTTGCGGAACCGGCATCGGGTTGTTGGCACTGCCGCCGACGAAGCCCGTCACCTTCTGCGTGGACTTCACCAAGTGCCAGGTCTCGTCGTTCATTTCCATCTCGACGAGCACGTACCCCGGAAAGAACTTGCGCTCGGAGACGTTCTTCTGGCCGCCCTTCATCTCGACCACTTCTTCCACCGGCACGAGAATCTGCCCGAAGGAAGCATCCATGCCGGCGCGGGTGATCCGCTCGATCAGCGCGCGCCGCACGGACTTCTCGAAACCGGAATAAACGTGGACGACATACCAGCGTTTGGACATGATCACTTTTTCCAGCCCAGGAGCATGTCATACACCGCCCACTCCAGGGTCTTGTCGGTAAACCAGAGGAAGATCGCCATCACCACGACGAATACGAAGACGATGCCGGTCATCTGCACGGTTTCCTTGCGCGTCGGCCAGACCACTTTCCTGGTCTCGACGATCGCCTCACGCACGAATTCGGCAAACCGCCGGCCCGGTGCGGTGAACCATGCCACAGCGCCGCCCGCAGCCAGCCCCGCCAGTACGCTGAGCACGCGCAGCACCAACGGCTGTTCGCCCAGGACGTAGAAACCGGCCACGCCCGCGACAGCCAACGCAATAGCCAGTGTGAGTTTCAATTTGTCGATCAAGACGACGACTTCCGGAAAATGGCAGGGGCAGAGGGAATCGAACCCCCAACCTTCGGTTTTGGAGACCGACGCTCTGCCAGTTGAGCTATACCCCTGCGACAGAGACCACAAAGCGCACCCTCGCGGGCGCGCTCCTGAACCAACATCAAACGGGCGATCCGCCGATCATTCGATGATCTTGGCGACGACGCCGGCGCCCACCGTGCGGCCGCCCTCGCGGATGGCGAAGCGCAAGCCTTCTTCCATGGCAATCGGCGCGATCAGCTTCACCGTGATCGACACGTTGTCGCCCGGCATCACCATCTCCGTGCCTTCCGGCAGCGAGAT
>JAITLI010000126.1 GCA_031277975.1 Azoarcus sp.
GGAAAACGCTCGTCCGCGCACGCCCGGCGCACGTTCAATTCTCCAGTACTTGCCAGCGCCCGATGTGTTCGTCCGTCCCCGGTTCGACCTGTCCGCACAGGGCGCGCGCGTGGCGGCCCGCGCGCAGGAACATGGCGGCCAGTGTCCGCATGCGCTGCCAGTGCAGTTCCACGTCACCCGTCCAGGGTTGGTAGAGCACGCTTGCGATGCAGGGGAAACTTTGCTGCAAGGGGATGGCGGCCAGGATGGGTTGCGTGGCAAGGAAGTCGAATGGAAACGGGGCTTCGCGGGCGATCACGACATCGCGGACGACGCGGATGCCGGCGGCGCGCGCGCCGGTGCGGGAACCCCACAGGACGACGGTGGAACAATCGGGTTTGCCGGCGAGGCAGGCCGCCACGCCAACGATCGCCAGTTCGGTCAGGGCGCCGGCGCGGCGCAGCGGTACGGCGGATTGCCGGCGCGCGCGCGCGGCGAGCGCGGCGGTGTCGAAACGCTGCTCTTGCATGTCGCTCATGCGCAGCGCGTTCAATTTTTTTCTCCGTCCCAGCCGCAGCGTTCGATGATGACGGTCGCGGTGCTGCCGCCGAAGCCGACGAGGTTAAAGAGCAGATGGCGCGGCTGGCCGTAGCGCGCTTGTCCGGCGCGCGTGTCGAGCAGGGCGAGCAGGACGGTCAGTTCCGCCGGGCCGCTCGCGCCCAGGGTGTGGCCGAGGCGGCGTTTGAGGGTGATTTCCGGCGGGCGGCGGACGCCGAACAGGAGATCGAGCGCGGCTTCTTCGGGTTCGTCGGTGCTGAACATGCGGCTGCGGTGGGGTTTGATGAGGTCGATGTCGCGTGCGGCCAGCCCGGCATCGTCGAGCGCGGCGGCCAGGTTGGCGGCGATGACGCGGCCATCGGGGGTCGGCGAGGTCACGGAATAGCCATCGGTTCCCAAGCGGCAGGCGGCGATCCGCCAAGCGGTCGCGCGCGCGGTGAGCCGCAGGCCGGCGGCTGCTTCGCCGAGGATCAGGCCCTCGTCGTTGTCGTTGCGCGCCAGCAGCCCGAGGCTGGCGAAGCCGGCGAGCGTCGTGTCGCAGGCGAATTCGATGCCGAGCGCGAGCGCTTCGTCGATCTCGCCGTGGCCGATCAGCAGGGAGGCGGCTTCCAGCGCGACGAAGCCCGAGGTACAGGAGGTGGAGAACAGCCAGGGTTCTGTGTCGACGCCCAGCGCGGCGCGGGTTTCCGTGCGGAAGGCGGCGATGTCGTCGAAGGAAAACGCCGAGTTGCCGTTGGCGCGGGCGCGCGCTTCGACCGCGCCGGTCGCCAGCGCGGACGAGCCTGCGAAAAGCGGCAGCGCCGACATTTCGCCGCCTGCGGCGAGTTCGGCGCCGACCAGCCCCAGCGCGCTGCGGGCGCGCGCCGTCCAATCCGTTTCGGCCAGCGGCAGCGCGAACCAAGGGTAGTGGGCGCCGGGCAGTTCGCGCCAGGAGAGCGCTTTCTTGTCCGCGAGCAACGCTTCGGCGGCCGCCGCCGCCGACAGGCCCAGGGCCGAAACGTGGCCGATGCGGTCGATGTACACCGGGCGCGGAGTGTTCATGCCGACGCGTCCGCTTTATTGTGCGTTTGCAGCCAGCACGCGAGGCTGGCGACATTGGCGAAGACGCGGCGCGTTTCCTTGCTGTCCGTCAGGCGCGCGCCGAATCGCTTTTGCAGCGCGATCGACAACTGCAAGGCGTCGAGCGAATCGAGCGCGAGCCGCGTTCCGGCACCGAAGAGGATTTCGTCGTCGGCGATGGAGGCGGGGTCGCAGTCCTTGTCGCAGGTCTCCACAATCAGGGTCTTGAGGGCAAGTTTCAGGTCGGTCATGTGAAAGAGGATCGGATCGCTTGGCTCAGAGGCCGGAACGGGCCGGAACGCGGCGCGGTCAGGCACGCACCCAGCGGCCCAGGAAAGCGGCCACGGTCAGGGCGAAAAGGCCAAAGCATACCAGCGCCGCCGCCGCGGGCAGAATATCGGCGATGCCGCCATGGCGCAACATTACATGGTGGAAGCCTTCGAGCGCCCAATCCATCGGCGACAGGCGGGTCCATGGCTGCATCTGCGCCGGCATCACGAAGCGGGGCACCATGATACCGCCGATGGCGCCCATGATGATGTTGCCTGCGCCGCCGAGCACGGTGGCCTGCTCACTGCTGCGCGCGAGGCTGGCGATGAAAAGCGCCCAGCCGACCGCCGCCGTGCTGACCGCCAGGCTGAGCAGGCCCAGGGCCGCGAGCGCCGGCGCGTCATGCGGGAGGGTCAATGCTTCGCCGCCGCACAGGGGCACGAGCCAGCGCCCGATGGCGATCATGATGAGCGCCTGCGCCTGGTTGAGCAGCACGAAAGGCGCGAACTTGCCCGCCAGTACGAGGCCGAAGGAAACCCGCTGCGTGGTGAGCCGTTGCAGGGTGCCGCGCTGGCGCTCGCCGATGAAGACTGCCGAAATCGGGATGACCACGAAAAACATCGAGAAAATGAGCCATGCCGGTACGTTCTGCTGCACCGAGGAGGGCGGCGCGAACGCCCGGCTTTCATCGCGTCCCACAGCTTCGGCGACGATTTCCGGCGGGCCGACGCGCTCGGTGGCGCGGCGCAGGTCCGGAATCATCAGGCTCTGTCCTAGGCGTTCGAGCACGTGTGTGAGCCATACGCGGATGACCGCCGCTTCGACTTGCTGGCGAAACCCTTCCCGCAAGGCGGGCGGCGTGGCGGGATCGAGCAGGAAACGCAGCGCTGGCGTCCGGTTGCTCCCGATCTGGCGGGCGAAGCCTTGCGGAATCACCAGGACGAACGCGGCCTCGCCGCGCTCCACCCGGCGGCGGGCATCCGCTTCGCCGGAAGGGCGCGCGTCTTTCCGGAAAGCGCCGGTAACGCCGAGTTGCTCATCGAGCGCCTGCGAAACGGGGGTCGAATCGAGATCGAGCACCGCATAACTGGCCATGGCCGCCTGTCGCGCGGACATGGGTTCCGCGAGCGCGAGTGACATGACCAGGATGAACACCGCCGGCATGATGAAAAGCGCCGCGAGGCCATGCCGGTCGCGCCCGAGCGCCAGGCACTCCTTCTTCCACAGGGCGGCGAGGCGGGTCGGGCCGCGGGGGGGCGGGCGAGCCGGAGAGGCCGTATCTTTTCCGGGAAACAGTTCGTTCTCCTCATGGATTCATCCGGGCGTGCGGGCAAAACGGGAAAGGCGCGCAGCCGCGGACAGCGCGAATGGTACGGCAAGGCCGGGCGGCGCGGTGCGGTGCTTGTTTTGCCCGCGCCGCCGTATCAGTCGCGCAGCGAATGCCGGGTCAATCGCATGAAAACCTGTTCCAGATCCGGCGCGCCATATTCGACGCGCTCCGCCTCGATGCCGGCGGCGGCGAGTTCGGCGAGCAGGGGGGCAAGCCCGCTGGCGGCGAAGGCGGGAAAATCGGCGACGCCGTCCGCCGCGCGCATTTCCGGAAAACGCGCCCGCCAATCCGCCGCGAGCGCCTCCGGCAACGGGCGGGCGAGCTTCAGGGACAAGGCCGCCGCGCCGCCGCGTTTCACTTCGGCCAGCGGCCCCGCCGCCAGCACCTTGCCATGGTCGATGATCGCCACATCGGCGCACACCGCTTCCACCTCTTCCATGTAATGCGAGGTATAGACAACCGTGCCCCCGGCGGCGGCGAAGCGTTCGACCGCATCAAGCATGAAGCGGCGCGATTGGGGATCGACTCCAACCGTCGGCTCATCGAGCAGCAGCACCTCGGGCGCGCCGGTCAGGCCGATCGCCAGATTCAGGCGCCGCCGCAAGCCGCCGGAAAGCTCCCCGGCGCGCCGCCCGGCCACCGCGCCGAGGCAGGCGAAAGCCATGGCCGCCGCGCACTGCTCCCGCCGCTGGCGGCGCGCGAACCCTTGCACCCCGGCGAAAAAATCGAGATTCTCGGCGACGGTCAGCATGGGATAAAAAGCGTAATCCTGCGGCACCAGCGCGATGGCGGCGGGATGGGCGGCGCGCCAGGCGGAAAGCGGCGCGCCATCGACGGTCATCCCGCCCTCTTGGGGCGCGAGCAGCCCGGCCAGCAAGGAAATCAGCGTCGTCTTGCCCGCGCCGTTGGGACCGAGCAGGCCATGGACGCGGCCACGGACAATTTCGAGCGAGACGCCATCGAGCGCCGGTAACGGCGCGGCGCGATAGCGGTAACGGAGGCGGTCGACGCGAATCATGAACGGGACGATGGCGAAGTTGTCATTGCAATTTCTTTTTTCTCATCATTATGCCTCTTCCGCGAGCGGCGCGGATGGCCACGCCGCTCGCGCGCCCCGCAATGACGAGAGGGGGGTTAGTGTTCATAAGCACTAACCTAAAATAGCAAATTGAGCCCAAAGTGGGTATATGTCGCGTTCCGCCTGATTGCAAACCTGCCTGACAAACATTTCAGGGTGCTGATCATACCATGATGCGAGGGCATCGCTGGGAGATCGATGTCCGATGGCGCGTTGTGGGATGAAGTGGTTG
>JAITLI010000135.1 GCA_031277975.1 Azoarcus sp.
CGCGCGAAGAGGACAGCCTGCTGGAGCAGGCTTTAAAAAAATCAGGTTGGCGTGGCCCGGGAAAAATTGGGGCGCAACGCTTGTGGCACGCTGTTGATCGTGGATGCGCAGAGCGTCAAAAACACGGAGACGGCGAAGAGCAAAGGTTACGATGCGGGCAAGAAGATTTCCGGGATCAAGCGCCACATTGCCGTTGATACACAAGGGTTTCCGCACGCGGTAGCGGTCAGCACGGCGGAGGTGACTGATCGCAAAGACGCACTGCAGGCGCTGCGCCGGGGCAAGGCCCAACTCCACCGGGTGCAAAGCCTTCTGGCCGATGGCGGCTACGTGGACGCGCCTTTTGCGCAAGAGGTGCGCGAGCTACTGGGCGAGCATGTGACGGTACAAATTGCCAAGCGGAATGAGTTGCATGCCTTCCAGGTCATCCCCAAGCGCTGGATCGTCGAGCGCAGCTTCGCTTGGTTGGAGAAAAGCAGGAACTTGGCTTTCTTGGGCATTTTGCTTGAAAGACTTTGAACAGGTTCTAAAAAGAGGGGGAAGGAATGGAACGCCTGCCCATTCTCCACCGCAAAGAAATCAGCGGCGCTCGCGCGCCGGATGGAACGCACTGGATTGCCACGACGCTTCGCGCCTCGCAATGACGGCAGCCTTCGTCATTGCGAGGGCCGCAGGCCCGTGGCAATCCAGACGGCCTTGCAAGTTGCTGGGGCGCTTCGGGTGGTCGGGGCATTGTGTGGATTGCCACGGCGCTGCGCGCCTCGCAATGACGCGGAGGGAGAGGCATTCGCAATGACGAGGGGGGAGGCTTTCGCAATGCCGCGTTCTCCCAAAGAATTCCCCTCGCCCCCCCGTGTACGTGGGCCGGGGAGAGGAGGGGGGCAACCAGCCGGCGCGAAGCGCCGCTGACGTCAGGTAATCATGAAGCGGTCGGGGCATTTCAGCCCGACGCCGGTGATGGTGCCGTTGTTGTCTATGTCGCGCACGGTCAGCTCGAACAGGCCGATGCCAACGCGGTCGCCGACGACGACCCGCCGTCCGATGCGCTCGCGCAGCAGGTCGCCGATGGTCATCGTTTTTTCCTTTTCCGCCGCCAGGTTGAAGCCGTAGGCCGCCGCCAGTTCTCCGGCCTGGCAGGAGGGGTCGACGATGAATTCGCCAAAGAAGCCGGCGTGGGCGCTCAATTCCTTGTCGGTGCTGCCTTTGGCGAAGAGGCGGGCGAGGCGCTCGGCGTGTTCCTCGCCGGCGACGAACCACACCAGGTCGCCGACGCTCAGGCGCGTGTCGATGCGCAGGGGCTGTACTTCGCCGCCGCGCACCAGCGAGACGCAGCGCACCGCCAACCCGCCGCATTCCGCCGCGACGTCGTCGGGGTGGCGGCTCGCGCTCGCCGATCCTTCTTCGACGCGGAATTCGACGAGATCGAGCGCGGCGCGGTCGTCTACCCAGACTTCGCGGCGGTCGACCGGCTCGTCTTTCGGCGGTACGGCCACTTTCAGCCAGCGCGCGGCCATTGGCACGGTCACGCCTTGCACCAGCAAGGAGAGCAGCACCACGACGAAGGTGATGTTGAACAGCAGTTCCGATTGGGGCACGCCCCGGACGACCGGCACGATGGCCAGGACGATGGGTACGGCGCCGCGCAGGCCCACCCAGGAGATGTAGGCCACTTCGCGCCAGGGAAAGCGAAAGGGGAGCAGGCCGGCGAGGATGGCGAGCGGACGGGCGGCCAGCATCAGGAAGATCGCCATGGCCACGGCGCCGGGCGCGTGTTCGAGCAGCGACAGGGGGCGCACCAGTAGCCCGAGGACGAGGAACATGCCGGCCTGCGCGAGCCAGGCCAGGCCGTCCATGACCCGCAGGACGTGTTCGGTGGCGTGGCAGCGCCGGTTGCCGATGATGATCCCGGCGACGTAGATGGCGAGAAAGCCGCTGCCGCCCGTGAGGTTGGTGGCGGCGAAGATCATCAGGCCGCCGGAGACGATGAGCAGCGCGTAGAGTCCTTCGGCCAGGCGCAGGCGCAGGAGCAGGCGCGCGAGCACGGCGCCGCCGAGAAAGCCGAAGACGCCGCCCAGCACCATTTGCGAGGCCAGCGTGCGCACGAAGTTGCCCATGCCGATGCGCTCGGGGCTGATGAGCATTTCGACCAGCGCGGTCACGAGCAGGATGGCCATGGGGTCGTTGGCGCCGGATTCGATTTCGAGCGTCGATTTCACCCGTTCGTTGAGGCGCACGCCGCTGTTGCGCAGCAGGGAGAAGACGGCCGCCGCGTCGGTGGAGCCGACGATGGCCGCGAGCAGCATGCCCATGCGCCAGTCCACGCCGAAAAACTTGATCACGAATACCCCGAGCACTACCGTGGTGCCGATCACGCCCCAGGTCGCCAGCACTGCCGCGGGCCACAGGGCCACTCGCAGGCTGGACAGGCGCGTGCGCAGGCCGCCGTCCAGCAGGATGACCGCCAGCGCCAGGCTGCTGATCAGGGAGGCGGCGTGGTAGTCGTCGAAGCGGATGCCGCCCGGCCCGTCCCCGCCCGCGAGCATCCCCACGATCAGGAAGAGCAGCAACAGGGGCAGTCCCAGCCGCGCCGACAAGGTGCTTGCCAGGACACTGACGAACAACAGCAGTCCTCCGACCAGATACAGGACGTCGGTGTTCTCCATCAGCCGCGCGCCTCGTCCGTCCGGGCGGACATGATTTGCCGGATCAGGCTGGCAAGCGAGCGCGCGCCCATTTTTTCCATCAGGCGGGAGCGGTGGACTTCCACGGTCTTGATGCTGATGCCGAGCGTGCCGGCGATTTGCTTATTGAGTTTGCCGGCGACGATGAGTTCGAGCACTTCGCGCTCGCGCGCCGTGAGCTGCGCCAGGCGGCGGGCCGTGTCGGCTCCGGCGCGGCGGCGTTCGCGCTCCTCGCGCTCGCGGACGAGGCAATGGGTGACGATATGCAGCATATCGCTGCCGGCGAAGGGCTTTTCGATGAAATCCACGGCGCCTTTTTTGAGCGCGGCCACCGCCATTGGCACATCGCCATGGCCGGTGATGAAGATGACGGGCAGCGTCGAATACCGCCGGGCCAATTCCTCGAACAATTCCGGTCCGCTCATGTCGGGCATGCGTACATCGAGCAAGAGGCAGCCGATGAGTTCCTTTTTCCAGGCGGCGAGGAAATCCCTGGCGCATCCGAACGCCGCGACCGCGTGACCGTGCGATTCCAGCAGCCAGACCAGCGAGTCGCGCAAGGCTTCGTCATCGTCGACGATGAAGATCTTCTGTCCGGATTCCGCCTCATTCACGGGCGCCTCCCTCCACGGGCAAGGTAAACGCGAACATGGTACCGTCTTCCGGGCCGGATTCAACGCTGAGCCGCCCATTGTGGAATTCCACGATCGAGCGGCAAATGGCGAGACCCATGCCCATGCCTTCGGCCTTGGTGGTGAAGAAAGGCTGGAACAGCCGCTCGCGGTCTTCCTCATCGATGCCGTGTCCGCGGTCGATCACGGCGATCTCGACCAGCCGCTCCTCGCACGCGCGCGCGCGCACGGTGAGCACACGTTCATCGCCGATCGCGTCTTTCATCGCATCGAGGCCGTTGCGCACGAGGTTGAGCACCACCTGTTCGATCATGATGCGATCGGCGTAGACATCCGGCAGCCCCGGCGCGACATCGACCGCCAGCCGGATGCCGGCGCGGCGGGCGTCGATTTCCGCGAAAGCGAGCGCTTCGTCAAGAATGGCGGACACCGGCGCCGGGGCGCGGCGCGGCTCGCTCTTTTTCACGAACTCGCGGATGCGGCGGATGATCTTGCCCGCGCGTTCGGCCTGTTCGCTCGCCTTGCGCATCGCGGGCAACAGCTCCCGCATGCTTGCTCCCGCCTGCATGCGGGCGATGCAGCCCGCGCAATAATTGGCGACGGCGGAAAGCGGCTGGTTGATCTCGTGCGCCAGCATCGAAGCCATCTCGCCCATGGTAATCAAGCGCGCCGTGCGGGAAATGCGCTCTTCCTGCTGGCGCGCGATTTCGGCGGTTTTCTTGCGGTCGGTGATGTCGGTGGCAATACCCAGGCGCACGATGCGCCCATCCACCCAGCGCACGGCTTGCTCGCGCACGTGATACCAGCGTCCGCTGCGCGGTTGCAGCAATTCGCCGTCGAACAACTCGCACGGCGCATCGTCCCCGGCCAGCCCGCGCGGATCGACGCGATAATCGCCGCGCTCGGGCAAGGGGACGACCAGATCGCGCAACACCCGGCCCACGGTGTCGCCGCCATGCAAAGTCCGGAAAGCGCGATTGGCGAAGAGAATCTCATCGTTGCGCGCATCCGCCGCGTAAACAGCGGATTCCAGCCCATCGAGCACCGCCTCCAAGCGCTCGCGCGCCGCGCCGCCGGCATCCTCCGCCATCATGGTTTTTCCGTTTTCCATGCCCTTCCCGCACATCATGTCACCGCCCGCGCGCGGCGGGACGGCAGTGTACCCCGCCGGGGCGGAAGGCATTCACTCTTTTGGACGAACCCGGCGCGACAACCGCCGGCAATCAAGGCATCAGCGGGACCGGAAATCGGAATTCCGCCTCGCAATGACGAGTTCTTCCGATGGACTCCCCTTCCCCGCTTCATAGGTATTTGCACAGGGAAATCAAGCCGGGGAATACTCGCCCACTTGGCCTACCCTCCCAATCATTCCCAGCTCCGCGTTATCTCCCGGAACCCCTGACGCGCCACGCCAGGGGCAGAGCATGACTACATCATGAATCATTGGTGTACAAGAAAGAGGCAACACGACATTGTCGTCGGAGAAAACGATCGCTACTTCGCCTTCACCCTCACCGGCCTGGTGCTGGACGGCGCCGCGAACGCCACTTCCCATTTGCCCCTGCCGCCCGCGCCTGCGACAATCACGTCTTTCTCCCCGTGGCAACCAACATCATGTCCACACACGACGCCGACGCTCTCCCCGCTCTCCAAGACGAAAACCACATCATCGCCGAACGGCGCGAAAAGCTCGCGCAATGGCGCGCCAGCGGGCGGGCGTTTCCGAACGACTTCACGCGCGAGAACACCGCCGGCAAACTCGACGAACTCTATGGCGACAAGGACGCCGAAGCGCTGGAGGCCACTCCCGTCGCGGTGAAGGTGGCCGGAAGGATCATGCTCAAGCGCCTCATGGGCAAGGCGAGCTTCGTCACCATCCAGGATTTGTCCGGCAGGCTTCAGCTTTACGTGGGGCGCGACGCGGTCGGCGAGGAGGTGTATGCCGACTTCAAGCGCTGGGACATCGGCGACATCGTCGGCTGTGCCGGCACGCTGTTCAAGACCCGCACGGGCGAACTGACCGTCAAGGCCGAGACCCTGCGCCTGCTCACCAAGAGCCTGCGCCCGTTGCCCGACAAGTTCCACGGACTCACCGACACCGAAGCCAAGTACCGGCAGCGTTACGTCGATCTCATCATGAGCGAGGCTTCGCGCTTTACCTTCGCCGCCCGTAGCCGGCTGGTGCAATCGCTCCGCAACTACATGACCGGACACGGTTTTCTCGAAGTCGAAACGCCGATGATGCATCCGATCCCCGGCGGCGCGGCGGCCAGGCCGTTCGTGACCCATCACAACGCGCTCGACATGGATCTTTACCTGCGCATCGCCCCCGAGCTTTACCTCAAGCGCCTGGTCGTGGGCGGCTTCGAGAAGGTGTTCGAGATCAACCGCAATTTCAGGAACGAGGGGCTTTCATCACGGCACAACCCCGAGTTCACCATGATGGAGTTCTACGAAGCCTACGCGAATCATCATTCGATGATGGATTTCACCGAAGGACTCATCCGCCATGCCGCGCGCGAGGCGCTCGGCGTCGAAACGTTCGCCTACCAAGGACGTGAACTTGATCTCTCCACGCCGTTCGCCCGCCTCACCATCACCGGGGCGATCCGCAAATACCACCCCGGCTTCACCGAGGCGCAGCTTGCCGATCCGGCATGGCTGACGCGGAAAATCCGCGACTTCGGCGAAACGGTCAAGCCGGGCGGCATTGGCAGCCTGCAACTGCAATTGTTCGAGGTCTCGACCGAAGCCGGATTGTGGGCGCCGACCTTCATCGTCGACTATCCGGTGGAAGTCTCGCCGCTGGCGCGCGCCTCCGACCGCGATCCCGAAATCACCGAGCGGTTCGAGCTTTTCATCGCCGGGCGCGAAATCGCCAATGGATTCTCCGAACTCAACGATCCCGAAGACCAGGCCGCCCGCTTCCGCGCCCAGGCCGCGGCCAAGGACGCCGGCGACGAGGAGGCGATGTACTACGATGCCGACTACATCCGCGCCCTCGAATACGGGCTGCCCCCCACCGGCGGCTGTGGCATCGGCATCGACCGTCTGGCGATGCTGCTGACCGACAGTCCCGCGATCCGCGATGTCATTCTGTTTCCGCAAATGCGCGGCGAATGAACGGAAACGCGCACGCACAGTGAAACAAGGAATGCACGATGGAACAAATATCCCACGAAGATTTCCCCCCCCCCCGCCCGGACGAACTCGCCGCGCTCGACAGGCTGGTACAGATCGCCAACTCGAACACGCCCGCCGGTTCCATGGCCCACGGAAGCACGCACCAGAGCATGATCGTCGCGGATTTCCTGCTGGCGTGGTGGGATTGCGTGAATTGCGGCCATTTCGACCTCACCAGTCTGTGGGCGGTCGATGCCGAAACCGTGGCCGACATGCAAACGGTTTTCGCCATGATCGCCCGCGTTCGCGTCTACCCCGATTCGCTGGGCTACCAGGAGGCTTTCAAGGCGATCATGAAAAACTGGCGGCACGCGCTGGAAGAAGAGCAGGCAACGGACGGCGGCGATGCGCCAGCGGCGGCCTGACCCGGTATTCCCCATCCAACAGCGCAATCGGGTTGGCGCGGCCCGAATCCGTATCAACCGATCATCCATTCTCGCGGGGGAAAAGCCAGGCGACGACATGTCTGTTGGCAACCCGGGCGGATCCGCCTGGCGGGTCAGGCGTGCACAAAAACACGGCGATCCGCGCCGCGGTATGCGTTTGCGGATTCAATAGTCTGGACATCCGGGAGTTCTATGAAAAATTATTAACATTCTATTAACATTCGTCTGGACAACAGGTAGAATCCTTCCTCTCCTTTCCCGGTGAAATTTCATAATTGGAGTGGAACCCGCGCCATGCTGAACGATCTAGTCGAATCCGCATACCGGATGTTCGCGGCTTATCCAGCCCCGGAAAACCTGGGTTGCTCTTGCCCTCTCTGCAAACTCGGCGAAAGCCAGTCCCGCCTCAAGGCGCTGGCGGTGCGAGACATCCCCGACGAGCTTCTGTGGCACTATCACTTCACCGCCCATGCCGAAAAGACGCCGGTGGCGGAAATCAAGCATTTCCTGCCCCGCTATCTCGAAATCGTCAGCCGTTTCCAGTTCGAGCATTTCTGGACCGAAATCGCCCTGAGCCACCTGATATTCGCCGGCAGCGCCTGGACGGCGGAAGAACGGGCGTTGCTCGAAACCTGGGCGCGGGCGTTCTTTGCGCATTGCCTGTCGCGCTATTACGACCGCGAGCTTTTTCCGGATGCGCCATATATCGAGAACATCGTCGATATCATCATCATGCTCGCGCATGGCGCTTTCGATGTGCTCCCCCTGCTCGACGACTGGTGCAAGGATAGCCGCCTTTCCGCCCTGCTGCATTTCAAGGACCTGCTGCTCTGGGGGTTCAACAAGGACATGAACGCGCTGGAGAACTCCTTCGCGGAAGATGACCAGGCGCTCCTCGAAACTCTTTCGGATTGGGTGTGGCAACCGGATGTGGCCGCGCATTTCATCAAGGCGTGCGACAGGGCCATCGCCAAGCCCGAACCCATCCTCGCCATGGCAAACGGCTTCCACGCCGAACGCACCCACCTCGAAGAACTGGAAATCGTGCGCCAGCGCCTCAGGCAGCAGCGGCAAGGCTCGTAGATGGAACAAAGCCCTCCCCCGCCGCAAGCGGGGAAGGGGAATCCATCGGAAAAACCCGTCATTGCAAAAGCCCTCCCCCCCCCCTCGACATTGCGAGGAGCGGCTGGGTGGGTGAGGGGGGACGGTTGGCGAGGGCTGGAAACCGCGAATGGCGCTATAACTGCGGATTCAGTTTTTCGCCGCCGGCGTGCAGTTTG
>JAITLI010000150.1 GCA_031277975.1 Azoarcus sp.
GCTCGGGCAGGTGGATTTCGAGGAAGTGGCGCGCCGTCTCGGGACGGGAGAGGAAGGTCTTGAAGAGGGCATCGTGTGGAGTGGGGGACATGGGATTCCTCGCCGCGATGGGATGAGGACGGAATCATGCGTCTGGATTATGTTTTTTGCAATGTCCGTCGCTTTTGGATTCGCGGCGCGCCGGTCGAATGTTTTTCCACAGTGGACAAATAAAACAGGTCGTTCGTTTTCATCCATCGTTTCTTGAAGGAGTATCGCCATGCCAGGGAAGATCATTTCCTTTCGCCATGCGGTCCTGTTGCTGGGCCATGTCTGTTTTTCGTTGTCCGCGTGGGCGCAGGTGCAGGCGCCGCCGCCGGATGCGGGCAGTATCCTGCGCGAGACGGAGACCTTGCGCCCGCCGCCGGAGCCGCCCCGCCAGGAATCCTTGCCGTTGCCCGAGCAGCCCCCGGCCGCGGGGGCGGCGGTGGAAGGGGCGGAGGAGACTTTGTTCATCCGCGCTTTCCGTGTCGAGCATCCGGAGCCGCTGGCGGCGGCGGAGGTGGAGGCGGCGCTCGCGCCCTATGCGGGACGCCATTTGACCATGGCAGAGATCGACGCCGCCGTGCGCGCGGTGACGGCGCTCTATCATGCGCATGGTTTCTATCTGGCGCAGGCGAATTTGCCGCCGCAGGACGCGCGCGGCGGGACGCTGCGCATCGAGGTGGTGATCGGGCGCTACGGCGAGGTGCGCCTGCACAATGGGACGGCGGTGCGCGACGGGCTGGTGCGCGATATTTTCGCGGGGGTGGCCGCGGGCGAACCGGCGCGGCGCGAGACGCTGGAGCAGGCGCTGTTGCTGGCTTCCGATCTGCCGGGAATCCGCCTGCCGGAAGTCTCCGCCACGCCCGGCAAGCAGGCCGGGACGATGGACATGGACATCACTCTCCCCCCGGGAAAACGCTTCGGGGGCTTCGCCGTCTATGACAACCAGGGGTCGCGCTATACGGGGCGCAACCGCCTGGGGGTGTGGCTGAACGGTTATTCGCCGCTGGGGCTGGGCGACACATTGTCGTTTTCGGGGATTTATGGATATGGCGATGCGCGCCATACGGGCAGCGGCAGCCTGATGTATGCGTTGCCGGTTTCGCCGCGGCTCGGGGCGGCGGTGTCCGCCGCCCGCTCGGATTACGCGATGGGCGATCAGTACGAGGCGCTGGATGCGACCGGCACGGTGGATAGCGTCGAACTGGAGGTGCGCTACGCGGCGCTGCGCGGGCAGGCGCGCAATCTGGCGTTGAGCGCCCGTTTCGCCTCCCGGCGCCTGCGCGATGATCTCGGCCTGTTCGGACTGGTGACGAAAAAGGAGATGACGAGCGGCGTGATCGGGGTGCGCTTCGAGCAGTGGGGACAGGTGTTCGGGCGCGCGGCGCGCGGGGTGGCGGCGCTGGAATATACGGGCGGCAGGCTGCATTACGAGGATGAGGCGCAGCGCGAGGAGAATCGCCGCGGCGCGAATACGGAAGGGGATTATCGGAAGCTGATGCTTTCCGGTGCGCTCGATTACGCCCTGTCCCGTTCCTGGCGGCTGAATGCGGAGCTGGCGGTGCAGCAGGCGCTGGGCAAGAGCCTGGGGGGCGGCGAGCAACTGTCCATCGCCGGCGCAGGCGGGGTGCGGGCCTACCGGGAGAGTATTTCTGCCGACAGCGCCTATACCGTCCGCGTGGAGGCGCGCCGCGCCCTGCCGGCGGCGGCGGGGGTGTCGCATTCCGTGGGGGTGTTCGCCGATTATGGGCGCGGCTGGTTCGAGCGTCCGGAGTATGTGACGCAGAACGGCGTGACCGCGGCGGACGTGGGGATCGCTTATTACGCCGCGCGCGCGCCGTTCTTCGTGCGGGCGCAGGTGGCGCACAAGGTCGGGGCGCGCCCGGATGAGCGCCTGGCGAAGAAGGATGGCGATACGCACCTGCTGTTGCAGGTCGGCGCGTCGTTCTGAGACGCGCGTTCGCATCAGCGTGTCCGCATCAGCATGTCCGCATCAATATGTTGAAGGAGGAAATGGAATGGACTGGCTCTCGAATCTGGTCGACTACGGGGTCATCGCCCTGCTGGCGGCGCTGTCGGTGATCGTGGTGGGGGTGGCGCTGGAGCGTCTGTCTTTTTATCGCCGCTTCGATGTGGCGCATTACCGGGACGAGGGCGCGCTGGAACTGGCGCTCTCCAGGCATCTGACCTGGATTTCGTCGACCGCCAGCAACGCGCCTTATCTCGGGCTGCTGGGCACGGTGCTCGGTATCATGCTGGCGTTCTACAAGATGGGGCGGAGCGCGGTCATCGACACGGGGGAGATCATGACCGGGCTGGCGTTGGCGCTGAAGGCGACGGCGGTGGGGATTGCGGTGGCGCTGGTCTCCGTCGTGCTCTACAACATCCTCCTGCGCCGCGCCAAGGTGCTGACGATCCAGTGGGAGATGCGGCAGCGGGCGGCGGACGCCCCCCCGGCGGCGGCGAAAGGAGGCGATTCATCATGAGCATGAAGGACATGGCGGGTTTCGAGAGCATGAACGTGATTCCGATGATCGACGTGATGCTGGTGTTGCTCACCATCGTGTTGACGACGGCTTCCTTCATCGCCACGGGGAAGATTCCGGTCAATCTGCCGGAGGCGTCTTCCACGCCGCAGAAGGAGGAAGAGACGCCGGTGGTCGTGGAGATCGATGTGGATGGCAAGATCCACCATGGCGGCGAGGCGGTCTCGCTCGATGCGCTCAAGGGGCGGCTGGCGGGGGAAAAGCGGGAGCGCCCCATCTTGCTGCGGGCGGACAGGCGCGTGCAATTCCAGCTTGCGGTGGATGTGCTCGATCTGCTCAAGGAGATGCGTTTCCAGAAGCTGGCGATCCAGACCGAGACGCGGCGGTCATGAAACATACGTTTTCGTTACCGGCGGCGCTCGCTTGCTCGCTGTTGATACACCTCGCGCCGGTCTCGGTGTGGTTTTTGGTCATGTGGGCCGCGCCGGCCGAAACGCCCGTGAGGAAGCCGCTGGCGCTCGACGACATCGGCATCATCGCCATGCGCGAGCAGGAGGCGCGGACAGGCGCGCCGCCGCTGCGGGCCGCGCCGCCCGCACTACCCACACTACCCGCGCCGCCCGCGCCGAAACCGAAGCCCAGGCCGCCGCGTCCCAGGCCCGCCGCCGTGGTGCTGCCCGAACCGCCCCCGGCGGCGGTCAGCCCCGCGCCGCCGCCGCGCGAGGCGAAAGAGGAGGAGCGCCGCGTCGCGCAGCGCATGGCCGACAGGGAGAAACTGGAGCAGGCGATCAGCGAGCAATACCGCAGGGAGATGAAACAGCGGGTGGAACGCAACCTGCGTTACCCGCTCGCCGCCCGCCTCGCGGGCGAGACCGGCAATACGGGCGTGCGCTTTTCCATTGCCCCCGACGGCAGCGTCCGCTCCGCCGCCGTCAAAAAAAGCTCCGGCCATCCCGATCTGGATGCCGCCGCCCTGGACGCCATCCGCCGCTCCAGCCCTTTCCCCTCCCCGCCGTTCGAGCGGGAAATGGAATTCAGCACGACTTTCAATTTCGACGAGGTGAAGGGAAAAGCGAAAGGAAAAGGCGAAGCGATGTCCCGGGCGGACGCCGGGCAATCGAACTGAAAGCGCTTTATCGGGAGAAGCGCGCGATGATGGTGAAAGCGCGGGCCAGATGAAGGCGGTCGGGATGCATGACGCTGTTTCCCCCGGGGGCGCGCCTGCCCGCGGCGTCTCCTTCGGCGCGCCGGGCGGGAGCGGATTCACGGAGGCGGTATCAGCGCCCGCTCTTCCACCGGGGCGGTGTGTCCTGGCGGGTGGTTCGTCTGCGAAACAGGGGAGGGCGGTGCGGCGCGGCGGTTGCCCGTGCCGACGGTGAGCGGCGTGAATAGCTCGCCGAACAGGTCGTCTTCCATTTGCGGCTCTTCCAGCTCTGGAGGCTGGAATTCGACGTAATAAAAATCCTCGCGGCTGCCATCGCCCGCGAGCGCGGTGGCGAGACCTTCCGGACGGGGAAGAAAAGTCTCCGGCATGCCCTTGAGCGCGGTGCGCATGTAGTCGATCCAGATCGGCAGCGCCGCCGTGCCGCCGGTTTCGCCCTTGCCCAGATTGCGCGGCATCGGAAAGCCGACCCAGGCGACGGCGACGACTTGCGGGTTATAGCCGCAGAACCAGGCATCGATGTAATCGTTGGTGGTGCCGGTCTTGCCAGCGATGTCCTGGCGGCCAAGCGCGCGAGCGCGCAAGCCGGTACCGCGGCGCACGACATCCTGGAGCATCGAATCCATCACCCAGGCGTTGCGCGCGTCGATGACCCGCGGCGCGCTCTCGCTGGCGACCGGCGGATCGACACGGGCGAGCAGCCTGTCGTTGACATCCAGAATCTCCTTGACCACGTAGGGATTGACGCGATAGCCGCCA